>NZ_AP022590.1:4020601-4329878 GCF_010731775.1 Mycobacterium mantenii | reverse complement strand
TCAACGGCGACGCGCTGGGTGAAATTCACCTCGATCGGGATCCGCAGCGGCAGGTAACCCGGCGGCAATTCGATCTGACCGACGTCGGTGACGTTCATCCCCGGCGGCGCGTCGACGTGCAGCCGCACCCGGATCGGCACGGCCAGGCCGTTGTGTAGCGCCAGAGGCAGCGGGCTGTGCTCGGTGGCCAGGGTGTAGGAGCCGCCCGGGTTGACGATCGTGACGGCACCGAACAGGTCGTTGATCGTTTTGCCGACCACCGCCAGGCGCTGCTGGGCCAGCCCGTTGCGGGTGTCGGGCGGTTCGGACTGGCTCAGCGCCCGCAGCATGTCCTCGCGCAGCGGCGCGGTGTACTGGACGCCGGTCAGCCCGGTGCGGTCGTCGGTCATCAGCGACGAGGTCAACGCCCACAGCCGGCCGACCTGACCGGTGATCCCGGCGGTGACGTCGTCGTTGAACTGGCCGCGGGCGGAGGTGTAGGCGCCGACCTCTTCGGGCGGTTGGGGGTGGGCTTGTGCAGCCTGGTTGGCCTCGGTGATCACGGCCGGCAGCGGGCGCGGCAGCGCCAGACCGGAGCGGATGGTGGTGGCCAGCGCCGTCAAGATGACCTGGGCGTCGTCGGCCTGCAGATTCCACGTCGTCGGCGGGACCAGGATCTGGGTGCGCGGGTCGTCGTGGCGCAGCGCCTGCCAGAACATCGACCCCAAAGCGTCCTGGCGGCGTGCGGTCACCGAATCGTGGCCCAGCCGGACGGTCATGGACGAGTCCAGGTATGTCGGCACGTCGGGGGCGGTGCCCGCCCCAGCCAGTGCGGCCCCGACGGCGGGGTCGAACGGCGCGACCGTGACCTGCGCGGACAACCGCCGGGGCGCGGTGTCGACGCCGGTCTCGGAGTCGGCGGCCGACAAGTCGGCGGCGGCGATCGCGACCGTGTTGTCGTTGCCGCTGAGCAACTTGACCGCGCGGCCGGTCAGCGGGCCGTCGGGCACCAGCGTGGCGCCGCGCACCGAGGAGACGTCCAGGATCTTGTCGATGATGCCGTTGGCGCTCGTGGTGGCGATCGCGCTGAGACCGGGATCGTTGACCCGCTGCACGGCATCTAGATCAGCTTGCGCGTACGGCAGCGGGGTCACGCAGGTCCGGTGTGCCAGCGCGCGCAGGCGGTTCAGCCATTCGGTCGCGGTGGCCTGCCCGGCGCCCGGGTGGGTGGGGGCGCCGGGCAGTTGCGCGGGCCCGTCCGGGGAATTGGATACGACATAGCCGGCGGTCATCGCGTTGACGGTGACCAGCAGATCCGGATCGATCGCCAAACAGAGTGCGCGGCCGACGGCGCCGTCGGGGTCGACGTCGTGACTGGTGGCGACCTCGGCCGAAGCCAGCAGGATGTCGAGGCGGCCGCCGCTGGCCAACGAGGTGGCCAGGTCGTCGTCAACCAGCCGTACCGGGATGGTTCCCCCCGGCACGCCGGGAGCCAGGCGCGGCCGGTCGGCCAGCGGCCACAGCATGGTGATCAACACCGGTTTGGAGGTGTCGGGCGCGACAGCGGAGCCGACGTCGTCGGCGCGGTCGGGCGGCACCCCCACGGCGGGCAGCAGGAATCGCGCGTTGTCCAGCCGGGCGGGCGCGCCGTAGTCCGGCGTGCCGTTCACGTTGACCAGCACGGGGTAAATGCCGGGCTTCTCCACTCCCAGCGACGGCTTGGTCAGTGCCCGCAGGGGGGCCGACAGGGTGAAGCCGACTTCCTGGCCGCGCTGCAGCTCGGGAGCCACAGTGAGGAAATCCGCGGCGGGCTGGTACCCGTCGGTGTCGCCGTCCAGCGTGGTGCGTAACCCGGCGGAGGCGGTGACCGCGCCGGCGTGCTCGAGCCGGACCATGACGTCGCGGACGGGGCGGTCGCCGATGTTGGTCACCATGCCGGTGACGGTCACGACGGGCGGACTGGTCGTGGTGACCACATCCGGGGTGACCTGATCGATGCGTACGCGGACAAACGGCGTCACCCCGGGCTCGCCGGCGGCCGCACGGGGAATCACCGGCCCGGTGAGTACCGCGATTCCGGCCACGATGGCGAGGACGGCGGCTATACGCGCCAGGCCGGCCCAACGCAGACGCGCAGCTGTCACGGCCCCGGTCCGTGGCCGTTCTTCCGGCTCGCGGCCGGTTTGTCAGAATGCCGAGTCCGCGAGTGCGTCTGCGGGCGGCGCCGCGGCGAACTGGGTGGCAGCGGCGGCAGCGAGGCCGGGCCGTCGTTTTGCAGCTTGTCGATCAGCTCGTCGGCCACGCGGGCAAGGCGACGTTCGTCGGCGTAGGCGAGCCGGGACGGCAGTTCGCCCATCGGTACCCAGGCGACCTCGGCGACTTCCAGATCGTCATCGGACAGCTCGCCGCCGGAGAAACGCATTAAGTAGTGGTGCACGGTCTTGTGCACGCGGCGGCCGTCGGTGACGAACCAATAGTCGATGCGGCCCAGCGCGGCCAGCACGCTGCCGCGGATGCCGGTCTCCTCGGCTACTTCTCTGATAGCGGTCTGCTCGGCGGTCTCACCGAGTTCGATATGCCCCTTGGGCAGCGACCACAGCATCCGCCCGCGGCGGTCGATGCGCCCGATCAGGGCGGCGACCTGCGATTCGCGCGGCCCGTCGAGACCGTCGATGACCAGCCCTCCGGCGGACGTTTCGTGGACGGTGCGCAGCTGATCCGGTCCGCGGCGAGTCGCCCGGGGTCGGCGCGATTTGGTGGCCGTCGAGTCGCCGGTCGTCTGACTGGTGGTCTGATTCTCGGACGGAGTCGCGGCGCCTCGGCCACGACGGCGCCCCCGGCGCCGACGTCGTTTGCCTTGTTCGCCGTCCGACACCCAAGCGATAGTAGCTGGCACGACTTATTCTCCCGGAGACGCTCGCCGCGGAATGAGTGGGCGAGGCCGAGACGGAATGCGTCTCGTCAGATCGGGCCTATCGCTTGGGCGATCGCCCATGCCGCGCCAAAGATGAGCAGTGAGAGTGGCCCGGACAGGCTGCCGATGAGCATCCCGCGCCCGATCTGGCCCACTGTTCCCGGCGCAAGCATGACAAGCGCTGAGATCGCCATGTAGATGAGGACTGCCGGAAGCACGAACACGATCGAGTACGGCATGAAGAGCCACGTGGCGAACTCGACAATGAATACGTGGAGAACCGCGACCGCAAAAGTGACCGGACCGTAGAGCGAATTTGGTATCGGGGTCAGCGATTCGTCGGCCACCACAAGACCTTTCAGCGCAAAACCAGATACGCGAAAATTATTCCACCGATAAGCACGGTCGCAGAAGATCCCGCAATGCTAAGCGCAATACCGCGATTGCGCGGCGAGGGCGACTTCCCCAGTACCGCGGCGAGTGCAAGAGACACCACTGTGGTGATGACGACGGCGATGAGCATCCAGCTACGTTCGGTGTGCCCGCGTTCGGTCATGAAGGGTCCCTTGCCTAGCGCCCACATCGTGACGAGCAGCAATCCCAAGACGATCTGGACGACGAACGGCGCCGACAAAGTCGCCACGCGCCACGCGCCAGCGTCCAAGTTGCGAGGTCGAAGGAAAGGTGGCATCCCTGGTTGCTTTCAGTTGATCGCCGTCATGCGGGGACTGCAGTGCCGGTGGGCAAAGGCGGGACCGACGGTATGTCGGTAACTGGGCCAAACTCGGTCGCGGGCAAAGGAGCCGGCACATCGTATTTCGTGTTCCAGCCACCCGTGTCGAACGGTGTGAACGCTTTACCGCCGATGGGGCCGACGTCATGATGGCCGGGCAGGTTGAAGGCCGGACCCCACGATCGGCCGGATTGGGCGGGGTCGATCAGCACTGTGCGGGTACCGCCGTTTGGCAAGTCCTGGTACACCTCCAAGGACGGGTAGTCAGTGCGCGTGCCGTTAACCTGCACACCTCCTGGTCCGGGCGTGAAAACGAGGTCGCCGTTGACCGTTACTGTATGGCCCGTAAACGGTCCGGTGGGATCTCCAGTAACTTTCGGGGCGAACGGGTTGCCCGCGTCGTATTTAATTCGAACAGATCCATCGGGAAGTTGCGTCACGCTGCCTTTGGGTATGCCGACCTTCACTTGCCCCGGGCCGCCGGTGGAGTTCTCCTCGACAGAAGGATTCTGCCTTAACACGACGAGCCCATTTTCGTAGTCGATGTAGGTGGTGACCTTGGTGTCTTCCGGGTCGAAGGTGGGATTGGGTCCTCGGTTGTTCCCAAGATCTCGCTTCCATGGCGGAAAGCTAGTCACGTCGCGTTGTTCGATCCATTGCGAGACACGAACTACTCCCTGTCCGGGCACTGGGCGAATCTTTACCACCTCGACCTGCGATTTAGTGCCCTTGAACTTCGGATCATAGGTCTGCGGATCTAAAGCTGCCGCAGTCTCCCAGTCGGCGGCCGACGTCGGTTCGCGGCCGAAGACCTGTTTGAAAGCCTCGATCTGGTTGTGCCGCCGTTCCTCGTCGCTGACAGTCTGTGGGGGGCCTTCCGGGATCTCGCCGTCGAGAGCTTGAATCGGCGCCTGGTATTCGCCCTGCTTACGCAGGTTGGCCAACGAAGTTTGTAGCTGCTGAGAGTACTGCCCGCGGATTTGCGTGAGGTTATTCAGCGAGGCCTTGGTGTCGCCGATCGCATGCTTCTCGAGTCCGTTGATGTAGTGGTCCAGCAGCTGCCTCTCCGAAGCTGTTAACTGAGGATTCTTCTCAAGCTCGACCGCCTCACCGATTTGATCGTCGAGACCTTGGAGCGTGCCTTCGAGCGACGCAATCTCGCCCTTTCCGGATCGTTGGGCCTCGGCCAGCGCCGCCGCGACGTTCTCCAGATCGGCACCGATTTTGGGCAATTGAGCCGCTTGTAATCCGAGTGAGGTCGTGGCCCGCCGAACCTCGGCCGAGTCGTTGATCGGATTCTCGCCGTTCTCGTGCGTCCAAGCGTTATCGAAGCGGTCGCGTGCCTGACGGAACGCGACCTCGGCTTCCGTCGTGGACTGGCCCGCGTCGTGAAACGCTGCCGCGAGGTTCGAGATCTGGGCCGGCCGCCCGCTCTGCAATGTGGCGTCGATCTTCCATGGATCCCCGCCAGCGAACATGATCAGTGCGGCCTTGCTTATGTATCGGAGATGCACCGCACCGTCCCGCCGTTCACCCTTCTTGTCGCACGTAAGGCTACTGACGCTCCGTGCCGGGTCAATTCACCTTTGTGACGTGCGAGCCTCCTCACACGGGCTTTTCGGCTCCGGCCGACTAGGCTGATCGAACGTGCCTGAAGCCGCCCAGGATGCCGACCTGCTGACCGCCGCCGCGGTCGCTCTTAACAGGCATGCGCCCATGCTTGCCGAGCTCGGCTCCGCGTTCGACGCCGCGGGCCATCAGGTCTACCTCGTCGGAGGTTCCGTACGGGACGCGTTGTTGGGCAGGTTGAGTCCTGATCTGGATTTCACCACGGATGCACGCCCCGAGCAGGTGCAACGAATCCTGCAGCGGTGGGCCGACAACCTGTGGGACACCGGGATCGAATTCGGCACCGTCGGTGTCGGCAAGGGCGACCACCGCTTGGAGATCACCACCTTTCGCGCCGACACCTACGACCAGGTGTCCCGGAATCCCGAGGTGCGCTTCGGCGATCGCCTGGAGGACGACCTGTTGCGCCGCGATTTCACGGTCAACGCGATGGCCGTGCGTATCACACCCGAGGGGCCCGGCGAATTCCTTGACCCCCTAGGCGGTTTGGTGGCGCTGCGGGCGCGGGTGTTGGACACCCCCGCCGCCCCGGAGGTGTCTTTCGGCGACGACCCGTTGCGGATGCTGCGCGCGGCGCGGTTCGTCTCGCAGCTGGGTTTCACCGTCGCACCGCGCGTGCGCGAGGCGATCGATCGCATGGCCCCGCAGCTGTCGCGGATCAGCGCCGAACGGGTGGCCACCGAGCTGGACAAACTGGTGCTCGGCGACGATCCGACGGCCGGCATCGATCTGCTGGTACAGACCGGCATGGGCGAGGTGGTGCTGCCCGAGGTCGGCGGCATGCAGATGGCCATCGACGAACACCATCAGCACAAGGACGTCTATCAGCACTCACTGACGGTGCTGCGCCAAGCGATCGCGCTGGAGGACGACGGCCCGGACTTGGTGCTGCGCTGGGCCGCGCTGCTGCACGACATCGGTAAACCCGCCACTCGGCGCCACGAAGCCAACGGTGGCGTGAGCTTTCACCATCACGAGGTCGTTGGTGCCAAGATGGTGCGAAAGCGGTTGCGCGCGTTGAAGTATTCCAAGCAGATGGTCGAGGACATCTCGCAACTGGTGTACCTGCATTTGCGGTTTCACGGCTACGGCGACGGCAAGTGGACCGATTCCGCGGTGCGCCGCTATGTCACCGACGCGGGACCGCTGCTGTCACGGCTGCACAAGCTGGTGCGGGCCGACTGCACGACCCGCAACAAGCGCCGGGCCGCGCGGCTGCAGGCCAGTTACGACCGGCTCGAGGCGCGAATCGCCGAGCTGGCCGCCCAAGAGGATCTGGCGCGGGTGCGTCCCGATCTGGATGGCAACCAGATCATGGAACTGCTCGGCATCCCCGCGGGGCCTCAAGTCGGCGAGGCGTGGCGGTTTTTGAAAGAGCTGCGGCTCGAACGTGGGCCGTTGGACAACGACGAGGCGACCGCGGAACTGTTGGCGTGGTGGCAGTCTCGGGGGAACGACTAGCGGCAGCCGCGCGTCCGAGTACGCATGGATTACTGTCTCGCCGGCGACGACGGCGCCGCCATTTGGCATGGGCAACCCGATCTCGATCTCGATCACGACGGCCGCTTCGACTCGATCGGGCTGGATTTCGACCACGACGGACTGCGCGATGACGCACTCGCGGATCTCGACGGCGACGGCCTCGTTGATCACGCCGTGCTGGACCTCGACAACGACGGCACACCCGAGGCCTACTTCACCGACGACGGATCCGGGACGTGGGCGGTGGCCATGGACCGCGGCGGTCAATTGCGCTGGTTCGGGCTGGACGGTGTCGAACACACCGGCGGCCCGCTGGTCGACTTCGACGGGCACGGGCGCCCGGACGCCCGCCTCGTCGATACCGACGGCGACGGCCTCGCCGACCGCGTCCTGCGGTCCGACGAAAACGGCGTGACCGGTTACGTCGATACCGACGGCGACGGCAAATGGAATGTCCGGCTGACCGACTCTGACGGTGACGGTCTCGCCGACGGCGCGAGCCCCCTGTGAGGACGAATTGCTGACGTAGCGATCGCTTCGATGCTGCTGCGCCATTTGAGCGTTCCCTTCCTCGTTGCCGAGGCCGGCGGGGATCCGTGGTCGGTCAACGCCAGCTTGCAAGCCGGTCGCCCGGCGCAGATCTCGGCCCTCGCGCAGGCCTTCCGTGACGCCGGGGTAAGCACCGTCGAGGCCGGCGTCGCTTTTGAGGCAGCTCGGCGCCGGTTCGATGCGGCGTGGAATCACCAAAACGGCGGGCGCCCGTTCAACGATGACGCCGAGGTGCGGCGAGTGACCCGGTCGCTGGGGCTGCAGACCTCGCAATTGCCGCGTATAGCAATCGATTTGGAGAACGTTGCCGCGGCGCTGGCCGAGGCGCAGCGAACCTCCGCGTGGTACATCGGCGCGCTGCAATACGACCTCGAAGCCATCGACAACGAGATGTGCGAGGCCCTCGCTGACGACGACCATTGCGCGGTTGAGGATCTGCGCGCGGAGGCGGTCGCCGAAACGAGGGCAATAGCGTTCTTGCTGCGCCAGATCCGTGATCGGTATGCGGCTTCTCTTGCCGCGGGCCTGGGGGCGTTGCGTACGGACGGGGCCGACCCGGCCGAGATTCGAGGCGTCGACGAGTTGTCGATCCCGCCGCCGGACAGCGGCCCCGAGGCGGCCAAAAGGTGGTGGGATTCGTTGAGCGCCGATCAGCAGCACCTATTGATCGATCAACACCCGCACGAGCTGGGCAACCTCAACGGCATCCTGGCCGAAGTGCGCGATACGGTGAACCAGGCGGCTCTGAAGGACGACTTGCGCAAAGTCGAAGACGTCGCCCGTCAGCGCGGGCTGGATCCCGCGGCGCTCCGGGACAGCGCGCTCAGCGATAGGGATAGCGAGATATTCACCACGCCTGGCGATTATGGGCTGTGCGCCACGGACATCACCCGATACCAGAACGCGGTAAAGACCAACGACTTCCTCGAGCGCGCCAAGGGCTCCGACGCAACCATCATGCTGTGGGCGTACGACCCGCTGGCCTTCAACGGCAAGGGCAGGGCGGCCATCGCGATCGGCAACCCGGACAAGTCCCGCAACACGGCGGTCGTAGTGCCGGGCACCAACAGCAGCGTGCGGGGAGGGTGGATGTCTGACGGGACCGACGACGCGATCAACCTCTACGAGCAGTCATCGAAGGCCGACCCTAACCAGCCGACCGCGGTGCTGGCGTGGATGGGTTATGACGCACCCGAATTCGGGAATCCGCATTGGGAACAGGCCGTCACTGATCCATCGAAGTTGGAAGAGGTCGGCACCCCGTGGAGGGCGCGGCAGGCGGGTGCGCTGCTGGCCGCCGACGTCAATGGTCTTAGTGCCACACACGATGGTCCAGTTCATGTCACCGTCCTCGGGCACTCCTACGGGTCCACAACGGTGGCCGACGCATTCGCCCACAGCGGCATGCGCGCCAATGACGCCGTGCTAACCGGTTGCCCGGGAACCGATTTGGCGCGCAAAGCCGCGGACTTTCATCTAGACGGCGGCAGGTTGTATGTTGGCGCCGCATCGACTGATGCGATCAGCTGGATAGGTGACTTGGGCAGCGGGCTTCCAAACGGGCTGAACGAGGCGCTCGGCGGACCGGTTGGCCCCTTAGCCGGGCTGGGCTCCGACCCGGCCCATGCCGGTTTCGGGGTGGTGCGGTTTCGCGCCGAAGTCGCTGGCTCGCACAGCGTCATGCCGTGGTTCACCGACCACTCGCACTACTACGACGTGGGCAGCGAAGCGCTCCACAATATGACCGAGATCGTCACCGGGCATGGCGATGATCTCGCCGGTGAGGGCATGCTGGCGTCCGACCGGGCGGCCGCGCGGATCGCTATTCCTCTTCAGGTCCGCACGCCGTTGGGGACGGTTTCGCTGCCGCATGTCGGGATCCAGCTGCCCGTCACCGTCGACCCGGAGTGGGATCGGCCGACGCGCTCGGTCACCAATGGTCATGGGTTTCGGTGAATTGACCACTTGCGGGGCTGCATTTAGCCTGGTCAACAGATTTCGAGACTTGGAAGGAGTGCCGATGTTCGTCGATACGGAGCTATTGCACTCCGGAGGCAACCAGTCCCACCGCGCGGGTGGCCACGCCCAGGAGGGGGCCGATCAGCTGGCGGGAGGGACCGTGGCATCGGGGATGTTCGGAGACTTCGACGCGGCCAACGCCTTTCACAGTGCGGTCGCCGCCGCGCACGGGCAGCACGTCAAAACCCTGCAGGGGCACAGTGAGACGCTGACCGGTGTTGGCACCAAGGCCCACCACGCCGCCACCGGGTTCACCAATATGGACAGCCATAACGCCGCTGAAATGCAGGCGTTGCGACCGAGTTCCGGATCGTCGACACAGAACGTCTGAGTGACGCCCGTGATGGAGGACCCGCATTGGAATCCTGGTGCCGGGCCGCATGGTGGTTCCTCGGAAGGGAGTGGGCGCCGGGCGATGCCGCTCCGCCAGTGCGTCCCTCACGGATGTGGCCGGCCGTCACGGTTGGTGCGACTACCGCGGCCGCGCCCACCGATAGCCCCGCCGAAGTGTTTGCGGCGCACCAAAAGTTTTGTGACGCTTACAAACTCGCTATCCGCGCCGTGCAGATCGAGACGAATGGCAACAGTCCGGAGCGTGCAGGTAATGCGACTGTCAATGGTGCGGTACACCTCGAGCGAGTACCCAGTGCTTACGTCCAGTGATCGCACCACCGCTGTGGCACTAGCCAACGCATACAGCAATGCCGCAGCCGAAGCCAGCTTGGGTGATTCTGCCGCGTGGCAGTCGACCGTAGCTGACGTCAACGCGAAGGACGCTGCGATGAAAAAGCTATGCGGGGGCGGCTGACCCGGTTTGCGGGGCGCGGTGATTGCTCGTCACTCGGTTAGCTGTTCAACTAATGGAATGAAGCTTTCGAGGGACGGTCTCGGAAAGCACTTACACCATTAGGAGGACGCATGGCGGGGGATTTGCCTCCAGCTCCGGGGAGTGGGCCGCGAGTCAGCCCGCCCGGCTCAACGCAGTGGGCACCTGTATTTCCCACGCAATCACACCGACGCTCAAGGACGTGGCCGTCTGTAGCTCTGGCTGGAGTGGCCACGGTGGTTGCCATTGCTGCGCTGGTTGTTGCTCTTACGCGACCGACAGCTACGAAACCAACGACGACGAGTACGCCGACCTACAGTGCTGCCGAGGCGACTACAGCTCAACGCCAGCTGTGCGATACCTACAAACAAGTTGCGCGAGCCGTGCAAGCTGATACCAACGGCCACGACGTCGCGTTGGGCCGTATCGCGCTTACGAACGCTGCGGCCATGCTCGATGACGCATCCGCCAACCCAGCCCTTGGCGCAACATATCGCGATCCCGCCCACGCATTAGCCGCGGCTTATCGCCAGGGGACGGCTATGGGAAATAGGGACGTCGCGACCGATGCACAGTTTCAAGCCGCACTTGACGACATTAACGCGAAGGATGCCGCGATGAAGAAGGTATGTGGTTCGTAGTGCTTCTGAACGAGTCGGTGAATGAACCTGTTCCGCACGCCCGATCGCTAAGTCTGGACAGGGCAGCTTGCGTCCGCGCCGCTGAGGGGGTTCGCCGCGTGGTGAATTGCTGGCGTGCCGTTGCCTGACGCACCATTGAAATTGACGGTGATTGGGCACTGGGCGGCTGTCTTATACCGGTGTTCATGACGAGTGGGGAGTGGGCGTGACGGCGGAGGTATTTTCGGCGCTCGGTGAGGGACCGGACGGGGAGCCTCCCATGGGGAATTCGTCGACCCATCTCAGGCGCCTCGCATCTCGTTCAAGCCGGTCGCCGCTGACCCTTGCCCTGGCACGGCCAACGGCGCCGCACACTTCGGTGAACTCAACGTCGCCGACTCATGCCACTGCGGAGATTGCAACGGCGCAGCAGCGGCTCTGCGAGACTTACAAAGTGGCCGCGCGGGTTGTGCAGGTCGACACAAATGGCAGGGACAAAGCGTTCGCACGCATCGCGCTGACGAATTCCGCCGCCTTGCACTACAGCGCATTAAATGACCCGCCTCTGGACGAGCCGCACCGTAGCGCCGCCCAAACTTTAGCGACGGCATACCTGACGGACACGGCGAAAAGCAGTGAGGGAGCCCCTACCGAGGCCGAATTTCAAAAGGCAGTCGCCGATGCGAGCGCCAAGGATGCCGCGATGAAAAAGGTATGCGGTGGCGGTTGATCTTCCACCCGGTACGTGGACCTCGGCATTAATTGGACCGTGGTGGCCAGCACCTTCGACGGGATTACGCGCCGCTGCTCAACACTGGAGCCAAGAGTGCGGGGAGCAGCAGCTGTATTCGCAGAACCTGCGTGTCCAGTGGACAGCGTTCGCTGCAAATAATAAAGGGCACACGGCAGACGACCTCATAACGAGGTTTCAGCAAGGGGAAAAGCTTCATCTGGATCTCGCCGAAAAGTACCAGACAAAGGCGTCAGCGTTCAATTCAGGCGCCGATGCCATCGATTATCTACGAAGTCGCTTGTCGGACATAGCGAATACGGGCAACAAAGAGATCAACAAAATCCTGGCATCAAAAAAGCTGCCTCCGGAGAAGTTGGCGGAAATACAGGCGGTCCAAGCACGCTGCAACGCCGATGCCGCAAACGCTAGCCGGGACGCCCTCGACAAGATGATGGCGGCAACGCAAAAGATTCTCGATGCGGATGGTATCGGTGGCGATGCCCGTAGCTGGGCGGCGGCAAACGGCTTCAATGTAGGTGACGCCTCGCCGCCAAAACCGATCAGCCAGCAGGATTTGAATTCGGCGGGTGGCGGTGTGGGTGGCGGCGGGGTGCGCGGCGATGGAGGAGTGCCCGCACCTGCTGGGTCGCCGGGGCACGCACCGCCGGCAACGGCAGTTGGCGGTGGCATACGCGGTGGTGGAGGTGTGCCGCCCAGCAGGCCGTCGGGCGGGTCAGCGCCTGTTGGTGGGGATGGTGTACGCGGCGGCATTCCAGCCGCAAGCGCTCCGCTATCGCCCGCGGGCGTCCAAATGCCCGGCGGCGGCGGCACCGTCTCGCCAGGGATGCCAGGCGTACATGGCGGTGGAATGCCAATATCGCCGGCCGGTCTAGGTCAAGGCGGCCAGCCCGGATTAGCACAAGCCTTTACCTCCGGCTTGGCGACCGGCCAGGCGACGGGCCCTGGTGGACAAGCGTTTACGGCCGGGCCGATACAGGCGATGGAGGCAGGGGGACCTCAAACTCCTCAAGCAACGCCGGCAGTGACGCCGACCGCACCGAGTGCAGGGGCATTCATACCGGCAAGCCCTCCGGTCGACGCACCCCCACCTGCATCCCCCGCTCCGACGGCCACCGGCGGAGGCACCTCAGTTGCGCCGGTGATGCCCAGTGGTTCGTGGTCGTCGCCCGCACCGACCGTCGGTGGCGGCTCGTCCATCCCCTCAGGGTCGTTGCCCGCGTACGGTTCCGACCTACGCCCGCCCGTGGTGGCGCCGCCGTCGGTGCCGTCGACTCCGGCCGGTCCCGTATCGGGCGCGCCGGTAGCGTCTTCGCCGGCATCGTCCCCATCCGCGGGCGGGCCGGTTGTCTCTCCGGTGGAAAGGGCCGCCGGATCTACCGCGGGTCAGGCCGGTGCCGGCTCCTCGACGATGGCCGGCGCGTCGGCAGCGTCTGCGGCAACTGGGGCCACCGCTGGGGCGGTCTCCGCCAGAACGGCCGAACAACGGCGGCTGCAGCGACTCGTCGACGCGGTGGCACGTCAAGAGCCGCGGCTGTCGTGGGCGGCTGGGCTACGCGACGACGGCGTCACCACGCTGCTGGTCACCGACCTCGCCGGCGGGTGGATTCCGCCCCACGTCCGGCTGCCCGCCCACATAACACTGCTCGAGCCGACGGCGCGACGCCATGACGCCAACGTGGTGGACTTGCTCGGCGCGATCACGGTCGCGGCCGCCCACCACGCCAACACTTATGTCGCCGAACCGGGTCCCGACGAGCCCGCACTCAGCGGTGATCGGCCTGCCCGCTCGGCCGCGCCTGAAGTCGATGAGCTTGGGCCCACTCTGGTGGATGCCGTGCGCCGTCGGGACGGGCTGCCTCGGATCGCACAGGCTGTCGCGGCGCCCGCGGTGCGAAAAACCGGCGTCCTCGAAAGCGAAACCGCGATGTTGCGCGAATGCGCCGCAGAAATCCAGCATTCGGTACTAGCGGCCTATCCCAATCATGACCCAACGGTGGTCGGAGACTGGATGCTTTTGGCGGCCATCGAAGCCCTGATCGACGGCCATGAATACCTTGCGAATTATCACCTCGCGTGGTTTGACGCGATCGGTCATCGGAGTCGTTCGTAGTTGCCCCAAGTTGTTGGGTGAATAGCATTACCGGCGTCTTATGCCAAAATGAGTGGCACGAGCGCCGAGCTGCGCCCAAGGGTTAAGCATCAAGCGGTTCGGGCTTCACGAGTGGGGTGGAGGTGAGATTGTGGGTGTCGGTAATCCCATCAGCAGTGACTTGCCAAGTACTACTGTCCTGATCAACGGAGTGCCGGTGCAGGTCCCGGGGCCAGGCCCCGGTCATCCACCTGACCAGTCGCCCGCCGGCGGTGGCGGTGGCGGCGCGCTAACCGGCGCCGGCAACGCTGGCGTCCCAAAAGACGCAGCCGACGCCGCCGCCGCCGACGCTGACCGTCGCGCCCACGCCGCCGACGCCGCGGCGAAGTTCCCGGCCAACGAGGCAACCAGCCAGCAGGACATGCAGATGATCCAGCAGATGCTGCAGAGCGTCACCGGCGCGGTCGGCGGTGCAATCGGTGGCGTCATGGGACCGCTGACCCAGCTTCCCCAGCAGGCCATGCAGGCCGGCCAGAGCGCCCTGCAGCCGCTGATGAGCGCGGTGCAGGGCGCCCACGGCGCCGGGCTGGCCAGCGACGCGCATCTGGTCGACAGCGTCGGCAGTGGTGGCGGCTCCGGCCTGGGCGCTGGCTCCGGCGGCGGTGGTGCAGGCCTCGGCGGTGGAGGCACGACCCCGGCCAGCTCGCTGGGCCCGCCGCCGGTGCCGACGTCGTCGCCGCCGACCACACCCGCGGCCGCCAAAGCGGCGATGATGCCGCCAACCGGTGGCATGCCCGCCATGCCAGGACAATCCGGAATGACCGGCATGCCGATGATGCCCCCGGGAGCGATGGGCCACGGCGGCGAAGGCGGCAATAAGGACAAGCCGGTCGAGAAGCGGGTGACGGCCCCGGGCGTGCCGAACGGCCAGCCGGTCAAGGGCCGCTTGACGATCCCGCCGAGCGCGCCGGGTAACAAATCCGGCGAAGCCAAACCGACCGTCGTCACCAATCGGCCCAATCGCCGGATCGTGATCATGCCGTCCGAGGACGAGCCCAAGGAATAGCAGTCCCCCCAGCCCACCGAAAGGGTGAATGGTCGGGTAGTTCAGTCGGCAGTAGGGTCATTACGTAATTGCGGCCGGCCGAACCCAATGCGCGGGTCATATTGGGATGCTCGTTTTTGACAGCAGAACTGTCGATGCGTGCATGCTATTGGTACGTCTGCAGCGAGACCGCGGAATGCGCGGCCAGGAGGGTGTGGGAGTACAAGCGCGAAGTGTCCGGCGACGATGCGGCGCCGCGAGGGCGCACAGGTGAATCAGGGCGGGGAAGTCGGTGACCGATCCCCTGAAAGCGCAAGCGGTCGCGGCGTTGTCTCGCGCCCACAAGCTGTTCGGGGAGCCAGCGACGGGCGACGGCATCGGTGACGCACCGGCGCACACGCAGGCGCGCGCCGACGCGACATGGCATGGGACCGCCCGGTTGCCAGGGGCGGCGGCGGCGCGGTCGGGCACCGCAATAAGACGCCTAAGTCGGTTGTCCCACACCGACCGGGCGCTGGAACAAATCATCACCGACGCCCGCGCCGACCACGCCCACGGCCGCGCGGCGACAAGGGCAACCCTGGAAGACGCGTTGGCAGACGCAACCCCGGCCATCGACACGCCGATGGGCCGCCGCGAGGCCCTTGCCCGCATGGCCGCCCGGCTGCGGACTCAGCATCGGCGCGTCGCCGGATCTCGCCGACGGGCACGGCTGCTCGCGCGCAGGCTGCGGCGCTTGCACTACCTACAAAGGCGGTCGATGCACAGCAACCAGCCAAACGGTCGCCCAGCGGTGCTGGCGGCCATCCGTAAAGCCCTGGACATCAAGGGCATTCACGACCGGGCGGCGCGCGCCCGCTGGGAACGCGGCATGGACCTGGTGGCTCGCCGCGAATCCGACTACGACGCAAGCGCGGTCAACGACTGGGATTCCAACGCAGCGCGGGGCACCCCGAGCAAGGGTGCCTGGCAATTCATCGCGCCGACCTTCGCGGCCTATCACCAGCCGGGAACCTCGCGCGACATCCACAATCTGGTGGCGCAGGCGTGCGCGTTCATCAACTATGCGATGGGCCGCTACGGGGTTGCCGCCGATGCGTCGAATTTGGCTGATCGGATTCAGCAGGCCGATCCTCACCGAGCGCCCAAGGGGTACTGAGCATGCCGCTGAGTTTGTCTAACCGCGACCAGAACTCTGGGCACCTGTTTTACAACCGGCGGCTGCGCGCGGCGACCACCCGCTTCTCGGTACGCATGAAACACGATGACCGCAAGCAGACCGCCGCGCTGGCGCTGTCGATTCTCCTGGTGGCCATCGCCGCGGGCTGGATGCTACTCCTCAACGTCCTGAAACCGACTGGCATCGTGGGTGATTCGGCTATCATCGGCGACCGCGACTCCGGAGCGCTCTACGCCAGGATCGACGGCCGGCTCTACCCGGCGCTGAATCTGACGTCCGCGCGGTTGGCGACGGGCACCGCGAACCAGCCGACGTGGGTGAAACCCGCTGAGATAGCGAAGTATCCGACTGGGCCCCTGATCGGCATCCCGGGAGCACCGGCGGCGATGCCGGTCCACCGGGGTGCGACGTCGGCGTGGGCGGTATGTGACACTGCGGGACGCCCGCGCAGCCCGGAGCGGCCGGTGGTGACTTCGATCGCCGGTCCGCTCGACGGATTCGACCGCGCCACCCCCCTGAGCGACGACGCCGGGGTGCTGGTGACGTTCGAGGGCAACACCTTGGTCATCTGGGGCGGCAAGCGCTCGCAGATCGATCCGTCCAACCGGGCGATCACGCTCAGCCTGGGACTCGACCCGGGAGTGACGCTGCCGGTGGAGATTTCGCGGGCGCTGTACGACGCGCTGCCCGCGACCGAACCGCTCGGTGTCCCCGCGGTGCCGCTGGCGGGCACGCCGTCGACGTGGGTCTCGGGCTCCCAGGTCGGCGCGGTGTTGCAGGCCCAGACCGCCAGCGGCGGCAAGCAGTTCTATGTGTTGTTGCCCGACGGGGTGCAAAAGGTCACCAGCTTCGTCGCCGACCTGTTGCGCAGCGCCAACTCGTACGGCTCGACGGCCCCGCGCGTGGTGACGCCCGACGTGTTGGTCAACATCCCCGAAGTGAACTCGCTAGCGGTGGACTACTACCCGACCAGGCGCTTGAATTTCGTTGACACTGCAGCCGATCCGACCACCTGCGTCGGCTGGGAGAAGGGCTCGACAGATCCGCAGGCACGCGTCGTGGTCTACAACGGGCGCGGCCTGCCCTCGCCGTCGTACATGGACAACCGCATAGTCCACCTGGTGCGTGACGACCGCGACCCGGCGTCGGTGGTGGCCAACCAGGTGCTGGTGTTGCCGGGCGCGGCCAACTTCGTCACGTCGACGAGCGGCGTGGTCACCTCCGACTCCCGGGAATCGTTGTTCTGGGTTTCCGACAACGGGGTGCGGTTCGGCATCACCAACGACGACACGACGTTACGCGCACTCGGGCTCGATCCGGGCTCGGCGGTGCAGGCGCCGTGGCCGTTGCTGCGAACCTTCGCGGCGGGCCCGGCACTGTCAAGGGAATCGGCGCTCTTGGCGCGGGACACCGTCCCGGCGCTCGGCAAGGTGGCTGTGGTGACGACATCGGCGAAGCCGGGAGGCTAGAGAATGTCCAAGAAAGCTTTCCCCATCAACCGCGTCAAGATCGAGCCGCCGAAACCGGTGCGGGTGGCACCCAGCGCACCGATCGCGCTGCCGGAACGCGAGCCACGCAACATCTGGGTGATGATCGGGGTGCCGGCGCTGATCGTGGCGCTCATCGGCACCATCGTCATGCTCTACGTCTCCGGCGTGCGCAGCCTGACCACCGGCTTCTTCCCCCTGATGGGCATCGGCGCCTTCAGCATGCTTGCCTTCTCCGGCCGTTTCGGGCGCGCGCGCAAGATCACCTGGGGCGAAATGGAAAAGGGCCGTCGCCGCTATCTGCGTGAGCTCGACGCCAACCGTGATGAGATCCAGACCGCGGTGTGTGCGCAACGCGAATGGCAGAACTCCGTGCACTCCGACCCCCGCGGGCTCGGGGCCATCATCGGCGGCCCGCGGATGTGGGAGCGCGGACGCGGCGACGCGGACTTCCTCGAGGTGCGTCTCGGCACGGGCGTGCAGCACGCACCGGACTCGGTGCTGTCGGTGACCTGGCCCGACATTGCCTCCGATGAGGAGCTCGAACCCGTCACCGGACAGGCGCTGCGCGATTTCATCTTGGAACAGCGCAAGATTCGCGATATTGCCAAGGTGGTCAACCTGCGCTCGGCACCCGGCTTCAGCTTCGTCGGCGACGACCTGGACCGGCTGCGCTCGTTGATGCGCTCGGTGCTGTGCTCGCTGGCGGTGTTCCATAATCCGCGTGACGTCAAGCTGATGGTGGTGACCCGAAATCCCGAGGCGTGGTCGTGGATCGTCTGGCTGCCGCACAACCTGCACGACGAGTTGTTCGACGCCTGCGGGTTTCGGCGCCTCGTCTTCGCCACCCCCGAGGAACTCGAAGAGGCGCTGGGCGTCGAGCTGCACATGAAGGGCAAGCGCGGCGCGTGGACACCGCTGGCCGCGGCCAGTCCCACCGCGATGGGCTCGACACTGGAAACCGGCACGAACACGGTCGATCTGGGCCCGCACCTGGTGATCGTGGACGACAACACCGGCAGCCCCGACGCGTGGGAGAGCGTGGTGGGGCAGGTCGGCAAGGCGGGAATCACGCTGCTGCGCGTCGCCTCCCGGGTCGGCACCGGCGTGGGCTTCGCCAACGACCAGGTGTTCAACCTCAGCGAACGCCACAGCGCACCCAGCGGCTCGGTCAACGGCGACATCACCCTGCACCGGAACGGCTCCGACGCCGACGGCGAGGACAATCGCCCGGCTCCACTGCTGCGCGTAAATAACAAGTTCTTCGCCCACGCCGACCAGCTCTCCGTACACCGCGCCTACCGCTACGCCCGGGCGATGGCCCGGTGGTCACCGACCAGCCGCAGCGAGATCGCCGACTCCGTCAGCGGCGCAACCGAATTGCTGCGCGCCCTGGGCATCAGCGACCCCCGGGACCTGGACGTCGACCGGTTGTGGGCCGAGCGTCGGGGCCGCGGCGACGAGCGCTGGTGCGAGGTCCCGGTCGGGGCCAAACCCAACGGCGAGCTGCAGAACATCACCATCCGCGCAAAAGACTTCGGCGGCTTCGGGTTCCACTCCGTGGTCATCGGCACCAGCGGCTCGGGTAAGTCGGAGTTCTTCCTGTCGCTGGTCTACGGCATCGCGCTGACGCACTCCCCAGAGACGTTCAACGTCATCTTCGTCGACATGAAGTTCGAGTCGGCGGCGCAGGATATCCTGGGCATCCCCCACGTGGTGGCCGCGCTGTCGAACCTCGGCAAGGACGAACGGCACCTGGCGGAGCGGATGCGCAGGGTCATCGACGGTGAGATCAAGCAGCGCTACGAGCTGTTCACCTCGGTGGGCGCCCGCGACGCCAACGACTACGAAGAGATCCGGCTGGCCGGACGCGACCTGCCGCCGGTGCCGGTCCTGCTCGTCATCGTCGACGAGTACCTGGAACTGTTCGCCAACCACGAGAAGTGGATCAACCTGATCATCCACATCGGCCAGGAAGGCCGCGGAGCCAACGTCTTCTTCATGCTGGGCGGCCAGCGACTGGACCTGTCCTCCCTGCAAAAGGTCAAGTCCAACATAGCCTTCCGCATCGCGTTACGCGCCGAGTCCGGTGACGACAGCCGCGAGGTGATCGGCTCGGACGCCGCCTACCACCTGCCGTCGAAGGAAAACGGTTTCGGTCTGCTCAAGGTGGGTCCGCGCGATCTCGAACCGTTCCGGTGCTTCTACCTCTCCGCCCCGTTCGTCGTGCCCAAGACCAAGGAGGTCGCCACCACCGTCGACATGACGCTGACCAAGCCGCGGCTGTACAACTGGCAGTTCCAGCCGCTGGACGCCTCCGACGCCACGGCATTGGAGGCGGCCGCCGCCGTCGACGCCGAACCCGACGAATTCCTGTACTACGACGACGGTTTCAAGCGGAAGAAGATCGTCGACGTGCTGCGGGAGTCGCTGCGCGAGGTGCCGCACCGCTCACCGCGCCGGCCGTGGTTGGAGCCGCTGGAGGAGCCCGAGTCCATCGACGCGCTGGTCGCGGGATACCGGGGCAAGCCATGGCACGTCGACTATGGGCGCAACGCGGGGCTGATGTTCCCGGTGGGTGTGATGGACATCCCCGAAGAGTCCAAGCAGATCGTGCACGCGGTGGATGCGTTGCGCAGCAACGTGATCGTGGTGGGGGCCAAGCAGCGGGGCAAGACGACCACACTGATGACGCTGATGTGTTCGGCGGCAACGATGTACAGCCCCTCGCGCGTGACGTTCTTCTGCATCGGCGGTGCGACGCTGGCCCAGGCCGCCTCGCTGCCCCACGTCACCGACATCGTGTCGCCCAAAGACGCCGAGGGCATCGAGCGCATTTTGAGCAGCATGGACGCCCTGATCGACGCCCGCGAGGATTCGTTCCGGCGCCTCAAGATCGACCTCGACGGCTTCCGCGAGCGCCGCTTCGCGCCGGGCAGCGACGGCCTGGGCGGCACGGACGCCAACGACCCGTTCGGCGATGTGTTCGTGGTGGTCGACGACTACGACGACCTGTACTCGAAAGATACGGTGCTGGGCGATCGCATCATCTCGTTGAGTAGCCGCGGCCCGGAATACGGGGTGCACGTGATGTGCAGCGCCGGTGGCTGGATTCACGGCCAGCGGCAGAGCCTGCTGCAAAACGCCACGGCGCGAATCCAATTGCGGCTGGCCGACCCGAGCGAAAGCCAGATGGGGCACTCGTCGCTCGAGTCGCGGGACGCGGCCCGGCGGACGCTGAACCGGCCCGGCTTCGGTCTGACCGACAGCTTGCACGAGCTGCGGGTCGGTGTGCCAGCACTGACCGATGCCAGCACCGGCGCGATGGTCAGCATCGTCGACGTCGGCGCCCGCATCGCGGAGGTCGCCGGCGTCACCAAGCACGCCACCCTGCAACGCTTGCCGCAGCGGGTGGCGCTCAAGGCGATTCTGGAGTACGAGGCCGCTCACCCCACCGCGCCTCAGTTCCAGGACCTCGCGATCAGCTTCGCCATCGGCGAGCGTCACGAACTGGGTCCGGTCCCCATCAAGCTGCGCGAGAGTCCCGGGTTGATGATCTTGGGCCGGCAAGGCTGCGGAAAAACCATGTCGCTGGTCGCCATTGGCGAGGCGATCATGAACCGATTCAGCCCCGAGGAAGCGCAGCTGACGCTGATCGACCCGAAGACCGCGCCACACGGTCTGCGCGATCTGCACGGACCCGGATACGTGCGCGCGTACGCCTACGACCAGGACGAGATCGACGAGGTGGTCACCACGCTGGCGCAGCAGGTCCTGCTACCCCGGCTGCCCCCTAAAGGCCTGAGCCAGGAGGAGTTGCGCGCGCTCAAGCCGTGGGAAGGCCCGCGGCATTTCGTGCTCATCGACGACATCCAGGACCTGCGCCCGGATCAGAGCTACCCGCCCAAGCCGCCAGTGGGCGCGGCGTTGTGGAAGCTGATGGAACGTGCGCGGCAGATCGGCTTGCACGTCTTCACCACTCGCAACAGCGCGAACTGGGCCACGTTGCAAATGGATCCGTGGATGCGGTTCCAGAATTCGGCGAAAGTGGCTCAGCTATATATGGACAACGATCCGCAGAACCGGATCAACCGAAACGTCCGGGCCCAGACACTGCCGCCGGGGCGTGGCCTGCTGGTCAGCGTCGACGGCGACGTCGAGGGCGTTCTGGTCGGGCTGCCGTCGTCGGTCATACCGCCACAGCAGTAACCAGTTGCGGATCGGGTCTTTTCACCGCCGACGTGGCGGCGCGACGGGGGAGTGGACGCGGCCACCAGAACCAGCGGCCCAGTAGCGCCACGATGGACGGCACGATGAAGGCCCGCACCACCAACGTGTCTACCATCAGCCCCACCGCGATCGTCGTGCCGATCTGGGCGATGCTGAGCACGCTGCTACTCAGCAGCGCCAGCATGGTCAGCCCGAAGATGACGCCGGCGATGGTGACCACCCCGCCGGTGCCACCGAACGCCCGGATGATGCCGGTCTTCAGGCCGGCCGCCGCCTCCTGTTTGACGCGCAACGCCAGCAGCAGGTTGTAGTCCGCGCCGACGGCGATCAGCGCAATGAAGGCGATCGGGGCCACGGCCCAGTGCAGGTCGTGATGGAGCAGGTGCTGCCAAATCAACACACTGGCACCGATGGCCGACGCGTAGGAGGTGACGACCGTTCCGACGACGACCAATCCCGCGACCGGGCTGCGCAACATCGCCGTGACGATCAGAAAGATGAGGACCAGCGCGGCCCCCACCAGCAGCGTGGTGTCCCCGGCCACGAAGCGCTGCAGATCGGCGGTCACCGGGCCCACTCCGGCAAGGTCGACCTCGGTCGGCGTGAGGGTGCCTTCCTTGGTGGCCTCCTTGATGGCGGCGCGCACCTGATCGGCCCGCTTGGCGCCCTCGCCGCCCCACTCCGAGCCGTCGCCATAGACCAGCAGGTATGCGGCGCGGCCGCTTTCGGAGATCAGGTGGCGCAACGCGGTGGTGTACCGCGGGTCGCTCAGCGCCCGCTGCGGCATGTAGAAATCCGCTGCGGCGCTGCCCTGGAATTGGGTGGCGATCTCGTTCATGTAGTCGGTCAGCTGACGCATTTGGGGTCCGAGCGTGTCGGACAGACTCAGCAAGTCATGCATGGCCGAACGTGCCTGCCCCAAAGCATCTTTCATCGACACGACACTCTGCGGCAGCGTGGCCATCGCGGTGGCGGCTGTGCTCGACCCGCTGGTGAGTTTAGCGGCGCCCGAATCCAGGCGCGTGGAAGTCTGCACCAGGCTGTCGACGGGCTGGAGCACCCGATCCACCGTCGAGCAGATCGGATTGGTGGCGCAATCGGGGGTACGCCCGACGAAGTCCCGCAGCGGGTCGAGGTAACCCGACACGGTCGTGACATTGCGCTGCAGGCCCTCCATCCCGGCCCGCATGTCTTCCGCGGCACCCGAGACTTCCGCCAATCCCACACTGCCACCGCGTAATCCGATACCCAGCCCGTCTACCGCAACCTGGGTTTGCGCCAGCGCGCTGTCCAGCTCGGTGACCCGCTTGAGCCGCTGGGTCAGCGAATCCATGGTGTCGCCGAACTGCCGGCCGAGCACGCCGGCCTGATAACTCAACGTCGCCTGTTCGGGCACCTTGCCGTCGGGGCGACTGGCGGACTGCACCGCACGCACCCCCGGTACGGCCATGATGTGACGGGTGATTCGCTCGATGGCGATCAGGCCGGCCGGGTTGCGCAGGTCGTGGTCGGCCTGGATCGCGACAACGTTGGGCAGCAAGGCGTTGGCCGCGAAATGCCGGTCAGCGCTGGCATAGCCGCGGTTGGAGTCGGTGGACGACGGCGTGGCGGCGGGTTCGTTGAAGCCGACCCGCATGCTCACCAAGGGCAGCGCGACCAGCAGCGTCAACGCCAGCGCGGTGACCAGGATCGGCCCGGGCCAGCGCGCCACCGCCGCCCCGACCCGGCGCCAGCGCCGCGCGGTCTTCGACGGCCGCGGTTCCAGGTATCCGCGGCGTATCGCCAAAGTCATGAGCGCCGGCGTCAGCGTCAGCGCCGCAACCATGGTGGCCAGAATGCCGATGGCGCAGGGCAACCCGGCGCTGCGGAACGAGCCCACCTTGGCGAACACCAGGCACGCCAGCGCCACCGACACGGTCAGCGCCGATCCGATCACCACGGGCGCGATTGAACGGTAGGCCTGCGTCAACGCCTCGGCCGGCGCGACGCCGCGACGCCGGCCCTCGTGGTAGCGGCCGACCAGGAAGATCGCGTAGTCGGTGCCGGCCCCGAGCGTCATCGCCGCCATGAGCGCCACCGAAAACAGGGATACCTCAACCACATTGGCCTGGCCGAGGGCGGCGACGACGGCGCGTGCCAGGGCCAGGGCGAGGCCCACGGAGGTCAGCGGGATCGCCGCCGCGACCGGCGATCGGTAGACCAGCAGCAACAACAGCAGGATGAGACCGATGGTGGCCGCGGTGATTCCGAGCATCTGACGATCGATCGCGGAGAATTCGTCAACGATCGTCGCGCCGGGCCCCGTGACATGAACGGCCAGGCCCACCGGCGGTGAAAGCTTCTGGACGGTCCCGCGCACCGCGTTGACCGAATCCCGCGCCTGCGCGGTGCCGAGCATTCCTGCCAGCCGGACCATCACGCTGACCGCCTTGCCGTCCGAACTCTGTGCTCCGGCGGCGGTGGCCGGCTGCGACCACAGGTCGGTCACCGCGTAGACGTGGCGCTGATCCGAACCGAGTGATCCGGTCAACGCGTCGTAAAACTGGCGATCCCGCGGGGTCAGCCGCTGATCACGTTCCAGCACAACGTAAACGAAGTTGTTGCTAGGGGTCTGGTTGAACAACTGGGCGGCCCGGGCCGCGGCCACCGCGCTCGGCGCGCCGGGCGGCATGAAGGACCGGGCATGCGAGTCGACGACCCGCTCCAGTTGCGGCACCGCCACATTGGCGACGGCCGCGGCCAGGATCCAAAACCCGACGATCAGGACGGCGTACCGACCGGTCAGGCGCGCGAAACGGCCCATTCGATCATGCAACGGTCTGCCGATCGCTGGTCGGCCCGCCGAACAGGCCCACGGCGACATGCTCGCCGCGGGTAAGCGAGCGCACCCGCACCGACCGGCGGGTGCCGATCTTCACCAGCGCGTGCAGCCCGGGCTCGGCGGCCTCGAGATCGGCGCGCACCTGTTGGGCCGATGCGCCCTCGTGGGCCGCCTGATCCAGCTTGGCCACCAGCATGGTGATCCAGCGCTGCCCGAGCGAGAGCATCAAACCCTCCTCGTCGCCGAATAGCTCGGACACCTCGGATGAGTTGTCGATCAACGCAAGTGCCGACTCGGGGTCCGTCTCGGCGGCTTTGATCACCTCGGCCATGAAGGCCATGCGGTTGTGCAGCTGTGTCCATGTCATGACTCGACGCTAGAAAAACAGCCACCCGCCGCGCGTCGTGCCGAAGTGCAGTCTTTGTCTCCTACCACGGGCGGAGACGGGTGCCGCCCGCAGGAGGATGTGACGTCGCGCCGGGCTCTTCTAGGATTGCACGATGGCGCACGCCGCGGTGAATTACCTGCGGGAACAGCTCCGCCGACGTAGCGAGCTGATCCCGGTCGGTGTCACGTGGGCGGCGATGATCTCCGTCGATGCCGCCCTCGTACTCGGCGGCGTGATCGGGACGTTGCAGCGGCCAGCCGCCGATCTACCCGTGGCACTGGGGGCGTTCGCGCTCGCCCTGTCGCCGGAGTTGGCGTTCTTCGTCTTCAACATGAAGATCACCCCGGGACCGTTGTGGGCGACCTGGTCGACGGCCACCGCGCTGACGCTGTTCGGTACGTCGACGCCCATTCACGCCGATTTCGCACCGGCGTTGTTGGTCCTGATGGTCTTGGTCGTCGCGACGCTGGCGTCGGTCTTGTTCGGCTTGCTGGCCACCGCGTCGGCGGCCGCGCTATTGCTTACCGCGTCCGCATTGCACCGACTCGACACGGTGGTGCTGTATTTGGGTCTCATCGCGGTGGGTTGGCTGCTCGGTTACCTGATGCGCACCCAACGGCTGCTGCTGGCCGAACAGATCGAGGCGCAGAACATGCTGGCCGAACACGCCGCCGCCGATGAGCGCCGGCGCATCGCCCGCGAGGTGCACGACGTCATCGCCCATTCGCTCAGCATCACGCTGTTGCACATGACCGGTGCACGGCGCGCGCTGCAGCAGGATCGCGACGTCGACGACGCCGTCGAGGCTTTGGAGCAGGCCGAGCGGCTGGGCCGCCAGGCGATGGCCGACATCCGTCGCACCGTCGGCCTGCTGGACAACTGGCCGACCAAGACCGCGCCGACCGCGCCCGAACCCGGCATCGACGACGTCGCGGCGCTGGTCGAGGGTTTCCAGCGGGCCGGACTGACCGTCGCGCTGTGCGTCGAAGGCCCCACCGATCACGTGTCCGCCGCGGTCGGCCTCGCGCTGTACCGCATCACCCAGGAGTCGCTGGCCAACATCGCCAAGCATGCGCCCGAGTCGAAAGCCGGTGTGGTGCTCGATATTTCACCGGCGTCCGCCCGTCTCGCCGTCACCAATCTGGTCCCGGCCGCGGTGGTGGCCGCGCCGTCGCAGGAAGGGCGCGGCGTGCGAGGCATGCGCCAGCGGGTCGAATTGCTCGGCGGGGCCATCGACGTCGGCCCCACCCGGGACGGCTGGTCGGTGTGCGCCGAAATACCGTTGCAGGAGGGCGATACCGCCTGGCGGCCCTGGTGGTGTAAGGGGTGATCCCGGGTCACTCGGCGGCGCCCGAGATCACCGTCTTGTTGGTCGACGACCAGGACCTGGTGCGGTCGGGCCTGCGCCGGATCCTGCGCCGCAAGGACGGTTTCGTCATCGTCGCGGAGTGCGCCGACGGTGACGAGGTGCCCGCCGCGGTGGCCGAGCACCGGCCCGACGTCGTCGTGATGGATCTGCGGATGCGCCGCGTCGACGGGATCGAGGCGACGCGCAGGATGGGCGGCAGGCCGCCGGTGCTCGCGCTGACCACCTTCAACGAGGACGAGTTGTTATCGGGGGCACTGCGTGCCGGGGCGGCCGGCTTCGTGCTCAAGGACTCGTCTGCCGAGGAACTGATCCGCGCGGTGCGGGCGGTCGCCAGGGGCGACAGCTATCTCGATCCCGCGGTGACCTCGCGTGTGCTCACCACCTACCGCAAGGCCGCCCCCGGACCCCGCGGCACCGCGATCGGCGAGCTGACCACCCGCGAGCTCGACGTGCTGACCCTGATCGGGCACGGCCTGTCCAACACGGAGATCGCCGACGAGCTGTGCATCTCGGGCGTCACGGTCAAAAGCCACATCGGGCGGATCTTCGGAAAGCTCGACCTGCGCGACCGCGCCGCCGCGATCGTCTACGCGTACGACAACGGCATCGTCGCGCCGCGCTGAAGATCTAGATAGGCGTTGACTGCTCCGCCAGGTTCAGCAAGACGTAGGCCATGCAGATCAGCAAGTTCAGCACCACCATGACGATGCCCGCAAAGATCAATGAACGGGCGCTGCGTTGCTTTAGCCGCTTGAACCGCGCGGCGCGCGACTCGTGGTCGAGTCGGATCGCGATCAGCGCAAAGTTCACGTTGATCATTTCGTGAGCGGCCAGCGGCGCGCCGGCCAGCAATTCCCGCAGCCGCTCCGGTGCCGTTCGAACACCCACCCGTTCGAAACGGTGGCACAGACGTCGCGCTCGCCGTTGGCGGAGCGTGTGATACGGCAGGCGAAGCTGCCGCGCAAGCTGCCCTCGATCGTCCCCCCACGGGTAAGACGGGGTCATCACAAGCGGGATTCTAAATCGCCCGGCGTCACTTTCGCGCCGTGAACGCGAATTATGTTGCGAGATATCAGCTCGTCGTTTGCGGTCAGGTGCTCGGACAGGGGTGGATCCACGTAACGTTCGAGGTCGCGAAGCTACCAGGGCGCCATCGGATGGCGCTTGGGCGCATCCGCCCCAGGCTCCGCCGGGTTCAGTGCTCGATGTCGAACTCGAGCGCCAGGGTGATGGGGCCGCGCAGCGCGTTCACCGGTTTCCGCGGAGCTGGGCAGGTGCGCCGCGCGTTGGGCGGTTCGCGCCGTGGGAGTTTATGTCTGCTCGCGACAAACCTGACTTGGTGGACTGAGCGGGGATCGGGCAGCCCGGACTTGTCGGTGGTGGCTGCAATGATGATGTGATGTCTTTGACCGCATCCGCTGGTGCTGTGGTGGTGAGTCCCAGCGAGCGTGTTGCGGTGTTGTTCGAGGAGCTGGCGGAGTTGACGGGTCAGCGCAACGCGATTGATGGGCGCATCGTTGAGATCGTCGCCGAGATCGATCGCGACCAATTGTGTGGCGTCACCGGCGCGCGGTCGGTGCCGGCGTTGGTGGCCTGGAAGACGGGCTGCTCGCCGGCGAACGCGCACACGATCAGCACCATCGCGAGCCGGCTCGAGGAGTTCCCACGCTGCGCTCAAGGCATGCGAGAGGGCCGGCTGTCGACCGATCAGGTCGGCGTCATCGCGGCGCGGGCCGGGGCGGGTTCTGATGAGCACTACGCGCAGCTGGCGCGCTGCGCCACGGTCAATCAGCTGCGCACCGCGGTCAAGCTGGAACCGCGACCCGAACCCGACCCCCGGCCCGGGCTCGAGCGCTGCTCGATCACGACGACCACCAACGAGCAGGGCAGCTGCTATCGGATCGCACTTGCCCACCAGGACGCCGCGAAGTTCGACGCCGCCTTGGCGTCTCACCGTGATGCGCTGATCGCCGAGTGGAAGCACGATCACGGTGAGGGCCGGGGCGCTTTAGATCAGCGGCCCCCGTTGCCGGGCACCGCCGAGGCGTTTATGCGCCTGGTTGAGGCCGGATGGGACGCCGAGGCGGCCCGCCGCCCGCACGGGCAGCACACCACCGTGGTGGTGCATGTCGACGTCGAGCAGCCCGCTGCGGCACTGCATCTGGGTCCGCTGCTCACCGACGCCGAACGCCGATACCTCACGTGTGATGGCACTGCCGAAGTCTGGTTCGAGCGTCACGGTGAGGTCATCGGTGCCGGGAGGGCGACCCGCCTGATCAACCGGCGGCTTCGCCGCGCGCTGGAGTACCGCGACCGCACGTGCGTGGTTCCGGGTTGCGGTGCCACCCGTGGTCTGCACGCCCATCACATCTGGCACTGGGAGGACGGCGGCCCCACGGAGTTGGCCAACCTGGTGCTGCTATGCCCTCATCATCACCGGTTGCACCATCGGGGCGTCATCACCATCACCGGACCCGCAGGCGCTCTCACCGTCACCGACGACGCCGGCCGGTTACTGAGCCCGGGATCGCTGGCACGCCCACCGACCCAACCCCCTCCCGCGGTGGCGCCCTGCCCGGGACCTACCGGCGAGCGCGCCGACTGGTGGTGGTATGAACCCTTCCACCCCCAACCACCACCGACAAACAACTAGCTTGGTTTCCGGAATCGGTCACTACCGGCAATGCATCGAAGCTCAAACATATTGGGGTATCGAGGAATTCGTGAACATTCCCGGCTGCCCCCACCGCTTCGTGGACATCGGGGCACCGACAACCAAACACGCACCGCCCCCGCGGCCCCGCGACGTCCGCGACCCCTCATCAACACCCGCGATGACAGTGCGCACTAACTGGGGCCAAGTTGGGTCTGCGCGCGAGAAACTTTAGGCGCCGCCGGTCATCCGCTGTGACTCCGGCAGGTCCAAGTAACGCTCGAGGTTGCGATGCATGTTGATCACGCGGCGTTCCTCGCTGGACAACACCAGGTGCGTGAAGCCGGGTTGGTGCATGCCGCGCTGCAGGCCGGGGAGCACCGCGATGTCTTGAGTGAGCACCACGCCCGGCTCGGCCGCGTCGGCGGCCATGCGGACATCCGTGGGCTTGGTGCGTGGCGCCCCCGGCGGCATTCGCGTCATCAAGAACATGACCAGCTCGCCCCTGTCGGGGCAGGGGGCGGAGGCGGGGCGCGAGCACATCACGGTCAGGTGGTCGGCGTTGGTCAGCAGCGTCATGTTGGGGAACACGTTGTACTGGTGCAATCGGGTCATTCGGTCGGTGTCCGCCCAGTCGAGATCGACGCCGCGACTCGCGGCGAATGCCCGGGTTCGGTCCGCGATCAGGTCGGCGACCGTCTGTCCGGGCCGGCGTTCGTCGGCGGGGAAGGGCGTCCCTTCGGCCGCGCCCATCAACGCTCCCTGCGTGTAGACGTAGGCGTTCCAGACCTCTTCGTCGCTCAGCGCGCCGTCAAAGCGTGGGCTCGGCACACCGTAGGGCTGGTCGGACTTGCCGGTATGACCCCAAATCCGTTGCGGCGCATGGATGTCGTCGACGCAGCGCAGCAGTTCGGGATGCAGGGTCGCAATGTGGTAGGTCTCGCTGTATCCGTCGGCGATCGTTTTCCAGTTCGCGTCGACCTCGACGGTGAGCGTCGCGTAACAGCGGAAGTCCTCCAGGTGACACCAGGCGATGTCATCGGGCACCGCCTCCAGGTATTCGGTCAACGGCAACGCGTCCGGGTCGAGGTTGACGAAGACGAGCCCCGCCCAGGTGTCGACCCGCGCCGGTATCAGCGGAAAGTCGGACATCCTCAGGGCGCCGAAGCCCTTGCGGTTGGGCACCCGTTTGAGCGCGCCGGCCAGGTCCCAGGTCCAACCGTGATAGCCGCATTTGAGTTCGCGCAAGCCCGAGCCCGATCCGGTGCACAGCGAATTGCCGCGGTGCCGGCAGACGTTCTGAAACGCTCGGAGCACCCCGTCGTCGTCCCGGATGATCAGCACCCCGTACGGCCCGCAGCGGTACTCGAAGTAGTCGCCGGGCGCCGCGACGTGGTCGGTCATACAGGCCAATTGCCACACCCGCGGCCACATCCGTTGCAGCTCGAGCGCGGCGAAGGCGGGGGAGTAGTAGCGTTCGGCGGGCACCAGCGTCGGATTCGGGCGGGGTGCCGATGGCGTCCTCGTCGCGGGTTCGCGCCGGATTGCCGGCCGTCGTGGCCATCGAGGAGTTCTTAACGCGCTCCGCGGACCAGTCGCCCGGGCCGGGCGCCGGTGTCGACGTCGTTGCGCCGCGTCACCGTTCCGCTGACGATGGTCGCCGCATATCCGCTGGCGCCCTGCAGGATTCGGTTGCCACCCGCGGGCAGGTCGAATGCCATCGCCGCCGGGTGCAGGGTCAGAGCAGCCATGTCGATGACGTTGAGGTCGGCCTTCTTGCCCGGCTCGATGGTGCCGCGGTCGGTCAGGCCGAACAGGTGAGCGGTGTCGCGAGATTGCTTGCGGATCACGTACTCCAGTGACAGCTTCTCGCCCCGGTGCCGGTCCCGCGCCCAGTGGGTGAGCAGGAACGTCGGATACGAGGCGTCGCAGATCATCCCGCAGTGGGCGCCGCCGTCGGACAGTCCGAGCACGCCGGCGGGGTGCAACATCATCTCGCGGATCGCGTCGTGATTGCCGTCGGCGTAGTTGAACAGCGGCAGCATCAGCATGGAGGTCGCGTCGGACTCCAGCATCAGGTCGTACAGCGTGGACAACGGCTCATCGCCGCGGGCCTTGACGATGGCCGCGACGGTCCGGTCCGGTGTGGGCTCGTAGTCCGGCGGATTGCCCAGCGCGTACAGCCTTCCCAGCGAGTGCTGCACCAGTGCGAACATCCCGTCGAACAACAACGTGGGGTCGGGCGGCAGGTCGTCCTCGGACAGGATCGCCGCCTTCACCGCGGGGTCGGCCAACCGCTGCGCGAGCTCCTCGCGGCCGCACTCGGCCTTCAGCCGCCGGTAGGTGGGCCGATGACTGAAACCGTGATGCCCCTGGAAGCCGATCATCATGCCGAACGGGCGCGCCGCGATCTGCGGGTGCAGTCGGGCGCCCGCGGCGTGCGCGTCCGCCGAGAGGTCCAGCATCTCGCGCCACAGTTTCGGGTCGGCATCCACCTGGATGAGCGCGAAGGACACCGGACGGTCGATCTCGCCGCCCAGCCGCCGCATCCAGTCCAGTTCTTTCTTGGGCCCGATGATGTCCTCGCCCGCCGCCCCCTGGGGGGCCAGCTCGAACACCGCCTGACCGCCGGCCGCCATGGCGCGGCCGAGGCCGAACAATTCTTCCTCGGCGGCGAACGTGCCGGGAACCGGTTCGCCGTCCATCGCGCGGTGGCCCATCGTGCGCGAGGTGGAAAACCCGAGCGCCCCGGCCTCGATCGCCTCGCGGACCAGCCGGCCCATTGCCTCGATGTCGTCGGGGGTGGCCGGTTCGTTGCGGGCACCGCGCTCGCCCATGGCGTAGGCCCGGATCGCGCCGTGGGCGACCTGGCTGCCCACGTCGACGGCGTAGTTGTGCTTCCCGATCGCATCGAGGTACTCGGGGTAGGTTTCCCAGCCCCAGGTGATGCCCTCGGTCAGCGCGGTCCCGGGGATGTCCTCGACGCCCTCCATCAACTCGATCAGCCATTGCTCGCTGCCGGGCCGCACGGGCGCGAAGCCGACGCCGCAGTTGCCGGTCACGATCGTGGTCACGCCATGGCCGCTGGACGGCTCGAGCAGGCTGTCCCAGCTGACCTGGCCGTCGTAGTGAGTGTGGATGTCGACGAAGCCGGGGGCCACCACATGGCCTGTCGCATCGATGGTTTCGGCCGCTTCCCCGCTCATCGCGGGGCCGTCGGCGGAGCGGCGGACGATGTCGGCGATCTTGCCGTCCTTGATGCCGATGTCGGCCTGATAGCGTTCCGCGCCCGTGCCGTCGACGACCGTGCCACCGATGATCTTCAAATCGAACATGAGACTCCTCTTCGCCGTCGTGGGCTTGTCTCCGGAGGGCTGTCGACGCGTGCAGGCGGCGCAGTATTTCGCTACGGTAGGTAGCGTAACTCTTGGCGCGACGAAGGCAATAGCCTCAGCCGAATTCGGCGTGCCCTACAGCGAACCCTTAAGGGCTGCGACGGTTTCCAGGTCGTCGAGCGCGGCGACGCCGCGACGCAGGCCCTCCATGGCGATGTCTTCGACCTGCATTCCGCCCATTCCGGCGGTGATCAGCGGGGCGGTGTACGCATACAGCGCGCCCTGGCGGAAGCGCAGCCAGAGCTCGTCGCCGTCCAGCTCGGGTCCGCCGGCCGCCACCAGCGCCCGCCGGTAGTCGTCGAGCAGTTCGCGCTGGTTGGTCCGCCGGTCCTCCGGCGTCAGGCTGGTGATCAGCGTGTAGGCCAGTTCGCGGGAGGGATGCCCGCGGCGCACCGCCTGCCAATCCAGCAGTCCGGCCTTGCCGCCGTGGAAGTACATGTTGCCGGGGTGGGCATCGCCGTGCATGACGGTATGCGGGGGAGTGTCGATGAGGGCGGCGGCGGCGCGGTAGTTGTCGGCGATCAAGTTGCCGTTGGCCACCGGAATCGTGGTGCGCTCGGCGAGGCGCTTGATCGAGGAGTGCATGAGCGAACCGGTCAACAACGATGTGACGTCCCCCGACGGGGTGCACAGCCAGCCCAGCGGGCCGCGACCGTCGCGCGGCAGCCGGCCCCAGAAATTGGCGTGCAATTCGGCCAGCAGCTCGATGATGAGGCTGGCCTGGTCGGTCGACAGCGGATGCAAGGTGTCCGGGAAGTCGCACGACTCGGCCGGCAGATCCTCCAGGACCAGCAGGTACCGGCCGGTCCAGGCCTCGAACGCCGCGCCGTAGCAGTAGGGGACGCCGACGACCTGCGGCGCGAGGTCGCGGTAGAACCGCACCTCGGTGTGTCCCAGACGTCCGAGTTCGCCGATCAGCCGGGTGGCCGCGCTCTGTGCCGCGACCTTGACGAACACCGAATCGGGCACGTTCTTGCCGGTCAGCACCAGCCGGCCCCGCGAGGAGGTGCCCGCGTCCCGGCTCAGGACGCGGATCGACCGAACCGTGGTTCCCATCACCCGGGACAGGACCGCGGGGTCGATGCCTTCGACCGTCCGCGGCAGGCCGAACCGGCCACCCACCACCGCGTCGGTGGCCACCCGGCCCGCACCGCGTCCCAGGTGGGCGGCCAGACCCAGGATAGAAAAGGCTTGTTCCACAGGATTTTTCATATCCATCCATCCCGACTTGCCAGCCGGCCGCAGTGCTGCGCTCTTAACACCGCGGCGTAGGGCAACCGATAGAACGTCTGGACATCAGACAATATACGATTATTGTCTGATCTGTGGCACCAAGGCCCGCACCACGAACTGCTCGACGAATTCTCGTTTGTCGGCGACGGTGCGATATCGCCACGAAGGCGCCAGCAAAAACAGTGTCGTGGTGTGCAACCACTGGACGATCGACCGGAAATCGACATCCGGGTAGAGCAACCCCGCCGCCTTCCACCGGTTCAGCAACGGCCCGTAGTGCCGCAGCAGCAGCTCCACGATGGGCTCGGATCCCTTCGCCAGCGCCGAGGCCACCGCGGTGCTCTCGGAGGCGAACAACGCTTCGTTCAGCGAGTTGCCGTCCACCGACTCCACCCGGGCCAGCACCATCTCGGGCAACGACCGAACGGGGTCCTCGGGGGTGGGCAGTTTGCGCACCAACTCAGAGATCGCGCTGTCCACACGCGTCAGCATCAGGCCCAGCAGCACATCGTCGCGGCCCGGGAAATACCGGTACACCGTCGACCGTGACACCCCGGCCTCGTCGGCCACCTCGCCCACCCGGAACTGGGTATTGCCGCGCCGGACGATGCAGCGGCCCGCGGCGTCCAGGATCCGTCTGCGGGCCTCCTCGTCATCGAGGATCGCGCGGTCGTCCCCCCACCGCCGGCTCGGTTCCATGGCGGCGATGTTACGGGATGCGTTGTGCGGCTTTGCTATCTGGCGCCAGCAGAATCCGCCCCGCCCCCATCTGATGGTGAATCCCATTGCGGCACAGCGGATTACCAGTCACAGAAAGGACAAGGGATGGGGTACTCCGCCGCGGACGAGTCCTTCACCCACCAGCTTCCGACGACGTTCGACCAGGTGCACAGCACCGACCCGACTTGGTCGGATCGGTGCTACTTCTTCGCCGCATCACCGGACGGCACGATGCTGTTGGGCAGCGGCTACGGAAACAACCCGAACACCGCCAGCGGGCTGGGGCTACGTCAAGGTCAGCCTCGCCGACGGCCGGCACTGGGATCTGTTGTCCGGACGTCCGGTCACCGGCGACGACCGCGCCGACCTGAGCGCTGGGCCAATGCGGTGGACCTGTGTGGAGCCGCTGAAGAAGTGGCGATTGGACATCCAGCCCAACAACTCCGGGATCGAGTGGGAGCTCTACTACGAACCCACCGCCCCGATGTGGGAGCTGTTGCCCATGAAAGTGCATGGAAACGAAGGCGAACTGCTCGCCGACATGTACCACATGAAAGAACCGGGGCGATGGAGCGGTTGGGTGCAGATCGACGGGGAACGCATCAGCGTCGACGGCTTCCACGGCGGTTGCGACCGCACCTTCGGGGTGCGCGTCTCCGACAAGATCGACTTCTGGTTGTGGCTCGACGCGGGCTTCGATGACCATGCCATCGAGGCCTAGATCATCGAATCATCTGATGGCACAGTCAATTACGTAGACGGCGGTATCACCCACGCCGACGGAACCTTGTCGAAACGGTTCGTCGGGATCGAGCACGAGCTCGAGTTCGACGGCGACGGCAAGCGGCCCACCCGTGCGGCCCTGGTCTTCACCGACGAGGACGGCGAGACCTACCGGGTGATCGTTGAGGCACCCCATCTGGAGGTCAACGCCTACTACGGCCTGCCGATGGCCCACTGCCGATACGAGGACCTGGGCGGCGGAGCTTACTTCATTCATTTCGCTTGGAACAGTTGCGATCCCGAACAACTGACCGAGACCGAGGGCAAGTCGATGGCCCTCGACCAGCTGATGCGGTTCGAGCGCGACGGCGAGACCGGTCGGGGCGTATTCGAATTGCTGCTCGGCGGGCAGGGCTATCGCCGCTACCCCAACTGGACGGCAATGGACATGTCCGCATTCACCCAGGACAAGACGCCGGTCGATCGACTGCCCGCCGACGGCGACGGGGTCCGCCAATGACGCTGGGCGCCGAGCTGGAACAACGGTTGAGCGGCTGGCTGCGCACGCAGGTGCCCGACGCCGACGACGTCCGTCTCGAGGGCATCGACAGGGTGAGCTTCGGGCACTCGGCCGAGATGATGACGCGCAAGACGTCGTGTTGCGCCTGCGCCCCCAACCACGCGCGCTGCTGGAGCCCTACGACCTCGCGCGCCAGTTCAAGATCCTGCGGGCCTTGGCCGATACCCGGGTCCGCGTCCCGCCGGGCCTGTGGCTGGAGCCGACCGGCGACGTCCTCGGCAGGCCGTTCCTTGTCATGGAATGGGTGGCCGGCGACGTCTACGAGATGGAGCCGCCGGCCCACGCCGCCGACGACACGGTGGTGCGCATGTGCCAGAGCCTGGCCGAACAACTGGCCGCCGTCCACACCGTCGACCTCAGCCGCACCGGGCTGGACACCCTCGGCAACGGCGCCGACCACCTCGACCGCGAACTCGGCCACTGGGCGGCGGAGATGAACAGGGTCAGGCGCGACCGGCTGCCCGCCCTGGAGCGGCTGCACCGGGAACTGCTCGCCGCCAAGCCCGCGCAGTGCCCCACGGTCACGCTGGTGCACGGCGACGCCAAGCCGGGCAACTTCGCTTTCATCGGCGGCGAGGTCAGCGCCGTCTTCGATTGGGAGATGACGACGGTCGGCGACCCGCTCACCGACATCGGCTGGCTCGAAATGCTGTGGATGCAGCCGGTCGGGATCAACAGCCACCCTGCAGCGCTTTCCATCGATGCCTTGCTCGCACACTACGAATCGGCCAGCGGGATCACGGTCGCGAACCGGTCTTGGTACCGAGCGTTCAACGCTTTCAAGATGGCCGTCATCTGCCTGATCGGTGCGATGCTCGTCGAGGACGGTCACAGCGACGACCAGAAACTCGTGCTGGCCGCCTACGGCACCTCGCTGCTGACCAGCGCCGGGCTCACCGAACTCGGCATCGACGAATCCCTCGACGATGGTCCGGTGCTGCCGCGCGAGGAACGCATCCAGCAGGTGCTGGCGCCGGCGGGCTGATCAGGCGTTACAGCCGGGCTGCGTCAGCCCGCTCCACGTCAGCGTGACGCGGGTGCCCTGCGGAGTGCGGTCGATGGCGACCTCGTCGGCGAGCGCCTCCATCAGCGGGATGCCACGGCCGCGCATCTGCTGTTGGTACCGGACCGGCTTTTTCTGCCGCCACCGGCCGCGGTCGTCGACAATCACCGCGAGGGTGTCCGACTCGCCGTCGTAGGCCGCTCGCACGTCGACCGTCCCGCGCTCCGCGGCCTCGACATAGGCGAATTCCGCGGCGTTGGCGATCGCCTCGTTGACCGCCAGCAACAGGTCGTTGAAGCGGTCGTCGTCCAGTGCGAAATACCGTCCGAGCCACACTCCGAATTCGGCACGGGTGCGGGCCGCGCTGCGCGCGTCGGCGGCCACTCGCGTTCGTTCGAAGCGAGAGCGGTCATCGATGTGCACGTTCTGCGGCTGATCAGAGCATCCCATCGTCCCTGGTTGCGTCCTCACTCGGTCGCGGCTCACTCACCAGCGATACCGCTCAACGCACCGTCAAGGGTGCTGTAGAGCGAGAGCACGCTGTCGATTCCCATGAGTTTGATCGGCCGGCTGGTGGCCGAGCCGTTGGCGACCACCGCGAACTGCGTCGGCGGCTCGATCTCCGCCTGCGCGGTCACCAGGACGGTCATCCCGGCCGATGCCAGGAAACCGACCTTGGACAGGTCAACGATCAGCGCCGCGGGCTTGGTGGCCAGCGCGGTCTGAATGGCATCGGCCAGTAGCGGCGAGCTGAGCATGTCGACCTCGCCGGAGACGGTGAGCACGACCGCCTGGTCTACCTGGTGTTTGCCCACTTCGAAAGCGGTTGGATCGACGAAGTCGCCGGTTTGTTCGCCCATGGTCTATCACTCACATTCGGTCCCCTGCGGGACACCGCTAGCTCTGAAAACAGCCACTGTTATATCCGGGGGCTGTTGATTCAACCCCACGGGAACACGCTTGCCGACGGAGGAGACGCACTCCGTCGATCTGCGCTACCAAATGCAGATACAGCTACAAGTGTTTAGTCAATGGTAGGACACGCGGCATACCACGCTCAAAACGCTGAACGATTTTCGGCGCCGCGACGTAGTCCGGATGTGCGTGACGGCCGGCGCAGAAGTTGCACGGGGCAGCCGCCCGCGCGTGACTTGCTTCCACCGACTTCCTTCTCAGCCCGCGGGGCGTGGCCTGCACAAACGGAAAGGACGCTGGTCCGTGGAACCCCATGATCGCGGCGGCGAGCGTGAGGGGGGCGAAGAGCCCGACGACCCGGCGGAGATTACGCCCACAGTGCCGCGGCTCGGTGCGCTGAACCGGCGGCGCGCGCTACTGGGTATGGGTGCGGTAGCCGGTGTCGCCGCGGTCGATGTGGGCGGCTTCGCCTATGCCGGCGGCTGGCTGCGGCCCGGCGCCCTGACTCCGACCCGGTTCACGGATCGCTTCGAGCAGGTCTACGGCCGTCATGACGGCTTCCGGCGGAACCACGCAAAGGGCCTGAGCGCCACCGGAACGTTCGTCAGCACGGGGGCGGCCGTGGCGATATGCCGGGCCGCGGTCTTCCGTCGCGGGAGCGTTCCGCTGATCGGCCGGTTCTCGCTGTCCGGTGGGCTGCCCGATCAGGCCGACACGCCCGACACCGTCCGGGGGCTGGGGCTGCTGTTCGACGCGCCCGCCGGCCGGCAGTGGCGCACCGCGATGATCAACATCCCAGTCTTTCCGGACAGCACGCCCCAGGGCTTTTACGACCGGTTGCTCGCCTCCAAGCCGCAACCCGGCACGGGCAAGCCTGACCCGCAGGAAATGGCCGCGTTCCTGCGGCGTCATCCCGAGACCGCCGCCGCGATGCGCATCATCAAGCAGACACCGCCGAGCGCGGGCTTCGCCGACAGCGCGTTCCATGGGCTGAACGCCTTCCGGTTCACCGACGGTGCCGGCGCCACGCTGCCGGTGCGCTGGTCCGCCATTCCCCAGCGAGGCGCCGACGTGACAGCCCCACCATCCGGGCCGGCGGCCACGGACTACCTGTTCGACGACCTCATCCGCACGCTTGCGCACACCCCGCTGAGTTGGCGGCTGCTGCTCACCGTCGGTGAGCCGGGCGATCCGACCCACGACGCCACCAAACCGTGGCCGGCCGCGCGGCGCACCATCGACGCCGGCACCATCACCATCTCCGCCGTCCAGACCGAGGAGGCCGGCAACGCCCGCGACATCAACTTCGACCCGCTGGTGCTGCCCGACGGCATCGCCGCCTCCGATGACCCCCTGCTCGCGGCGCGCTCGGCCGTCTACGCGCGCTCGTTCACCCGCCGCGCCGAGGAGCCCACGACGCCCAGCGCGGTCACCGTGAGATCGGCGCTGTGATGGACGAGCCGGCGAGCTCCGGCGCGGCACGGTTTACCCTGCCGTCGCGCGTTCTGCACTGGCTGATGGCGCCGATGGTGATCACGCAGTTGCTCATCGGCGTGACCATGGTCGCCGCCCTGAGCTGCTACCCGGTGCTGCTGGCCATCCATCGTCCCCTGGGCCTGGCGATCCTGGCGTTCGCCCTGGTCAGGTCGGCGAACCGGCTCACGCACCGGCCGCCACCGTTTCTGGCCACCATGAGCAGAGCCGAACGCCGCATCGCGACGTGGTCGGAGTACCTGCTCTACGCCCTGCTGCTGATGCAGCCCCTGACCGGGTGGGCGATGCTGTCAGCGGCGCGATTCCCGATCACCCTGGTCGGGCGGCTGGCGCTGCCCGGTATCGCGCCTCGCAACATCGACGTCTTCGCGGTGCTCCGGCAGTGTCACGGCGTTCTCGCGCTGCTGCTCTTCCTCGCGTTTACCGCCCACATGACGGCGGTACTCTTTCACACGCTCGTCCTGCGTGACCGGCTTCTCGACCGCATGGCGCTGTGGCGCACGAAGCCCGCCGCCGCGCAGCCAGACCGGGCCTGAGACCAAAATCGCAGTCTGGCGACCTGCCTGCTCGGGCTCGAAGTGGCCGAATATGATCGGCACGATTCAGACTTGAGCGCGCGTGGCCACCGGCCGGGCGTGCTGCACCCGTGAGGGCCACGAGGAACTGGGAGAGTCCAATGTCGAACCAGCAGCAAGCGGACCGGATGACGTCGGGCAAGGGATTCATCGCGGCGCTCGACCAGAGCGGCGGTTCGACGCCCAAGGCGCTGCGCCTGTACGGCATCGAGGACGACGCGTACTCCTCCGAGGAGGAGATGTTCGACCTCATTCACCAGATGCGCTCGCGGATCATCACCTCGCCGGCGTTCACCGGCGACCGGGTGCTGGCCGCGATCCTGTTTGAGCAGACCATGGACCGCCAGATCGCCGGCAAGCCGTCGACCACCTACCTGTGGGAAACCAAGGGCGTGGTGCCCATCCTCAAGATCGACAAGGGCCTGGCGGACGCGTCCGACGACGTCCAGCTGATGAAGCCGATCCCGGGCCTCGACGAGCTGCTGGATCGGGCCGCCGGCCTGGGCGTCTTCGGCACCAAGGAGCGGTCGGTGATCGGCGGCGCCAACCCCAAGGGCATCGCGGCCGTGGTCGCCCAGCAGTTCGAGCTGGGTCACCGGGTGCTCTCACACGGCTTGGTACCCATCATCGAACCCGAGGTCACCATCTCGATTTCGGACAAGGCCGAGGCCGAAGGCCTGCTGCGCGACGAGATCACCAAGCAGCTCGAGAACGTGCCCGACGGGCAGCGCGTCATGCTCAAGCTGAGCCTGCCGACCAAGGTCAATTTCTACCGTCCGCTGATCGAGCACCCGAAGGTGATGCGGGTGGTCGCGCTCTCCGGTGGCTATTCCCGCGAGGAGGCCAACGAGCTGTTGGCGAAGAACACCGGGTTGATCGCCAGCTTCAGCCGCGCGCTGACCGAGGGCCTGACCGTCGACCAGTCCGACGAGCAGTTCGACGCCACGCTGGACAAGGCGATTCAGTCGATCTACGACGCCTCGGTCGCCGGCTGATCTAGCAACGGTTCTGGGCCATGCGCGGTGGCCCGGTGTCGCCGTCGTCGGAGACCAGCGCGGGCACCATCTCGCTGGTCACCAAGCCCTCGTCCCGGGTCAATTCGTCGACAATGGCAAAGGATTCGGCGATGTTGGCCGGGGTGTCGATCACGACGGTGACGACGGGCACCCGGCGGGTCAGGGAGAACAAGCCATCACCGTGCGGTGGGTGGTCGCCATGGAAACCCCAGACGCCGCGCAGCACCGTGGCGCCGTCAACCGTTTTGGCCCGGCGCAGTCGCTGGACGATCGCGCGGTGAATGGGCACCCCGCCGTGGTGTGCCGACTCCGAGGTGTAGACCGTCAGCTGCTGGAACAGCGGCAGGCCCCGCTCGTCGACGCCGGGCAGGGCGTGCGGCCGCTCCACTAACTGGCCGTCGCGCTTGCACACCTGGACCCGTTCCAGCGTGAACAGCGGCCGGCGCAGCAGCTCGCCGAGTTCGGGTAGCACACCGCCGATGCGCTCACCGGATCCGACGACCACGATCATCATCGGAACGTCGGTGTTGCGGCCAAAGAAGTTCGCGCGCTGGCGTTCCCCGTGTGCGACGCCGTCCACCCCGAGCAGCACCGTGGCGCCGGCAAGGCCACGCCGGTGCATCAAATCGCAGAGGGCGATGTAGGCGGGCGAGCCGTTGACGCGTTGCTTGCGGCCGACGTAGATCGTCAGTTTGACGGCGCCCCGAAGGTCCTCCGGCAGCTGCAGTGGCCCGATGCCGTCGTGGAGCAGCCGGGCGCGCTCCAGGGTGACCAGGCCGCGCTGCTTGACCGCCAGCACCGGGGCGAGCAGCGCCTCGATCTTCGTTCTCGTGTCGACGGCGACGACCGCGACGGGCGGGTCCTCGGACAACGTCAAAGACTCGTCGGTGCGCAGATAGTGCCCGGTGCCGAACCCACCGATGCCGCGCAGCAGGACGCCACAAGCGATTCGGTGCTGTGCGCACAAGCCGAGCAGCACGTCGGAGACAAAGCCGTCGTGGACTCGCCGGCGCTCGGCCAAATAAGTGGTGAGCTTCAGACAGTCTTCGTCCACTGCCGCTCCTCAAGTATTGGTATACAAGCGCTTTCATGTCACGACGATGGGGACATCGTCTGGTCTGATCGCTTTGCCGAGATACTACGCCCCGGATGTGTATGCGCGAATAGCCGATATTCGATCAACCGGTGAGTTTGAGGCGGTCGGTGGTCGTGGATCTTCCTCCGTCGCAATAATCGGCTTAGTCACCGCTGGTAAAGTCTGTGTCCGACCGCGGTGGGGCTCGCCACAATCGCGACGACCACAGGCATTGCTGTGGTCCTACGCCAATGGTCACTGGGCGCCTCGATTCAGGAGAACCGTTATGCCTGTGACGTTTTCGGCTGTTTCGGCGGTGGAGATGCTGGATTCCCGCGGGTGCCCAACCGTGTCGGTACGGATGGCGTTGTCCGATGGTCGCGACGTGCTCGCCAGTGTGCCGTCGGGGGCATCCACCGGCAGCGGGTAAGCGGTGGAGCTGCGCGACGGCGACGTGACGCGGTACGGCGGTCGCGGCGTCGGTCAAGCGGTGTCGCACGTTCGCGAATTCCACCGTAACAACCGCTATGAGGTTGGTGGACATTCGCTTTCAAGTGAGGAGATGATCGATCGGTATGCGCAGATGGTGGACGAATTCCCGATCTGGAGCATCGAGGACGGTATGGGTGAATCGGATACGAGCGGCTGGCGCGCGTTGACGGAGCGGCTGGGCGAGAGCATCCAATTGGTGGGGTGGATGTTTGTCGCTGTTTTAGCCTCGGGCATGTTACGCCCGGCGGATCACCAATTAGGTTTTGGCTCGGCCTGATTGCCGGAACTCTTGGCGCGACGGCACGGAATGCTGACGTCGCGCGCTCCCACGCCACGTCAGCGCAGCTGTTCAGTGGGCACCCCGTAGCGGTCCTGGTAGGCGCTGACCCGCTCACGCACCTCGACGGTGTCCAGCCCGGTGTTCGACCAGGTGTACCGGCCGCGGCCGCCGTCGGAGAGGTGAGAGGCGAGGAAAACACGCATCCTGCGCTCGGCATCGGGACGCAGCTCGCGGTCCAACCGCTGGTAGATGTCTTTGATCGTGGTCCACGGATCGTTCATGAAGTCGGCGAACTGCACGTCGATCACCCGGCCCGCCGGCACGGCGCCGCTGTCACGCAAGGCCATCTCGCGCTCCAGGCCGACGACGATCTCCTCGTAACACTGGGCCGCGCATTCCGCGATGCTGGATTCTTCGCTGCACATCCGGCGCAGGTGGTGGGTCAGCGCGGTGATCGACGAGATGACGTTGAGCGGATCGCGGTGGGTCTGCACGATCAGGGCGTCCGGGTATTCGGCCAGCAGCGCATCCAGCTGCCACAGGTGCGCCGGCGACTTGAGCAGCCACTGGCCTGGCACGCCAGACTGCAAGTGCTGCAGGAAGATTCGATGGAAGCGATACGCGCCGGCGTGGTCGGCTTCGTACAGCAGCCAACGGTAGTAACTCGGCAGCCGATACTGCACCGAGAAGATCATGCTGACGAACTCGGCCGCGGTGATGCGCACGCACTCCTGGCCGACCAGTGCGCCCATCGGATGAAAGGCCAGGAAGCCGGGCATGATCTGCTCGGAAAGGTCGATGCTGGCCTGTATCTGGGCGATCCGGGGATCGCTGTGGTAGGTCTCGGGCTGCGGCACCGGACAGGGCTCGTCGACCTCCCACGTGAGCGGTGCGCGCAGCTCGGGATCCTGGGCGAGCAGGTCGTAGAGGATCGTGGTGCCGGTGCGCGGCTGGCCGACGATGAAGATCGGCGCCTTGATCTCCTCGGCGGCGATCTCGGGATGCTCTTTGCGCCAGGCGATTACGCCGAGACGGTTCTTCAAAGCCCGCATGAGGTCGAGGTGCGCGATCTCGACTCCGATATCGGACAGCCGCGCGTCGTTGATCAGCCCGTCGGTGACCCGGTGCAGACCGGGCCGCCAACCCTCGTCGCCGAAGTCGTCGCTGCCGACTTCTTCGCAGGCGGCGGCGATCAGCCGTTCCGGGGCGAATCGGTCCTGCAGGGTCATATCCGCTCCTCGCCTTCGCGCACCGATACCGTGACCTCGGGCGGGCTCGGATTGTCCAGCCAGCGCAGGACGATAAAGCCCCGATGCCGGCCGCCGGTGTCGAGCCAATGGCCGAGCCCGAAGTCGTTGGCGGAGACCGCGATCCGCACCCGTCCGTCGGCATCGGGCGGTACGCCGCGATTCGTCACCGAGCTGTGCCCGCGGCGCGGCTCCAGGCATTCATGCCAGATGCTTTCCAGCGTGACGTTCCAGTACCGGGTGTCGGGCGGCGCGATCTCGAGGAGGAGGGCCTGGCCGGGTTCGAGCCGAAAGGTCCCGATCATGTACAGGTTGTCCGGCGTGGTATCGGCCCCACCCAGATCGGCGGCCTGGGCGGTCAACAAGGTGTTCGGGCTTTGCAGCAGTTCCGGTTTGATCGTGCGGTGCAGCGTCGCGAGCTTCATCAGCGACCACGCCATTGCGGTGAACTGGTCGGCGAGCTCGTCGTCGGTCAGCGTCGTCACGGGCCCGGGTTCCAGTGCCTCGATCCGCAGCGCGGCCAATTCCTCGCTCGTCCGGTCGCCGATGTATTCCCGGACGACCACCGACGAGGCGTCGTGGGGAATCTTCACCCACTGGGCGCCGGCCAGATCGGTGGGCTCGTCGGCGGATAGCACGAGCGCAAATCCTCCGGAGCCGAGCACCAGGTCCCCGTCGCTGACGTAACCCGCCATCCGCCTCGGCGTCAGTCCGGTGCCGGCCAGAACCTGGAATCCGAGGTAGGCGCTGGTGCCGCGGGTTCCGCTGATCCGGTAGCGGCGGTCGCCGCGAATCATCGCCAGGTAGTAGTTCCCGTCGGGGTTGGGGCCGCCGACCATCCGGTTCTCCGAACACATGTCGAAGAACGACGGCCGCTCGGGGTCGGACTCGACCGTCATCTGCGCACACAGCGACGACACCCGGGCGATCAGGCGCAGACCCTCCGCCAGTTCCCGCTCCGACTCGGCGTCCTCGGTCACGATCTTCGTGACGTCGCCGAGCATCTGCTGGAAGAACTGCCACGCGGCGCGCGCCTTGGGGGCCGGCGGATCGGACGAATCGGGGCTATGAGACATCGTCTCATGCTAAGACTATGTCTTACGCTTTCGGTGTCGATTCGCAAGAACAGGTTGGGGACATGTCTGGTTCAGCGTCCGCTATGCCGTCGCTGGCCGAGCGGAAGCGGGCGGCGATGCGCCAGCGCATCGCCACGGCCGCGGCCCAGCTGGTCGCCAGTCGCGGCCTGGCAGGAGCCACCGTGGACCGCATCGCCGACTCCGCCGATATCGGCCGGGCGACGTTTTTCCGCTACTTCAACTCCAAGGAAGACGCCGTCGCCGAGGGCATGAACGCCCACTGGCTGGGCCGGATCACCACGGCACTGGCCGCCCAGCCGCCGCAGCTGACCGCCCTCGAAGCGGTGATCGGCGCATTCGGTGAACTCGCCCGCGGCTTCGCCGAGACCGAAAACCAGATCCGCGAATTAGCCACGTTGACGAGGTCATCCGAGACGCTGGACGCGTGGACGCTGCACATCTATGTGCGCTACGAGTCGGCGATCGCCGAGCTCATCGCCCCCCGGATGCCCGGGCTGACCGCGCAGGATCCGCGCCCGCGATTGATCGGTGCCCTGGCCATGGCGGCGGTGCGCATCGCGCTCGATGACTGGCTGAGCCACGGCGGCTCCCTGCCCGACCGAGTGCGCCGGGGGCTGGCCGCGGTGACGGTCGGCTGATCAGCTTTCGGTAAGGGCCTCGACGATGAGCCGGGTGGTCCGTTCGGCTCGCCGGCGCGAGTAGGGCTGCGCGCCGGAGAGGATCGGGTACACCACCCCGCCGACGATCGCGTCCGCGGCCGAGTCGGCGGTGGCCTCGTCGATCCCATGGGCCAGCAGCCGGGCCCGCACGCTGTTGTGCAGCGGGGCACTGAATCCGGCGCGCAATTTGACGGCGGTGTCCTCGTGTTCCATGCAGGCGACGGTCAGCGTTCGCAGCATGGCCGAACCCCGTGCCGTCGTCAGGCTTGTGAACAGCTTGCCCACCCAGGCCACCAGGTCGGTGGTGAGGTTGCCGCTGTGGTTGACCGACGCGAGCAGTTTGTCGGCGTCCTCCAGCATCACGTCGGCAACCAGCGCGGGACGAGTGGGCCACCACCGGTAGATGGTCTGCTTGCCCACACCGGCGCGCGCGGCGACCGCCTCGATGGTCAGCCCGTCGAATCCGCGCTCGAGCAACAGTTCGCGGGTCGCGGTGACGATCGCCGTGCGGGACTTCTCGCTGCGCCTCCTAGGCGCGCCCGCCTGCGCGTTCACCCCGCTGAGATCGGTTGGCATCTGGTGGTCCTCGCTTCCGCGAACTCAGATCGAAAGCTGCTCGCCGGGGGATCGGGCGCGCTTTACATATCCTGACCCGCCCCGGTAGTCTTCTACAAGACGAGACGGTCCGTCTTGTGACGAAAGGATAGCAGTCCGTGCGGCCAACGCCAGTCATCTCTCGGCCGTCCTCGTGACCCTGGGACTGAGTCCGGAGCAACAGTCGCTCAGCGACGCCGTGGGGCAGTTCGCCGCCCGCAATGCTCCCATCGCCGCGACGCGCGACAGTTTCGACGATCTTGCCGCCGGACGGGTGCCGGGATGGTGGGATGCCCTAGTGGCCAACGGCTTTCATGCCGTGCATCTGCCCGAAGACCTCGGCGGCCAAGGCGGACGGTCGATCGACGCCGCATGCGTTCTGGAATCGGCGGGCAAAGCGCTGCTGCCCGGTCCGCTGCTGCCGACGGTGGCCGCCGGAGCCGTCGCACTGCTCGCCGAGCCGACACCGAGCGCGCAGGCTTTGCTGCGCGACCTGGCGTCGGGCGCCACCGCCGCGATCGTCCTGCCCGATGACGACAACGGCGGCTTGGGCGCGCGGGCCGAAGAGGGGCAATGGCTGATCAGCGGCGCATCGGCGGTCACTGCGGGCGTGTGCACCGCGCGGATCATCCTGGTCGGCGCCCGGACCGCGGGCGGCGACATCGTCTGGGCGCTGGTCGACGGCCAAAAGCCCACGGCCACCGTCGAGCCCATCTCGGGCACCGACCTGGTCGGCGACGCCGGGATCCTGCGACTCGACAATTACCGTGCGGCCCAGTCCGACCTGCTCACCGGCATCGATCCGGAGCGCGCCCGCTGCGTGATGGTGGGACTCGTCGCCAGCATGACCGCCGGGATCGTCCAGTGGTGCGTGGAGGCCGTCACCGCGCACCTACGCATCCGCGAGCAGTTCGGCAAGGTGATCGGCACATTCCAGGCGCTGCAGCACAGTGCAGCGTTGCTCTTGGTCAACAGCGAGTTGGCCACCGCGGCAGCCTGGGACGCGGTGCGCGCCGTCGACGAGTCACTCGACCAGCACCGCCTCGCGGCGGCCGGGGCGGCGGTGATCGCGATCTCGCCCGCCCCGGATCTGGTGCTCGACGCCCTGACGATGCTCGGCGCCATCGGCTTCACCTGGGAACACGACGTGCACCTGTACTGGCGGCGGGCCATCAGCCTGGCGGGATCGATAGGTCCGGCGAATCGCTGGGCGCGCCGGCTGGGGGAGTTGACGTGCACCCAGACGCGCGACATGTCGGTGAACCTCGGCGACGCGGAGCCGGAATTCCGTTCCTGGGTAGCCGAAACGCTGGATGCGGCCCTGCAGTTGCGCAACGACAAACCCGCGCCGCACGGCGACTATGAGCACCTCGCCACCGGTCCGCAACGCACGCTGATCGCCGACGCCGGCCTCATGGCGCCGCACTGGCCGGCCCCGTGGGGCGTCGACGCGGATCCGTTGAAGCAGCTCATCATCGACGAGGAGTTCGCCAAGCGACCTGGTCTGGTCCGGCCGTCGCTGAACATCGCCGAATGGATCCTGCCCTCGGTCTTGGCCGCCGCACCAAAAGACCTGCAGGAGAAGCTGATCCCCGCGACCCAACGCGGCGACATCCTGTGGTGCCAGCTGTTCAGCGAGCCGGGAGCCGGCTCCGACCTCGCGTCGCTGACCACCCGGGCGACCAAGGTCGATGGCGGCTGGCGGATCAACGGCCATAAGATCTGGACGTCGTTGGCGCAGTACGCCGACCTGGGTGCGCTGCTCGCGCGCACCGACCCCGAAGCCAGCAAGCACCGCGGCATCGGCTATTTCATCCTCGATATGCGATCCCCCGGGGTCGAGATCCAGCCGATCAAGACGGCAACCGGGCAGGCACACTTCAACGAGGTGTTCCTCAACGACGTGTTCGTTTCCGACGAGATGCTGCTGGGCGGACCCACCGACGGTTGGAGCCTCGCGATCGCCACGATGGCCGAAGAGCGTTCGGCCATCAGCGGATACGTCAAGTTCGACCGCGCCGTCGCGATGCGCCGGCTGGCCGCTCAACCCGGACCCGATCGTGAGGACGCGTTGCGTGAGCTCGGCGAGCTCGATGCCTACACCAACGCCATCAGGGCGCTTGGGGTGCGGGAAACCATCCGGCTGCTCGACGGCCAGGCTTCCGGACCGGCGTCCAGCATCGCCAAGGTCGCCATGAATGTGCTGCTGCGGCGCACCTTCCAGGCCACGCTGCAGTTGACCGGGCAGGTCGCGATGGTCGACGACCCCGACACCGCGGTCGTGGAACCCTATCTGCACCTCCCCGCCGAACTGATCGGCGGCGGCACCCGCGAGATTCAGCTCAACATAATCGCGCAGATGATTCTCGGATTACCCCGAAAGTAGGGCACGGCATGGGATTACGCGGAGAAGCCGCGATCGTCGGATACGTCGAACTTCCGCCCGAGCGGCTCAACAAGGCCTCGCCCGCGCCGTTCGTCCTCGAGCAGTGGGCGGAACTAGGTGCGGCCGCGCTCGAGGACGCGGGCCTGCCGGGAGACGTCGTCAACGGAATCGCGGCATCGCACCTTGCCGAGTCGGAGATCTTTGTCCCGTCTACGGTCGCCGAATACCTGGGCGTGGGAGCGCGATTCGCCGAGCACGTCGATCTGGGCGGAGCCAGCGCCGCGGCCATGGTGTGGCGCGCGGCCGCGGCCGTCGAGCTGGGGATCTGCGACGCCGTCCTGTGCGCGCTGCCCGCGCGCTACATCACCCCGTCGTCCAAGAAGAAGCCCCGGCCCATGGTCGACGCGATGTTCTTCGGCTCGTCGAGCAATCAATATGGCTCTCCGCAGGCCGAATTCGAGATTCCCTACGGAAACCTCGGCCAGAACGGACCGTACGGTCAGGTGGCGCAGCGTTACGCCGCGGTCTATGGCTACGACGAGCGCGCGATGGCCAAAATCGTGGTCGACCAGCGGGTCAACGCCAACCACACCGACGGCGCGATCTGGAAGGACAAGCCACTGACCGTCGACGACGTGCTGGCCAGCCCGGTCATCGCCGACCCGCTGCACATGCTCGAGATCGTGATGCCCTGCGTCGGGGGCGCCGCGGTCATCGTCGCCAGCGCGGACGTCGCCAAGCGGTCGTGTAATCGCCCGGTGTGGATCAAGGGCTTCGGCGAACACGTGCCATTCAAAACGCCGACGTATGCCGAGGATCTGCTCAACACCCCGATCGCCGCCGCGGCGGACACCGCGTTCGCGATGACCGATCTGAGCCGTGAGCAGATGGACATGGTCTCGATCTACGACTGCTACACCATCACCGTGTTGCTCTCGCTGGAGGATGCCGGCTTCTGCGAGAAGGGCAAGGGCATGGAGTTCGTCGCGAATCATGACCTGACCTTCCGCGGTGACTTCCCGCTCAACACGGCCGGCGGGCAATTGGGTTTCGGCCAAGCGGGTTTGGCCGGTGGAATGCACCATGTCTGCGACGCCACCCGCCAGATCATGGGCCGGGCGGGCGCCGCGCAGGTCGCGGACTGCAACCGGGCCTTCGTGTCCGGCAACGGGGGGATCCTGTCCGAGCAGACCACGCTGATTCTGCAAGGGGACTGAGGAGATGAAGTTCGAACGCCCGATGCCCGTCAAAACGCCTACCAGCGAGCCCTTTTGGGATGCGCTGGCCGAACACCGCATCGTCATCCAGTACTCGCCGTCGCTGCAGGCCTACGTGTTCTACCCGCGGGTGCGCGCGCCGCGCACGCTGGCCGACGACCTGGAATGGCGCGAGATTTCCGGGATGGGGACGCTCTACTCCTACACGGTGGCCCACCGGCCGGTCAGCCCGCATTTCGCCGACGCCGTACCCCAGCTGCTCGCCATTGTCGAATGGGACGAGGGCCCAAGGTTTTCCACCGAGATGGTCAACGTCGACCCGGCCCGCCTCAAGGTCGGGATGCGGGTGAGGCCGGTGTTCTGCGACCACCCCGAACACGATGTCACGTTGCTGCGTTACGAGCCCGCCGACTGAGCTAGGTCGACGACCGCACCACCAGGCGGGCGATGTCGGTGAGCTCCGGAGACGGTGGTGCCGGATGACCCAGCCGCTCGAAGACCGCAGCCAGTGCCGCGTCGGCGACCGCGCAGGGATCGAATTGCACGGTAGTCAACGGCGGCGTGCTCACCATGCCCATCGGGCTCGCGTCGACGCCTATCACCGCGAGGTCACCGGGGCAGCGCAGCCGCGCCTTGTAGAGTCCGTCCAGGACGAGGCAGGCGATCTCGTCGCTTTGCGCGCACACGGCGGTCACCCCGTCACCCACCCAGCCGCTGACCACGTCGGCAGCGTTGTCCAGGGTGACCTCGCCGACCCGCACCGGCGGAAGGTCACCCAACTGCGCCGCGCGTGAGACGCCCTCGAACCAGTAGTCACCCAGCGGGCGCCATCTCGTAATTCCGGTGTAGGCGACCGCGATCCGACGATGGCCACGTTCGACCAGGTGCTCGACCCGCATCTCGCTCACGGCCACGTGCGGCACCACGTAGAGCACCACACCGCTTTTACCGCGCGCGAGGTTGCGGGCGGCGAGATTGGGGCGGTAACTGAGCAGCTTGGCCGCACGGTACACCGCATCGCGGGTCTCCGGGGAGATGCGCCGCCCCTGCGCGTTGTTCAGCACATAACTGACCGTCGCGGTCGACACGCTGGCCAACCGGGTCACGTCGGCGGTGGTCGGACGCGCAGCTCTCTTGGTGGTCAACTCCCGTTACCTTCCCGGCCCGGCCATGCCCGATGGTGGCACGCGATGCCGATCGGCATCGCGGCATCCCACCACCGGAGTCCACGGCCGCCCGGAGAGATCGACTAATAGTCGCTAATTGCGTCAGCGGCGGGTTGAAACTGGTCCGGGCCCCGTGACGTCGCTGCCCGCAGCTGCGCCGTTGCACGACAGCAAATTAAGGCGGGCAGCGCACGCAACGCTGACCAGCGACCGCGGTTGACACTGTGATGCACACCATTGTCTACTAGTCGCTATCGAATCGATCGAGGAGCGCGGCATGAACAAGGACGATCTGATTCTGATCAGCGTGGACGACCATATCGCCGAACCGGCCGACATGTTCGACGCCCACGTTCCCGCCGCCTACAAAGACCGCGCCCCGCGGGTCGTCCTGGAACCCGACGGAATTCAGCAGTGGTACTACGGCGAGATCCGCGGCCGCAATATGGGCCTGAACGCCGTCGCGGGAAAGCCGCGGGAGATGTACAACATCGACGCCTCGCGCTACGACGAGATGCGGCCGGGCTGCTTCAACGTCGACGAGCGGGTGCGGGACATGAACGCCGGCGGCCAGCTGGCCGGGTTGAACTTCCCGAACTTCACCGGCTTCTCCGGCCAGGTCCTGAACCAGGGTCCCGACCGCGATACGAACCTGGTGATGATCAAGGCCTACAACGACTGGCACGTCGACGAATGGTGCGGCGCCTACCCGGGCCGGTTCATCCCGTGCGGCATCCTGCCGCTGTTCAACGTGGCCGAGGCCGCCCAGGAGGTCAAACGCCTCGCCGACAAGGGCTGTCACGCCGTCACGTTCTCGGAGAACCCAGAGGCGTTGCAAATGCCCAGCATTCACACCAAGTACTGGTATCCGTTGTTCGAGGCGGTCTGCGATAGCAACACGGTGCTGTGCACGCACGTGGGCTCCGCATCGCGATCCCCGCAGGTGTCGACCGACGCCCCGCCCAGCGTGCAGATGACGGCCTCGTCGATGATGAGCATGTTCACCTTCACCGAGCTGATCTGGGCGCAGTTCTGGGCGGACTTCCCGCAACTGAAGTTCTCGCTGACCGAGGGCGACGTCGGCTGGATCCCGTACTTCCTGTGGCGGGCCGAGCACGTCTACAACCGTCACTCGGGCTGGACGCTGGCGACCTTCCCACCCGGTTACGACGGGCCGACCGACGTGTTCAAACGGCACTTCTACACCTGCTTCATCAGCGACAAAGTCGGTGTGCAGAACATGAATTGGTTCAACGAGGACATGCTGTGCTGGGAGTCCGACTTCCCGCACTCCGACAGCAACTGGCCCTTCGCGCCGGAGGACATCATCGCAACCATGGGCCACCTCGACGACGCGGTCATCGACAAGATCACCCACGAAAACGCCATGGCCGCATACTCGTTCGACCCGTTCCGGTACATCCCGAAGGAGCATGCGCGGGCCGGCTATCTGCGCGCCCAGGCCACCGACGTGGACGTGGTCACCCACGTCGGGCGCCACGCGAGCCAGCGTGACCGTGACGCGTGGACGCGGATGACGCAGTTCGGGCTGCAGGCTCAGGCCTCGGCGCAGACGCCGGTGACGGTCGAGGTGGCCGGCATCGCCGGCCGCGCCACCACCCTGGGCAACTGAGCGTGGGGGCCGAGGCGCCGTTCGCGCACTGGCGCGTGCTGGAGTTGTGCAACGGCCTGGCGGTGTCCTACTGCGGCAAGATGTTCGCCGACGCCGGCGCCGACGTCGTGAAAGTCGAATCCCCGCAAGGTGATTCGTTGCGCGGGTGGCAGGCCGGCGGACCACCCGGCGCGTTGTTCGGCTACCTGGCCGCGGGCAAGAAGTCGGTGGTCAACCACGACCAAGCCGACATCACCGCCCTGCTGGCCGGCGCCGACTTGGTGCTCACCGACCTCACCGACGGGTGGATGCTCGGCGACATCACCAGGCACACCGCGGCTTCGGCCGTGGTGGTGGCCGTAACGCCGTTCGGCACCACCGGGCCCTACGTCGACGACCAGGTCGTCGCCAACGAATTCATCCTGCAAGCGCTGTGCGGATCGATCGCCGGTCGCGGCTGGCCGGACGACGAGCCGGTGCAAGCCGGCGGCCGGCTCGGCGAGTGGCTGGCGGGCACGTTCGCGGCGGCGGCGGCCGCGGCGGCGACCAGGCATGCGGGCCGAAGCGGCCGGGGCCAGATCATCGACGTCTCGACGTACGAGGCCATGGCGATCGCCATGGGCGGTTTGTCCGCGATGTCGGCCAGCGTGCTGGGCGCCGATTCGCTTCTGTACGAACGCAGTCTGGAACTGCCGTCGATCGTCCCGACGGCCGACGGCATGGTGGGCTTCTGCACCATCACCGCGCAACAGTTCCGGGACTTCCTGGTGATGATCGAGCGACCCGACCTCCTGGATGACGCCGAACTGGCCTCGTTCGCCGGACGGGTCGAGCGCCGCGACGAGTTCCTGGGCATGGTCACCGACTGGACCGGATGCCGAACCACCCAGGAGATCGTCGACCTCGCGGTGGCGTTCCGGATTCCGGTGGCCCCCATCGCGACGCCCGAGATGCTCCCGACCATCGATCATTTTGTGGAACGCGGCGTTTTCGTCGAATCGGGTGCCGGGGTGCTGGCGCCGCGGGTGCCGTATCGCAGCGACGCGATGGCGACCGCGGCGCGCGGGGAACCGCCGCAGCTGGGCGCCGATAACGGGCGCGTGCACTGGCCGGTGCGACCCGAACCGCCGCGAGGCGACGACGCCGACGCGCTGCCGTTGGCCGACGTGCGGGTGACCGACTTCACCGCGTTCTGGGCCGGCCCGGTGGCCACCCAGCTGCTGGGTGCCCTGGGCGCCGACGTGATCAAGGTCGAGGGCGTGCGCCGGCCCGACGGCATGAGGTTTTCCGCTGGCCGTCCGCCCGACTGGGACCAATGGTGGGAATGGGGCCCGGTGTTCTTGTGCAGCAACAACAACAAGCGGGGTGTCAGCATCGAACTCGGCACAGACGCCGGACGAGAGCTCGCGCTCGAGCTCATCGCCGCAAGCGATCTCGTCGTCGAGAACTTCTCACCCCGGGTCATGGCGAACTTCGGACTGGAATGGGAGGCGGTGCGCGCGGCCAACCCGCGGGCGATCCTGGTCCGGATGCCCGCGTTCGGCCTCGACGGCCCATGGCGCGATCGCGTCGGCTTCGCGCAGACGATGGAGCAGGCGACCGGCATGGCGTGGATGACCGGGCACGCCGTCGGCCCACCGGTGATCCCGCGCGGTGTGTGCGACCCGATCGCCGGCCTGCACGCCGCGTTCGCCGCCATCGCGGCCCTGGCGATCCGCGACCGCCGGGGCGCCGGGATGCAGGTGGAGTCGACCATGGTCGAGGCCGCGCTGAACGTGGCGGCCGAAATGCTGGTCGAATATTCCCGTCACGGAATCACGATGCGCCGCAACGGGAACCGCGGCCCTGGGGCCGCACCCCAGGGCGTCTACCGCTGCCGTGGTGACGACGAATGGGTCGCGCTCGCCGCGATGGACGACGACGCCCGCGTGTCGCTGGCCGGGCTTCTCGGCCGGCCGGGGCTGGACGAAACCGGCTGGGCCGGACGGCCCGACGACATCGACAAGCTGATCTCTGACTGGACCGCGTTGCATTCGGTGGCCGAGGCCGTCGATGCGCTGCGCGCGGCCGGGGTCGCTGCCGCCCGCGTCACGCCGGCCGCGGACCTGCTGACCGATCCGCAGCTGCGGGCCCGGGGCTTCTGGGAAACGGTAGCCCATCCCGTGGCGGGGTCTTTCCTCTGCACCGGAATGCCTTTCGCGTTCCTGGGCACACCGCGGCGGTGGATCCGGCGGGTCCCTCCGCTGTATGGCCAGCACACCGAGGAGGTGCTGACCGGCGTCCTGGGACACAGCCAGGACGACCTGGCCGCAATGCGGGAGTCGGGAACCATCAGCGACCGGCCGGCGGGATTGTGAGATGGCGGTCAGCCTCTGTGTGCCGCCCCGCGCCGGCGAGCTGTGCGCACCGGTGCGCTTCTTGGTGCGCCAGGACTCCGTGGTGATGGAGCTGACCGCCCGCCACCGCATCACCAGCGTCGAATGGGACGAGGAGGAGCACGCAGTCGCGATGGTAGTCGAGATCACCGACCCGCAGACGGCACGTCCGGTGGACGTGCGCATCGACATCGTGGACATGGATGCGGCGGACACCCAGACGATCGACACGCGTGCCACCGCGATCGGCACCATCACCCGCGACGGGCGACGATACCAGGTCCGGGGCACCTACCTCGGTGTCGTTGCGGACGAAAACTGAAGGGCTGTAACGGAATGGAATATCCGTGACCGCGGCGAAGCGCACCGCGGCGATCGTCGGAGTGCATAACACCCGGCAGGGCCGGCGGCTGGACGGCGAAACGTCACGCGGCCTGGCGATCAAGGCGATCCTGGGCGCGCTCGACGATGCCGGCCTGACGCTTGACGACGTCGACGGCATCAGCGCGAGCCCGCAGTCGACCTCGTTGATCTACGACCTGCGCATCGGCCCGGCCTGGCAAGGCCTGGCTTTCGGGGTCGGCATGATCACCGAGGCGGTCACCGCCATCGAGCACGGCATGGCCGACGTGGTGGTGCTGGTCGCGGCCCAGGCCGGCGAATACCGCGACCACGAGGCGACGGCGCCGTGGACCCGGCCCGAGAACGAATTCGTCGCCCCCTGGGGCATGTTCACCACCGCCGAGTTCGCGCTCATCGCGCGGCGACACATGCATGTGTACGGCACCACGCGCGAACAACTTTCGATGGTGGCGGCGACCATCCGCAACAACGGCTCCCGCAATCCCGAAGCCGTCTACTACGACCGTGGACCGTTCACCCACGCGGACATCACCGCGTCCCGGCCCATCGCCGACCCGTTCCACCTCCTGGATTGCGCCACCACCTCCGAAGGCGGCTGCGCACTGGTCGTGGCGAACGTCGAAAAGATCGACGGCGCAAGCCAACCCATCTACGTGCTGGGCAGTGGCGCGGATTTCCACGGCCCGTCATACCAGCATCCGCCCGCCTACGACCTCGCCGGGCGGCGCGGCGATCACGTCAACGGCGTGGTGGGCCGGCGCGCGGCCGAGTGCGCGTTCGCCCACGCCGGATTGCGCCGCGACGACGTCGACGTGCTGGAACTCTACGACCCGTTCTCCTTCGAAATCATCCGTCAGCTCGAGGCTTTCGGCTTTTGCGGCGACGGCGAGGGCGGACCGTTCGTCGCCGACGGTCACATCGCCATCGACGGCAGCCATCCCATCACCACCGACGGCGGAACCATGTCGTTCAGCCATGCGGGCGCCAACCCGCAGATGATGCAGCGCGCCATCCGCGCGGTCCAGCAGCTGCGCGGACGGGCCGGCGATCTTCAAGTCCCCGACGCGCACGTCGCGCTGTGCAGCAACGGGGGAGCGGGGGCCCTGTTCACGACGGTGCTGATCCTGGGAGACGAACCACGATGACGTCAGATCCATTGCGGCCCCAGTCCGGGTCCGTCCCGCATGCGAGCAGCCACGTCAGCGTTCCGTTCTGGGAGGGATGCCGCGCCCACGAGCTGCGCTACCAGCGTTGCGGCGCTTGCGGATCGGCGAACTTCCCGCCGACCGAGCATTGCCGCCAATGCCTTTCGGAGGACGTCAGCTGGCAGCGGGGCGGCGGCCGGGGCGAGATCTACAGCTGGACGGTCGTTTACCGGCCGGTCACAGCGGAATTCGACCCGCCCTATGCGCCGGCAATCATCACCCTGGACGAGGGTTACCAGATGCTGACCAATGTCGTCGGCGTGCCGCCGGAAGACCTGACCATCGGCATGCGGGTGCGCGTGGAATTCCACACCGCGGGAACCGACGTGACGCTCCCGTACTTCACCGGCGCGGAAACAGACGGTTCGTGAGCCCCAGAACCGCCAACGGACTGCCCGTCACCGCCTACCTGGTCCTGGGGGTGCTGGCGGCCAACGACGAGCAACTCACCGCCGGCGAGATCAAGATGCGCGCCGAACTCTCTGTCGGCCACTTCTATTGGTCTCCATCGGTCAGCCACGTGCGGCGCGAACTGACCCGTCTGCTGCAGCGGGGCATGGTCAGCGAGATCGGCGCACAATCGGGCAAGCGCGCGATCACCCTGTACGAGACCACCGATGCCGGCCTGGACGCACTGCGTCGCTGGGTCCAGCACTTCCCCGGTCAGGACCAGGTAGTCATCAAACACCCCGTCATCCTCAAAACCTGGCTGGCCCGCGGCCAGGATCCCGAACACGTCCTCGACACCTTGGACCGGCATCTCGACGCGACCCGGGCCCGGCTGGACGAGGCACTGTGGTCGCGGCAGCGGTCGGTCGAACTCGGCATCACCGACGACCCCGAACAGCGCTACTCGTTCGCCGTCCTGGACTACGCGATCCGCGGACTGTACGCGGAGATCTCCAACATCTCCCAACTGCGTGACGAGATCGCCGGCGGCACAAGCCGAGACCCGGTCAAACGGGTGCGGCGGTCGAAGGGTCAGATCCGGCGTCGGGCACCGAGGAACCCGGGTTAGCCGATGGTGGCGACCCGCCGCGCCCGGCTCCGCCGCCCTTGCGATCGCCACGAACCGTGTAGGCCGTTCCCCGCGGTTCGCGCTCCCACAGCACTTCGTCCGGCCCCACGGCCGTACCCTGCGCGATCAACTGGCGCTTGAGCACCTTGTGCGTGGCGGTGCTGGGCAGGTCGGCCGCGATGCGGACGTAACGCGGGCGGGCCTTTGGGGACAGGTCGGGCTGCGCGTCGAGGAACGCTTCGAATTCGTCGGGCGCAAGGGTGTGACCGTCGTTGAGGACGATCGCGGCCATCACCTGGTCACCCACGTGGCCATCCGCCACGGCGTAGACCGCGATCCGGCTGATGGCGCTGTGGCGCAACAGGATCCGCTCGATAGGCGCCGCGGCCAGGTTCTCGCCGTCCACCCGCATCCAGTCGGCGGTGCGGCCGGCCAGGTAAATCCAGCCCTCGGCGTCGCGATAGGCCAGGTCCCCGGACCAGTACATGCCGTGACGCATCCGTTCGGCGTTGGCGTCCGGGTCGTTGTAGTAGCCGGTGAAGAAGCCCGAACCGGCCGTGTTGACCAATTCGCCGATTGCCTCGTCGGCGTTGGCGAGGGCGCCGTCGGCGTCGAATCGGGCCACCGCACATTCGGTGATCGTGTCGCTGTTGTAGATCGCGATCCCGTCCATGCCTTTCCCGATCGAGCCCTTGGGAGTGCCCTCTTCGCGGATCACGATGACGGCGTTCTCGGTGGAGCCGAACCCGTCCTCGACCTGCACACCGAACCGGCGGCCGAACTCGTCGATGTCCTTGTCATTGGCCTCGTTGCCGAAGGCCACCCGCAGGGGATTGTCGGCGTCATCGTCGCGTTCGGTGGTGGCGAGGATGTACGCGAGCGGTTTGCCGACGTAGTTCATGTAGGTGGCGCCGTAGCGGCGGATGTCGTCGAGGAAACTGCTCGCCGAGAACTTCGCCGGCACCATCGCGGCACCGGAGCACACCGCGGGTGCCCATCCGGCGACGACTGCGTTGGAGTGGAACAGCGGCATCGAGACGTAACAGGTGTCCTGTTCGGTGAGGGCGAAGCGCTGGACCAGATTGAGGCCCGCGAACGTCGCCATGAGGTGGGAGACCTGCACCGCCTTGGGATTTCCGCTCGTCCCCGAGGTGAAGATCATCATGAAGGCGTCCATCGCGGTCACCTCACGGTGCGGTTCCAGCTCACCGGCGGCGGCGATGAATTCGCCCCAGTGCGGCGTCGAGGAGTCGAGGATCTGCGTCGCCCCAAGGTCCAAGCCGTCTAGCAGCGGCCGGTGTTCGGCGTCGGTCACGACGAACTGGCAGTCCGCGCGGCGAACGTCGGCGGCCAGCGCCTCACCGCGCCGGGTGGTGTTCAGTCCGCACAGTACGTAGCCACCGAGCCCGGCCGCCGCCATCTGGCTGACCATCTCGGGGGTGTTAGCCAACAGCGCGCCGATGTGCATCGGCCGGTGCGGATCGGCGGCGGCGATCAGTGCCGCGGCCCGCGCCGCGGCTCCCTCCAGGTACTGGCGCCAAGTCCATTGCACGTCACGGAATTTCACCGCAATCGATGCATCGGTCAAGCGCTTACGCAGCAGCGCTTGAATCGTGTCGTCAGCCATCGGCCGGATTCACCTTCACTCTGCCCATCCTACGAGACGAGACGGTCCGTCTTATAGTAGCTGGCGGCTCAACGCCGCGAAACTGCCGCACACCGCACCGATGGTGTTGGAAAAGTCTTCACGCCCATTTCGCCCAGGGTTCCCGCTGAAGCCAGCGTGTATGGCGGGTCCGTCCGCATCGGGGTGCGATCATGGCTCCATGCTGTTCGAACTGCACAGGTCGCTGATCCTGCTCAGGAACCGGGCGCGCGAAATACGTGACGAAGTCTCGGAATCGCGGTCGGTTCGCTCGTCCGGCCGGCGCCGTCGCGGCAGCCGATCGGTCACGCCGAAAGACGACACTCAAAGCTGATGCGGCGCAGTGGTTTTGGTAGCTAGTCGCGCTGCCTATCCGCCCACCATCATCAGGCCGCCGTCCACCGCCAGCAATTGCCCGGTGATGAAGCCCGAACCGGGCCCGGCCAAAAACACCAGCATCGGCCCGACGTCGCGGGCGGCCTCGCCCAGGGTGCCGCCGAGCGGGATCATCATTTGCATCTGCTGGTCGATCAGGGCCGCGGCGTCCGGGCCGAGGAAATCCCGGAGCCTGTCGGCACCGGCCGTCTGCACCGCGGGCGCCAGCGCGTTGACGGTGATCTTGTCACCGGCCCAGGCTTTGGCGGCCGACCGCGTCCACGCCTGCACCGCACCCTTGGTCGCCGCGTAGACCGCCGAGATCGGGCTGCCCATCACCGCTTCGGAGGACCCGAAGTTGATGATCCTGCCGCCCTTGGGGTCTTGGCCCTTCATCACCGCGTAGGCGGCCTGATTGGTGAGGATGGTCGCCTTGACGTTGGTGTCCAACAGGAACGAGATGGCGTCGGCGTCGATGTGGCCGGGGATCCCCGCCTGCCACAGGCCCGCGGCGTTCACGAGAACGTCGAGTCCGCCCAGGCGCCGCGCCGCCTCGGCGACCATCGCGGAGACGGCGTCGGCCACGCGCACGTCGCACTGCAGCCACTCGGCCGCCAGGCCTTCCGGCGGCGGCGTCTGGTGATACGTCGCGGCCACCTCGGCTCCCGCCGCCGTGAGGACTTCGACGGCGGCCGCGCCGATACCGGTGGCGCCGCCGGTCACCAGGATTCGCCGGCCGTGCAGGGGCGACGTCGCATCTGACATGGCCAAGACGCTACCGCCACCGGCGCGCCCGGCGGCGTCAGCGTCGAGAAGGCCCGTCGGTCAGGTGCGAACCGCGATCGTCGACAGCAGATCGGCGAGCCGGTCGGGCTGGTCGATCATGGAGAAGGTTCGGGCTCCCTCGATGACTTCGAGCCGGGCGTTGGGAATGGTCGCGGCCAGTCGTGCGCCGTCTTCCTGTTCGAAGAACACGTCGTCGGCCGACCATGCGATCAGCGTCGGCTTGTCGAAGTCGTAGAGCCGCGCCGCCACCGTCGTGGTGACCTCGGTGCGCATCGAAAGCGAGAACTGTCGCAGGTCTTCGGCGACCGCCGGAAGCGACAGCGCCGGGCGCACCCAGATCTCGGTGAGCTCATCGATGTTGCGATGCGCCAGCCCGTCGAAGGCCCGCTTGCGCACCGCCGGCGCCCGTACCGCCTGAATCGCGGTGCGGAACAATGTCTTTGACTTCGCCGCCAGGATGACGGGCTTGAGGATAGGTGGCGGAAAGTGTTCGAACGCATCGCAACTCGTGAGCACCAGCGCACCCAGCCGCTCGCGATGATGCACGGCTACCAGCTGGGTGACGACGCCGCCGGTGTCGTTGCCGACCAGCACCACGTCCTGCAAGTCGAGGGCGTCGAGTACCTCGGCGACCATGCAGGCGACGCCGGTGATGGTCCGGTCGGCGCCGCGGCGCAGCGGCTCGGGGTGCGCACCCAGCGGCCAGGTCGGGGCGATGCACCGCAACCCACGAGCGGCCAGACGTTCACTGACCTGGCGCCACAGTTGGCCGCCCATCATGAAGCCGTGCACGAAGACGACGGGCCTGCCGTCCTCGGGTCCGGTTGCTTCGTAATGGATGGTTCCGGCACTAATGTCGATCGTCGACATAGCAAACTCCTAGTTCAGAGATACACTTACAAACAGGCTGCCTGTTCGTAAGTTACCAACAGGCTGTATGGAAAGCAAGAGACGGACCCAGGAAGAGCGCTCCGCGGCGACCCGCGACGCGCTGATCTCGGCTGCCCGCAAGCTGTGGGGGCTGCGGGGTTACACCGAGGTGGGGACGCCGGAGATCGCCAGCGCGGCCGGGGTCACCCGGGGCGCGATGTACCACCAATTCGCCGACAAGGCAGCGCTATTCCGCGAGGTCGTCGAGGCCGTCGAGCAGGACGTGATGGCGCGGATGGCCGTCATGGTGGCCGAGTCCGGAGCCACCACACCCGCCGAAGCGGTCCGGGCCGCGGTCGACGCGTGGCTGGACGTCTCCGGCGATCCGGAGGTGCGCCAGCTGATGCTGCTGGATGCCCCGAGCGTGCTGGGCTGGGCCGGTTTTCGTGATGTCGCCCAGCGGTACAGCCTGGGCATGACCGAGCAGATGCTCGCCGAGGCGATCCGGGCCGGCCAGCTGGCCGAGCAACCGGTGCGGCCGTTGGCGCACGTGCTGATCGGCGCGCTGGACGAGGCGGCGATGGTCATCGCGACCGCGGACGACCCGGAGCGGTCCCGTCTCGAAGTCGGGCAGGTGTTTCACCGACTGATCAATGCGATGTTCGACGGATGATCACGCGCCTCGCCGCTGGGGCCACCAGCTCCGCTCCCGTAACAGGGTGGCGATAGCGGGGACGGTGAGGGTTCGCACGACGAAGGTGTCCAGCAGCAGTCCGCAGCCGATGATGAAGCCGGCTTGGATCATCATGTCGAGTGATCCGATCATGAGCCCGAACATGCTGGCGGCGAAGATGAGCCCAGCGGAGGTGATGACGGAGCCGGTGCTGGTGACGGTGCGCAGGACGCCGACGCGCATGCTGCGGACGGATTCTTCACGCAGGCGGGAGATCACCAGCATGTTGTAGTCGGCGCCCACCGCGATCAACAGGATGAACGCGAGAAGCGGCACGGGCCAGGCGATGTCGTGGCCGAGCCCGTACTGGAAGACCAGCACTCCCAGTCCGAGGGCGGCGAAGTAGTTCAGGACGACGGTGCCCAGCAGGTAGAGCGGGGCGACCAGGGCGCGCAGCAGCAGGACCAACACGAGGCCGACGATCAGCAGGGTGGTGGTGGCCAGCCGGCCGAAGTCGGCGGACAGCAGGTGCTGGAGGTCGGAATTGACGGCGGTGAAGCCGGCCATTGAGATGGTCGTGCCGGCCAGCGAGGTATTGGGCCGGGCGGCATTGGCGGTGTCAATGATCTTGTGGTTCAGGTCCATTGCGGCAGCGGAATAGGGATCGTATGAAGAGGTGATGGCGAACCGGGCGGTGTGTCCGTCGGGGGAAATGAATTGGCGCGCCAGATCACCGAATTGGCGATTGTCGAATGTGTTCGGGGGGAGGTAGAAGCCGGAGGCGGCATCCGATCCCGCCGTGGCGCGTGCGGATTTCTGCAGCTGGGTGGCGATTTGGCTCATGCCGCTGAGCTGCCGGATATTGCTGTCGGCCAGGGCATGTACCCCCGCGGCCAGTGCCTGGGCGCCCGAGGCGAGTCGGCTCACCCCGTCTTGCAGGCGGTGGATGTTGGCCGCGAGGTCGGCGGGGTCGCCGGCCGCGCCGAGCGTCTGCTGCAGGGTGGTGGCGGCGTTCTGAACATCAGTGAGTGTGCTTGCGAGGGAGGTGTTTTGGTTGAACTGATCGCTGAGACCGGCCACCCGGTCGAAGAATCCACCGTTGCGCAGTGTGACCAGTATCTGAGTTTCGTCGCGTAGCTGCCCGCATTGCGGCGTGGCCGCACACCAGGCGGAGGTGTTGAGGCCGTCGATCAGGGGTTCGATTGCCGCGATGGCGCCGGTGGCTTGCTGGGCCAGCGGCCGCAGCCCCGCGCCGGTGTGGACGGCCTGATCCACGGCGGGTGCGGTGGCGTTGAGTTGTTGCAGCAAGGGACGGGCGGTCTGCAGCGTTTGGCCCGTGTCGTGTGCTTGGTTCAAGAGATCCGTCAGCGGCGTAAGCGCGCGGCGCAGTGTGGCGTCGAGTTGGCCCAAACCGGCCGCGAGTTGGTCGGCTCCGTTGGTGAGCTTGGCCAGGTCGTCCCGGTGGGCCAGGCCGTCGGCGGCTGCGCCGGCCATCTTGTCGCCGATTTGCCCGTTCTGCCACGATAATTGGGCCTGGTCGAGCCGTTTACCGGTCGGACGAGTGACACCGGAGACACGGGTGACCCCGGGCAGCTGGGCGACTCGCGAGGCCAGTGCGTCGAGATCGGCGAGTCCTTTCGCCGTGCGCATGTCGGTGCCGGACTGCACGAGCAGGAATTCGTTGATGACGGTGTCTTTGGGAAAGTGGCGATCCAGCAGCCGGTAGCCGCGATTGCTGGCGGTGCCGGCCGGTTGCCCTGTGCGGTCGTCGTAGCTGATCGTCATGGTGGCCACGAACCCGGCCAATGCCAGCAATGCCACCAGACTCGCGACCAGGAATGGCGTTGGTCGTCGAACCACCATGACGGCGATCCGATTCCAGTACGGCCGCGACAGGTCGGCCCGGGGTTCGGCGATGCCGCGGGTGGCCGCCAGCGCCAACAGCGGTGGGAGCAGTGTGATGGTGGCCAGGAATCCGATCAAAACGGCAATGCCACAGGCGGGGCCAACGCCTTGGAAGACGCTCAGGTGCGCGAACACCATGGACGCCAGCGCCAAAGCAACCGTGGCCGCCGAAGCCAACACGACGCGCCCGATGCTGCCGCACGCGTGAATGATGGCCTGGTCCGGGGCGTTTCCCTGTCGCCGTTGCTCGTGATACCGGCTGATCAGGAACACGCTGTAGTCCGTGCCGGCGCCCAACAGCACCGCGGTCATGAATGCGATGGTGAATTGTGAGACGGGAACGCCGAATTCACCCAGCGCCGACAACACGCCCCGGCCAACGGCCACGCTCGCGCCGATGACCAGCAGCGGCAGCAGGGCGGTGGGCACCGATCGATAGACCAGCAGCAGGATGAGCCCGATGAGGGCGGCGGTCGCGACCGAGATCAAGAGCAGTTCGTGCTCGCCGGAGCCGATCTGATCGCGGAAGGTCGCGGCCGGGCCGGTGACATAGGCGATGGTCGAGGATCCGGTGAAGACGGAGGAAACCTGCGCCCGCACGGCGTCCACCGATGCGGCCGCCGTGGGGTCGCCGAGTGTGCCGGCGATACCGATCGGCAGGAACCACGCTTTCCCGTCCGCGCTCAACGCGTGGGTTCTGGTGATGGGATCGGCGAGCAGGTCCTGGACCAGCAGGACGTGAGTCTTGTCCGCGCGCAGTGCGGCCACGAGCGCGTCGTAGCGTTGCCGGGCGGGTGGGGTCAGCCCGGCCGGGTCTTCCATCGCAATGACGATCGAGGTCTTTGCGCCCCGCTCATCGAACGCCGTCGCCATGCGGTCGAGCGCCTGAAACGACGCCACGTCGCCGGGCAACAGCTGGACCGACTGTCGGCGCACGACGGTCTCCAGCTGTGGGAAGGCGACGGCGAGGATGACCGCAACGCCGATCCACGCCCCGATCACCAATCTCTTGTGCCGGACGGCAAAGCCGCCCAGGGCGGCAAGGCGCGCGCTGTATTCACCGCTGCGTTCACGCGGCGGCCCAGCACGCCGCGGCGCGTCGACGCAGGTGGTCACCGCGGTCCCCGGCGGACGGCCAACTCCGCGCAAGCGTCATCGACGTGGTCGTACCCGTGGCAGCGCGCACCGCTCCCCGAAAAGGTCCCCCGTGGCACCGTTCCCCCTATGATCGATTGGTGAAGTATTTCACCAAACCGTTTGGTGAAATACTTCACCAAACATTGGCGTGGGCGCAAGTCCGCGAGCCGAGGAGGGGTTGACGCCCGCATGGCAGTACATCGCGGCCTGACCGCGGATCAGCGACGTGAGCAACGCCGCGGGCAGCTCATCGAGGCCGCCTTCGACACCATCGCCCAGCACGGGGTGGGCAACCTCCGGGTGCGGGCCGTCAGTGCGCGGGCCGGGCTCAACGACCGCTATTTCTACGAGAGCTTCCGCGACTGCCACGAATTGTTGATCGCAACTTTCGAGGACCAGTTCAACCGCGCGTTGACGGGCATCATGGCAACCGTCGCGGAGTCACCACCCGAACTCAAGCGCCGCGTTCAGGCCGTCCTCGAGTTCGCGTTCGCCTTCATCGACGGGGACCCGCGGCGCCCCCGGCTTTTGATAGAGCTGCAAACGGCCGAAGCGCTGGTCGACCGCCGGCACGAGGTCATCGACGTCCTCACCCAGGTCATGATCGGGCAGGTGCGCGCGCTGCTCGGTGAGGCCGCAGGGACCGACGACAACGTCATGATGACCGCCCTGACGGTCGTCGGCGGCCTGCTCGAGTTGACCACCCAGTGGTACCGCGACCAGATCAGCGTCAGCCGACCGCAGCTCATCGAGTTCATGACCGCCCTGGTCGTGACCACCACCGACATCACCGGCGCGCTTGAACGCCAACTCGCGCCCCGCAGCCGCGCCGGGCGCCGCAAAAATCTCTAGACGCCGCGCACCTCGGCCACGCCCGCGATGACGCCCCGGATCAGCCGGTCCAGGTGCTCGGGATCGTCGACGGCCGGCTGACCCGCGACGAAGGTCAGCATGATGCCGTTGATGAACGCCAGGGTGGCGGTCGCCTGGTCGTCGACCAATGCCGGATCGGGTGCGCTGCCGGCGGGATGCCATTGCGTGACGACGTCGCGCGCCAGGGCGTAGAGCCGGTCGGCGGATTCGTTGAGGGCCGCGGCGAGTTCCGGGTCCCGGCCGGCGAGCAGCGCGAGTTCGTAGCGTGCCTTGGCGCGGGTCAGCCAGGGTTCGCTGTTGACGTACATGACGATGCGGGCCAGGCCCGCGGTGCCGGTGAACTGCGTGGCGTGATCCTCGGCGAGTTCGGCCATCATCGAGAAGTCGGCGACGTCGAGTTCGGCCAGTCGCGCCGCCATCGCGTGCATCAGAGCCTTGCGGGTCCTGAAGTAGAACGAGGTGGTGCCGGCCGGCACGCCGGCCTGGTCGTCGACCTTCGGGTGACTGACGCCGTGCACGCCGTTGCCGCCCAGCAGCGCTATCGCGGCGTCGGCCAGCTGGCGGCGCCGCTCCGGCGCGTTGTGCTTTCTACGTGCAGCGATGCGTCCAGTTTAAAACTGACCGCAGTTCGGTGTGGTGGGCTCGCCGTTGAAGCGGGCGGCGATCCACTGCATGGCCGGTTCGCCGTCGACGAGCATGGGCAGCGCGTGATTGATGACGAGCTTGTTGAGGAAGGGCGGCTCTTCGTTGGTGCGGAATTCCACGTCGGCGCCCTGGGCGCACCAGTCGCGGCCGAGCTGATTGGCCGCGGTCCACGGCACTAGCGGGTCATAGCGATTGCTGTCGATCATCACCGGCGCATTGGGTTTGAAGTGTCCGATCCGCTGGTCCTCGAACATGGTGCTGAATGGTTCCTCGTTGACCAGTTGATTGATGTCTTCGGTGAAATAGGGCTGGATATGACGAAACATGAAGTCCAGCAGGGTTTGTCCGACGCACTGGCGCGAGACGGATTCGAGCATCGCCAGCCCGCGGGGGGTCATCTTGGACCGGATGGTGTCGGCGAACTCCGGATAGGCCGCCATGACGCTGTTGAGTGCGTACCCGACGACACCGACCAGGGCGCTGCCGTCCGCGTACGGAAACAGCTCCTTGAGGTTGGCCGGCGGCGCCCCGGCGTAGGTGCCCACGATGTGGAGATCGGGGGCATAGGCCGACGCCAACTCGGCCGCCGACGCGGTCGCGCCGCCGCCCTGCGAGTAACCCCAAAACGCCACCGGCCCACGGGGATCCAGCGACGTGTCAGGTAGCTTCATGGCCGCGCGGGCGGCGTCGAGCACCGCCTGCCCCTCGGCCACCCGACCCACATAGGTGTGCATGGACGGGGTGCCCAGGCCTTCGTAGTCGGTCATCACGATCGCGAAGCCACGCGCGACCATGGTGGCGACGAACAATTCCTCGTAGTTGAACATGATGTCCCAGCCGCCCGAATAGTGGATGCCCTGGTTGAACATTCGCGACGGGGCGCATTGATTGCCCTGGCCCTGGGTGCCGGGTGCATAGCTGATCAAGGGTCGCGGACCGCTGCCCGGCCAGGCGTTGTACGGCTCGAAGTAGGTGCCGGTCACCGCGATCGGGTTACCGCGAGTATCGGTGCTGCGGTACATGATCCGGGTACCGGTGGCCATGATCGCACCCAGCTGGCCGGACGGCTCGAGCACCAGCCGCGACGGCTCGGTACGGATCACATCGCCCGGCTGGCCGGGCGGCAGCGGATCCGGCGGGGTGTAGAAGTCCGCGTACCGCGGTTCGTCCCCGCCGTCGGCGCGCGCATTTCCGACTCCCACGAGCGCTGAAGCAATTACCAGCAGTGCTGCGAAAACTCCCCCGGCCCGACGCATTACGGAACGGTAACAATCGCAGGCGCATGAGCGGAAGGGAAATCTCTAAATTTTTAGAGATTGGTTTTCGCTACCGATGTTTTTGGCTGAAGAATTGCCAGATGGTGTCCGTGGCGTCCAGCGCCGTCGACGGCGCCGGAATCCCGGCGACCTTTTCGGCGAGGGGACTCGGCTCGCCGCCGGGCCATTGATGGCCGGCCCCCGCCACCGAGATCAACTCCACGGTGCGCCCGTCCGCGCAGCCCGCCGTCCGCGTCGTGACGTCGCCGGCGGTGGTCGAGTCCGGCGTCCCGCATCCGTCGATAGCGCGCCAGGTGGCATTGACGGACTCCGCCGATGGGCCGTCGACGCGCGGAGATCCATTGATCGCGAACGCTTTTCCGGGGCCGCCGTTATACGGCACTCGGTCGTCGGCCGTGCCGTGGATCTGCAGCACCGATGCCGGCCGTGCCGCCGAGCAGTCGGTCAGCAGGGTGCCCGCCACCGGCGCGATCGCGGCGAAGGTATCGGACTGGCAGCCCAGGCGAAGCGCCATCATGGCGCCGTTGGACATGCCGGTGACATAGATCCGCGCGCGATCGACCGGGATCTGCTGCTCGATGGCGCCGACCATGGCGTTGATGAAGCCGACGTCGTCGGTGTTGAGGTGCGCGGGCTCGCCGCAACAGGTCCCGGCGTTCCAGGCGCGGTTGAGGCCGTCCGGGTAGGCGACCAGGAAATGTCCGCCGTCGGCCTCGCTGTCCCAGTGATATGAGCGCTCGGCCTGCGCCCCGTTGCCGAAACCGCCATGCAGCATCACCACCACCGGCACCGCATCGGTCAACCCCTGCGGCCGGTACAGGTGAAAGCTCCGGCTGACCCCGCCTGACTCGATGCTTTGGGTGGATTGCCCGACCGGAATCGATTGCGCACCGGGCGTTCCCAGCGCATGGCCGCCGCCGCCGAGGCACCCGCCGAGCACGACGGCCAGGACGGCGACGAGGGAAACGCTGATGGCCCGGGCGCTTCGCGATCGCATGACGTCATCGTGGCAGGGGGCGAGTGATTTGACAAGTTACTTGTCAATCTGGATCTGGGTGGGCACACTTTCCCCATGCGACAGCCTCTGCATCCAAACTGGCAGCCCACGGTGCCCGCGCTGGTGAACATGGTGGCCGCGTCCGGGGCGCCGCGGTTGCGGGCGGCGTTTGCCGCGGCGGGCCTCGACGGGATCCGCCCGGCGCAGGCGGTCGCGCTGGCCCCGCTGGCGGCCGGCGGGTTGCATGCCTCCGACCTGGCCGACCGACTCCAGGTGAGCAGGCAGGCGGTGGCCCAGGCGATCACCGGACTGGAGCGACATGGCTATGTCACCCGGGTCCCCAACCCCCTGGACGCGCGGACCCGAACCATCGAGCTGACGCCGCGCGGCCGGCAGGCACTGGGGGTAATGCGTTCGAACGCAATCGATTTGGAGCAGCGATGGGAGCAGGTCCTGGGACGTCGGCGACTAAGCGAATTTCGGGAGACCTTACAGATGCTGCTCGCCGGTCAGAGCGAGGCTGCGGGGGAATAACCCCGCCCGCAATTCCCACGTCGTCACCGACGCCGACGGCTTAGGCTCGACCCAACACAGTGACAGGAGTCCGCCGTGCCCATCTTCATGGTCGAGCGCAACTTTGCCGAGGAACTGGAACCCGGCCTCGAGATCGCCGACGGTATCAACCGGATCAACGACCAGGAGGGCGTTCGCTGGATGTACTCGTTCCTGTCGGCGGACAAACGGAAGACCTACTGCCTGTACGAGGCGCCGTCGCCCGAGGCCATCAGAACCGCGGCAGCGCGTGCCGGCCTGCCGGCCGACGCGATCGTCGAGGTGAAGGACCGGCTCATGCCGGACGGGGCCCTGTCCGACATCTAAGCGCGCTACCCGAGTAGCTCGTGATCGGCGGCATACATCGCCGCCTGCGTTCGGTTCGCGGCGCCCGTCTTGATCAGGATGTTGCGCACGTGGTTGGCGGCGGTGTTGGTGCTGATGAAAAGGCGTTGGCCGATGGCGCGATTGCTCAACCCCTCTGCGAGCAACCGCAGCACCTCGACCTCCCGTTCGGTCAGGCCGTCCGGGCCCACGGGACCGGTGGTCAGCACCGAGTCCGCCAGGTCGACGACGCGGACCTGCCCGATCGCACCGGCGATGGTGCGCGCCTCGTCGGCCAGGTGCCGGGCGTCCTCGGTGCGACCGTACGACGCCGCGAACAACGCCTGGCGGGCCAGCGTCTCGCTGATATGGACCACCGAGCCCATGCTGCGGTCCATTTCGAGCGCGGCGACGAAGTGCCGCTCGGCGGCAGCGCCGTCCCCGCAGAGCGCCGCCATCCGCGCCAGATACCGGTCGGCGCTGCCGAACAACGCAACGAACTGGCCGGCCACCAAATTCTTTCCGGCATAACGCGAGACGAACGGGCGCAGCGCGTGCACCGCTTCGCGGTGGGACAGCTCCAACGCCGCCTCCACCATGAACACCAGCTCCATCGGCCATTGCGCGTCCTCGAGGCGGTCGTCGAGGTTGCGGTTGAGCAACTGATTCAACGCGCGGCTCATGCCGCGTTCGCACTGCAGCTCGGTGTAGAGGGCAAGCAGGCCGGGCACCCAGCGGCCGGCGAATGTCTCACTGCCGTCGATAAACTCGCCGAATCTCTTCAGATCGCCGGTCTCGCGGCGGATCATGAACATCTGGACACCGTTCGAGCCCTCGGTGTCGTCGCTGCCGAACAAATCGCCTGTGCGCAGGGCGATGTCGGCCCACCGTTCGGCGCCGGTGAAGTCGCCGCGCAGGTAGGCGAGCGCCTGCTCCATGCACGCGCCGACAAAGCCGAAGGCAGGTTGACCGCAGCTCTGGGCCGCCCGCCGCATGTCGGCGGTCGCGGCGGCCAGGCCGTCGGGCCGGCCTGCGAGGTAGCTGACCAAGGCGTGGAAATGTGATGCGGCGCCCAACGACTCGTAGTCGCGACGCGACAGGGCCATCCCCGACACCTCGGCCGCACGCACCGCCTGGACCTTGCTCATCTCCGGGGTGAGGCCCTGCCACAGGCTCGTCTTCAACGTGTGCAGCAGCACCGCAGCGTCGCCGAGGGCCCGCGCGCGCTCGATCGCGTCGGCGCCGACCTCGCGGGCCCGCGCCGCCTCACCGGCGAACGCCAGCGCCCGCCCGAAGCTGCCGAGCGCCTGCACATAGCGGGGGTCATCGGCCTGCAGCCCGCACGATTCCAGCGCCGACGCCAGCAGGTCGGCCGCCTTCGAATTCGACTGCCCGGGACGCCAATTCGCCTCCTCGTAGCCGACGGCCGCCTCCAGCCGCATCAGTGGGTCGTCCATCCCGCCGATGCGTTCGTAGATGGCTCGCGCCCGCGCGAACGAGCCGCCGCGCACGTGGTTGGCGGCCGCGTCGAGCTGCAGCCTGGCCCGCTCGGCGAGGCTGAGTTCGGGAAGCGACGCCGCCCGCTCGAACCACTTCGCCGCGTCCTCATAGGCCAGGCTCTGTTCGGCCATCCGCGCTGTCTGACGCGCGTACCGCAAGGCCTGCTCGTGGTAGCCCAGGACGTGCGCCACCAGGAAGTGGTTGGCCAGCCGCGGAACGAGCGACGGGTCCGCGCGTCCCTCCAGGGCCTCGGCGGCGCGCGCGTGCATGATCCGCAGCCGCGACGCCGCCATCCCGCCGAGCACCGATTCACGGGTCAGCGCGTGCACGAACGCGAATTCGTCGTCGGAGCCGTGCACCGCACGGACCAACCCGACGGCCTCGGCCGAGTCGATCGCCGCCAGCGTCGCACCGACCTCCGTCTCGCACGTCGCGATGAGGGCCGGCAGGTCGAACGTCTGGCCCAGCACCGCCGCCTGCTCGATGACCGCACGAACGCCGGTCCCCAGCCCGGCGAGGCGGCGGGCAATGGCGTCCCCGATCGATGCGGGGACCGTCTGCTGCGTGCTCAATGTGGCCAGGCCGCCGCGGATTTCGAGGTCGTTGACCAATTCGGTCAGGAAGAACGGATTGCCGCCGGTTCTCTCGCGCAGCAGGGCGGCGGCCGTGCGTGCCGACGCCGGGGCCAGCTGCTGGGTTCGTGCCACGAACTCGGCGATCGCCTCGGTGTCCAGGCCCGCCAGGTCCAGGCGCCGCACCCCGTCGAACCGGTGCAGTTCGGCCAGCCGGGTGGCCAGATCGTCGGACCGGTCGGGCTCGGTGGTGCGGAACGTGACCACCACCAGCACGCGCACGTCGGCGCAGCCGATCAACACGTGCTCGAGTAGCGCGAGCGTGGGCAACTGCGCCCAGTGCAGGTCGTCGAGGATCAAGGCGATCGGTCGATCGTCCGCGAGCCGCCGCAGCAAGCCGGTCAACGCGTCGAAGAGGGCTTGGCGCGGTTGCCCGACATCGGGCACCGGGCCGTCGTCGGGCAAATGCCGACTCACGTGTGGTGACAGGCGCCGCAGCTGCGGTCCCACGTTGCGCAACGGTTCGGCCATCGAACCCGGCGAACCTGCGATCAGCAGCCGGTCGAGCGCTTCGGCGAACGGCGCGTAGGGCAGATCCTCGTCGGCGGTCGAACCCCCCACCAGCACCGCGACGCCGTGGGCGAACAGCGTCCCGGCCACCTCCGCGGCCAGCCGCGTCTTACCGGCCCCGGGCTCACCGCCGATGAAAACCGCCTGGCGATTGCCCCGTTCGACGCGCTCCCAGGCCTGCTCGAACACCGCGAGTTCCGCGCCGCGACCCACGAGCGGGCCGCGGCGACGAGCGATCAGCTCGGCCGGGAGCGGGGGCGGCACCCACAGCGCCATCGTCTCAACGTAACCGCGCCGACAGGGCAGGTCGATAGTCAGTTCTAACTATCGCTCAGCAACGCCAAAGTGCCTCATGATGGTCATGACGCGCGAACGTCCCGCCCCGTAGCGTCGCGGCATCACGAAGTGCCGAGCAAACAAGGAGGTGCGGGGTCATGAGCCTGGCAATCGAGAACGACGGGCTACGGGCCCGGGTGAGCGGCGAGGTGATCCTGCCCGGCGACCCGGGGTACGACGAGGCCCGCGCGGTGCACAACGGCATGATCGACAAGCGGCCGGCGGTGATCGCCCGCTGTGAATCCGCCGCGGATGTCGCGGCAGCCCTTGAATTCGCGCGCGATCGCAACTTGGTGGTCGCCGTGCGCGGGGGCGGTCACAACGGCCCCGGCTTCGGCACGGTCGACGGAGGCTTGGTCATCGACCTGTCGCCGATGAACCGGGTCGACGTGGACGCCGAGCGGCGCACCGCCCGGGTGCAAGGCGGCGCGACCTGGGCTGAAGTGGACGCCGCGACGCACGCACACGGGTTGGCGGTGCCGTCCGGCATCATCTCCTCCACCGGAGTAGGTGGCCTCACCCTCGGCGGCGGCCACGGCTACCTGTCACGCAAATACGGCCTGACAATCGACAATTTGGTGGAGGCCGAGCTGGTGCTGGCCGACGGAAGCGTGGCGCGGGCGTCCGAAACCGAGCACCCCGACCTGTTCTGGGGACTGCGCGGCGGCGGCGGAAACTTCGGCGTCGTAACGTCTTTCACGTTCCGACTGCATCCGGTGCACACCGTGATCTGCGGTCCCACCGCCTGGCCCGCGTCGGCCACCGCCGACATCCTCAGCTGGTATCGGGAGTTCGTCCCGGCTCAGGACGAGGATCTCTACGGATTCTTCGCGGCCATGACCGTCCCGCCGGTGGCGCCGTTCCCCGAGGCGTTCCACCTGCAGAAGGCCTGCGCCGTGGTCTGGTGCTACACAGGCGATCCCGCCGGCGCCGAGGAGGCGTTCGCGCCCGTCCACCAGATGCAACCCGCATTCGACGGCCTGGGTACCGCGCCCTTCCCCGTCCTGAATTCCACCTTCGATGCCCTGTATCCCAAAGGGCTGCAATGGTATTGGCGCGGCGACTTCTTCCGTACCCTCGACGACGGGGCGGTGGCGGCGCACGCCCGTTTCACCGAGGAACTGCCGACCATGCACTCCACGATGCACCTGTACCCGATCGACGGCGCCGTGCACCGGGTCGGACAGACCGAGACGGCCTTATCCTACCGGGACGTCAACTTCTCGCAAGTCATCGCGGGGGTGGACCCGGACCCGGCGAACGCGGAACTGTTGAAGCGCTGGGCCGTCGACTACTGGGCCGCCACCCATCCGTACTCGGCCGGCGGCGCCTACGTGAACTTCATGATGGACGAGGGCCAGGACCGCGTCCGGGCGACCTACGGCCCGAATTACCGGCGGCTCACCGAGATCAAGGCGCAATACGATCCGGGCAACGTGTTCCGCATCAACCAGAACATCCGGCCCGCCGGGTAAACGCTTGGGGCTACGGCGTTTTGACGAATACGTCGTTGAGGGTGACGGTGCGCAGGTTGCGGTCGCGGATGATGTCGACGAGTTGCGGATAGACATGCGTCACCGGCAGATGGTTGAGGTGCCCGATGACGATGGCCTGCGGCGTGAAGTACTGATCGGCCATCTGGACGATGTACTCCTCGGTGATCAACGTCGAATCCGACAGCGAGCCCGACCACAACGTAGGGACCTTGTACCCGAGGTCGGCGGCCACCGCGTCCACGGCGGCGTTGCGCTTCGCGTAGGGCGGCCGCCAGTACGGCTTCGCGCCGATGCCGTACGTGTTCTTGAGGAATTCGTCGTTGCGGGCGAGCTGCTCGGCGACTTTCTCTTTCGTCAGCGTCGTCAGGTCCGGGTGTGACCAGGTGTGGTTGCCGAGCTGGATCTGGCCGCTGTCGACCAGCGGACGCAGCATTTCCTTGTTCTCGGTCCACGAGTCGTAGACCCCGTTGACGAAATAGGTCAGCCGCACGCCGGTGTCCTTGGCGAACTGCGTGTAGGCCCGCACCACGTCGCTGTTGACGCCGTCGTCGACGGTCAGCGCAAGCAGGTCGCCTTCACCGGGGATCTTCATCAGGGCGCCACCGCCGGGCAGCGGGATGCGGGCGCTCGGCGGCGGGGGCGGCAACAGGGCCTGTGGCGCGGTGGGGCCGGAGGTCGGCACCAAATCGGTCGGTGCTTGGGCGAACGTTCGCGGCTGCGGGTCGACAATGAGCCGCGCAGCGCCCACGCCGGCGACGACTGACGCGGCGAGCGATCCGAGGAACTGACGGCGGTTCATCGCGGGCAGGCGAAAACCTGGAGTGAATGACGGACGGGGTGATCCGGGCTGGCCCCGATGTTGGCTGCGCCGCGGCGAGCGGCGAGCCGACCCGCGTGGGGGCGGCCCGTCATGCAGAAAATCGCCAGGCATCAGCAGCGAACGTATCACTACCAGGGCCGTTATGTCGGCTGCGTTACGGGTGGGTCAGCTGTGAATTTTGGGATCAGTGTGGTTCCCCGGCGGCCCGCTGCGGCAGCTGCACCGGTTCGGTGTTGGGCGTGCCGAGCGTCGAGGCCAGCCAGGGCAGTGCCGCGGCAAACGCCTGAGCGGCGAACGGCCAGTCGTGCTTGCCCGGCTGGGTGACCACCGCGCAGGCGATGCCGTGGGCGGTGCCGACGGCACACAGCGAGTCCGCGGCGGCGTCCTGGCCTTCGGGGTTGGCGGCAGGATCGCTGCTCGACGCGGTGAGGGTGGGATTGGCCTCCTGCGCGACAGTGCGCGCCTCCGTCGATGAAGGCACGTCGAACCATCCCGACAGGCCGTCGTAGTGACCGTGCTTAGTCATGACGGTGACCGGGTCGAAGGCGGCCCAAGCGTCGTGATTGCCGCCGAACAGTCGGGCGACAGTCTGATCCTTGGAGCCGCCGTTGGGACCGCGGTCACCGGCGATGTCCACGAACGCGCTGAACAGCTCGGGGTGCATGACGGCCAGGTCGACGGCGCAGGTCCCGCCCATCGACCATCCGGCGACGCCCCAGTTGGCCCGATCGGCGCTGACGCCGAAGTTCGACACCATGAAGGGCTCGATGTCTTTGGTCAGATGGTCCGCGGCGTTGCCGCGGGTGCCGTTGACGCACTCGGTGTCGTTGTCGAAGGAGCCGGTCGGATCGACGAACACCAGCACCGGGGAGAACCCGTGATGTGCGGCGGCGAAGTTGTCGATGGCGGTGAAGGCGCCGCCGGGGCCCAGCCAGTCGGCCGGGGTGTTGAAGGCCGAGCTGATCATCATGACGGCCGGCAGCCGGGGTGGCGGATTGGTGTTGAACCAGGCGGGAGGCAGGTAGACCAGTTCCCTGCGGTGGGGGAAGTGGGACGCGTTGTCGTCGATGTCCACCGGCACCACCACGCCCTTGGTCGGCTTGGTCCCGGCGACCTGCATCTCGGTCACCCGCAGCCGGTCGATCTGGTCGGGCAGCGGTACCGACGTCAATTGGTTCCAGGCGGCGAGCGCGGTGGGGAAGTAGCCCACCCAGCCGTTCAGCGCCATGCCCGCGCACAGCACGCACAGCGGTATCGCAAGCACCGCCACCCCGCGGCGCCACCAGCGGATCCCCCGCCAACCCACCAGGAACACCGCGGTGGCCAGGCCGCTCATCGCGATCCAGAGCCACAGCGTCGTCGGCGCCGGGTCGCCCGCCACCCCGAGCGAGGTGACGTACCAGCGCGCCAGCAGCGTCACCCCGACGGCCGCGATCAACGCCACCGGCAGCACCCGCTTGAGCCAGCGCCGCGCACGCCACTGGATCGCGATGATCAGCACCAGCAGCGCCAGTCCCTGCACGGTCGGCGGAAACCAGCCGTGCAGCAAGGACAGTCGTCCGAAGAATTGGTCCAACGGTCGTTGCCTTTGCTGAGTCGATCGCTGCGCGGGGCGGACCCGTGGTCTTTTCGAACGCGGTGGGTCGCGAACAACTATCCCACATCAGCACCACCCGTCCGGCTGCCAGCGCGGCGTGTGGGCGCGCGTTCTAGGCTTCTGTGACGCTGGTGAACGAGCGCAGCCGCAGGCTGTTGGCGACGACGAACACGCTTGAGAACGCCATCGCGGCGCCGGAGAGCATCGGGTTCAGCATGCCGAGCGCGGCGAGCGGGATCGCGGCGACGTTGTAGCCGAAGGCCCAGAACAGGTTGGCCTTGATGGTGGCCAGCGTCCGCCGGGACAGCCGGATCGCGTCGACCGCGGCACGCAGGTCACCGCGGATCACGGTGAGGTCGGCGGCCTGGATCGCGACGTCGGTGCCGGTGCCCATCGCCACCCCGAGGTCGGCGGTCGCCAGAGCCGCGGCGTCGTTGACGCCGTCACCGACCATGGCGACGACCCTGCCTTCCGACTGCAACCGCTTGATGGCGGCGACCTTGTCGGCGGGCATCGTGTCGGAGATGACCTGGGTGATACCCACCTGGTCGGCGATCCGATTCGCGACGGTCCCGTTGTCGCCGGTCAGCAGGATCGGCGACAGGCCCAGCCGCTTGAATTGCCGGACCGCGGCCGCGCTGGTCGATTTGACCGTGTCCGCGACCACCAGGATTCCGCGGGCGCGGCCGTCCCAGCCGACGACGACCGCGGTCTTGCCCTCGCCCTCGGCGCGGTCCTTGCCCGCCGACAGCGCGGCGTCCAGTGGCTGGCCAGAATCGGTCAGCAGGCCCGCCCGCCCGACGACCACGGTGTGGCCGTCGACGCTGCCCCGCACGCCGTTGCCCTCCAGGTTGGTGAAGCCCTCGGCTGGGGACAGGGCGCCGAGCTCGGCTTTGGCGGCCTTGGCGATGGCCTGCGCGATGGGATGCTCGGACGCATCCTCGAGCGCGCCGGCGTAGCGCAGCAGCGTTTGGCGGTCGGCCCCCGGCCCGCTGATCACGTCGACCAGGGTCATCTTCCCGGTGGTGACGGTGCCGGTCTTGTCGAGCACGATCGTGTCGACCTCGCGCGTCGACTCCAGGGCTTCGGGGCCCTTGATCAGCACGCCGAGCTGAGCCGCGCGGCCGGTGCCGACCAGCAGGGCGGTCGGGGTCGCCAGCCCGAGGGCGCACGGGCAAGCGATGATCAGCACCGCGACGGCCGCTGTCAGGGCCGCGGTGAGCGAAAATCCGAACGCGAGCCATCCGCCGAGCGTGGCCAGGGCGATCCCGATGACCACAGGGACGAACACGCCGGAGATCCGGTCCGCGAGCCGCTGCACCTCGGCTTTGCCCGATTGGGCCTCCTCGACCAGCCTGGCCATGTGCGCCAGCTGAGTGTCGTCGCCGACCCGGGTGGCGCGCACGACGAGGCGCCCGCCGGCGTTGATGGTGGCGCCCGTGACGGTGTCGCCCTCGCCGACCTCGACGGGGATGGATTCGCCGGTGAGCATCGAGGCGTCGACGGCCGAGGATCCCGAGACCACGATTCCGTCGGTGGCGACCTTCTCCCCGGGCCGCACCACGAACTTGTCCCCGACCGCAAGCCGTTCCACGGGGATGCGGGCCTCGGCGCCGTCCCATAAGACGGCGACATCCTTGGCGCCGAGCTCTAGCAGGGCGCGCAGCGCGGCGCCCGCCGTCCGCTTCGAGCGCTTCTCGAAGTACCGCCCGGCCAGCACGAACAGGGTCACGCCCGCGGCCACTTCGAGGTAGATGTTGCCCGCGCCGTCGGACGGTCGGACGGTCAGTTGGAAGCTGTCGCGCATCCCCAGGTCTCCGGCCGTCCCCAAGAACAGCGCATACAGCGACCATAGGAATGCCGAGAGCGTTCCGATCGAGACGAGGGTGTCCATGGTGGCGACGCCGTGTCGGAGATTGGCCCAGGTGGCGGTGTGGAACGGACGGCCGCCCCACACGACGACCGGCGCGGCCAGTACCAGCGACGCCCACTGCCAATAGCGGAACTGCCACGCCGGAATCATCGCCATCGCGATCACCGGGGCGGCGAGCACGGCCGCGGTGATCAGGCGGGTGCGAAGCGCGCTCAGCCCGGGCTCGTCGGCTGCATCAGCCGTTCCGGAAGCGGGCTCCTCCCGCCGTTGCCGCAGGGCGGCCGTGTAACCGGCTTGTTCGACGGCGGCGATCAGCAGCTGGGGGTCGTACCCCGGGGGAACCGTAAGGGCGGCTCTTTCGGTGGCGTAGTTCACGGTGGCGGCGACGCCGTCGAGCCGGTTGAGCTTCTTCTCGACCCGGGCGGCGCACGACGCGCACGTCATCCCCGCGATGTTCAGTTCGATATGGCTCACCGGCGCAGCGCTCATGCCACCAGGACGGCCTCGTAGCCGGCCTCGTCCACCGCGCCGAGGATCGCGGCCGCGTCGACGGCGGCGGAACTCGTGACCACCAGCCTGCCCGTGTCGGCGCTGACGTCCACGCGCTGCACGCCTGGGAGGCGGCCGACCTCGTCCTTGACAGCCGCCTCGCAGTGGCCGCAGCTCATCCCGTCGACTTGGAATTCGCTCGTGGTCATGGCCTCCCTTTCCTAATACCCTGGCGGGGTATGCCGTGCAAGCAACGCCCACGTCCGTGGAGGTATTCCCCCGACGAGCCGTCAGTACAAACGGGTGCCGGCTCGAAAGCTGCGCCCAACCGGGGCGACGTGGGTACCACCATTCTGCCTGGTCGACGACGGGGCGAAGGCCGCGGCCGGGATCGGTCCCCATCCGGGATCAGACGTAGCCCACGCCGATATCGACCGAGAGCTGGGTTGCCGTGACCAACCGGGACTGGTCGGAGGCAAGCCAGGCGACGGCGTCGGCGATGTCCTCCGGCTGGGCGATCCCCTCGGGCAGCAGCGGCTTGTGCAGCCCCGCAAGTGCGGATAGGTGTCGGCGGCCGCCTGCAGGGCTTCGCGCGTCCGCCCGGTACCCATCGTTGTCGAGACCGCTCCGGGGTTGAGGCTGTTGACGCGGATATTGTGCCGGCCGAGTTCGGCGGCGAATGCGCGCGCCATCCCGACGACGGCGTGCTTGCTCGCCGTGTAGTGGATCATGAACGACTGCATGCTGATGCCGGCGGCCGACCCGATGAGGATGATCGACCCGCCGCGGCCGCCGTCGATGATGTGCTGAGCGCCGGCCACCACCGTGTTCCAGGTGCCGGTCACGTTGGTGTCGATGGTGTCGCGGAACGCCTCCGCAGTGATCTGGTCCCAGGGCGCGGGACTGCAGATCCCGGCGTTGGCGACGATGATGTCGAGACGGCCCAGTTCGGCCACCAACCGGTCGACGGCATCTTTGAGTGCGTCGAGGTCCCGGATGTCGACGGCCGCGGTGATCACCCGTTTGTCGCAGGCGCTCACCAGCCGTGCCGTCTCGGCCAGATCCTCGGGTGTGGGCGAATCGTAGGGAACGCTCGGCGGCAATGGCCCGGCGATGTCGACCGCGATGATGTCGGCGCCCAGGCGGACGGCGTGCGCCCGGCCCTGCCCCGCGCGGCGCCGGTGATCAGCGCCACCTTCCCCGAAATCGGCTGATTCATTTGTCTTTCGGATCCTCTCGACGGGGGTTTCCAAGTCGTGCCAAGCACGGGCGGGGCAAGGCCGGCGGCTTCTGTTCCGAGTTCGACTCGGCGGGCGTAGCGTCGACCTGACGCCGCCGGACAGCCGAAAGGAACGATTATGACCGTCAACGTTGTCGACGCGGGTCCGCGACAGGTAAGCCGGTCGGTCGAAGTGGCCGCACCGGCCGCAGAGCTGTACGCCATGGCCGCCGATCCCCGGCGGCACAGCGAACTGGACGGATCGGGCACCGTCCGCGACAACGTCAAAGTGCCCGCGGAAATGGCTGTGGGGTCGAAGTTTTCGACCAACATGAAGATGTACGGCCTGCCGTATCGCATCACCAGCACCGTGACCGCCCTCAAACCGAACGAACTGGTCGAATGGCGCCACCCGATGGGGCACCGCTGGCGGTGGAAATTCGAGGCGCTCTCGCCGACTCGGACGCGGGTGACGGAGACGTTCGACTATCGCGACGCCGGTGCGGTCAAGAACGCGCTGAAGTACTACGAGCGGATCGGTGCCTGCAAAGGCAATGCCGCCGGTATCGAGGCGACGCTAGCCCAGTTGCGCGTTCGTTATACCGGATAAAGCTGCAACGCTGAACGCGAGCGGGGCGTCACTCGTGGTTGCACCGTGAACGAAAACGAGCCGCCCGCGGCCGCCGCCATCGCAGCCCCCGCAGCGGCTCCGCACCCCGCGGCGCAGCTGCTGACCCGGTGGGGACGGCTCATCAGCCGTTACGGGCTGGTCGTCGTCCTGGCCTGGATCGGGTTCGGGAAGTACGTGAAGATGGAATCCCGCGTGCTCATCGAACACAGCCCACTGATGAGCTGGATCTACGACGTGCTGAGCGTCACCGCGGTCGCGCGCGCGCTGGGGGCCATGGAAATCGTTGCCGCAGTTTTGATTGCGCTGAGGCCGGTGTGGCCACGCGCGTCGGCGGCCGGCAGCGCGCTGGCGGTGATGCTGTTCCTGGGAACGCTGAGCTTCCTCTTCACCACCCCGGGAGTGGTCGCGACCCATGCCGGTGGCATTCCCGTCCTGTCGGCGTTGCCGGGCCAGTTCCTGCTCAAGGATCTGGTGCTGATCGGGGTTTCGCTGTGGACCCTGGGTGATTCGATCGCCGCTAGCTTCGCCGATAGACCCGTAATGCGTTCTCAGCCATGAGAAAGCGCGGCCCGCTCGGTTAGCGTTTCGGCGACGAAGGTCGCGGCACCAGGCCGCGGATAGCGTGATGTGATCAAACGGTTGATTACATCATCTGCCGAGATTAGGCTCACCGACATGCGTCGGCTGTCGACATTGCCGAATCAGCTGGACGCTTTGCAGGAACTGGTGATTGCGGCCAAGGCGGTAGCGCGGCGATGAATGGCGACGGTGCATCGCTACGAATCGCTGATCGCCTTCCAGGCTGGCGCCGTCAGGAGGTCAAGCGATGATCAACGGCACGTTCGACCCGTCCCGCTACCGATGGAAAGAAGTCACGGGACGGCCAGGCTCGAGACACAAGATTCGCCACGACTATACGATCCTGGGCTACGACCGGGGCGCCGCAACCCTCGACATGGTCGTGCGGTGGCAAGGTGATGGCGGCCACTGCCCTATCCACCGCCACGCGGCCGCCACCAGCGTCATTGTCCTGGATGGCGAGCAACACCTATGGGACGTCGAGAACGACGGCTCGGTCGGCAACCACCGTTTCCGCCGCGCCGGTGACTACGCCCTGACCGGCAACGACCAAAAGCCGCACCTCGAGCGCGGTGGAGACAACGGCGGCCTGGTCTACTTCGGTGCACGGCCGGACTCGCCGACGGGTCTGCTCTACGAGATCTACGACGCGGACATGAACGTCGTCGCCCAGATCACCATCGACTCGCTGGTTGCCGACTTCGGAGCAGAGCAGGTGTCTGGGTGACATGGCGGTGGCGGCCAGATGTGGGCGAATCCACTGGTTTCGCAGCGCCTTTGGCGGCAGATCGCTGACCGCAAGTGGCACTCCGAATTGATCTCGAGGTCGCGGCGGCACTGTCCGCGCTGGCACCCCCAGGTCCCACCGAACCACCCCCGCCTGGCGACGTCGCGACCCGCAGGGCCAAGGCACGCCGAATGTTCGATCAAGCGGCCAGTTTTCTGCCGTCGGTCGAAGGTGTCGAGGTGCGGCGCTTCGCGATCCGCACGCACGACGGCTCCACGCTGCCAGTGAGTTGGTATCGGCGAGCCGGGTCGCATCAACCGGGAAGCGCGGCACTGTATCTGCACGGCGGCGGAATGATTCTCGGGCTCGACGAGCTCGGCTTGTTGTACGACGCCGCGGTGCGCCACTACGTCTCCGTGTCGGGGGTTCCGATGCTGATGGTCGACTACCGCGTCGCGCCCGAACATCCTCATCCGGTGCCAGTCGAGGACTGCTATGCGGCGCTGCTGTGGCTGGCCGCTCGCAGCGCCGAGCTGCAGATCGATCCGGCACGGCTGGCGGTCATGGGCGACAGCGCCGGGGGTGGCCTGGCAGCGGCCGTGTGCCTGCTGGCCCGCGACCGCGACGGCCCGCCGATCGCCCTACAACTCCTGGCGTATCCGATGCTCGATGATCGGACCCTGACGCCGGATTCGGAGTTGGCACAGTTGTTGACGTGGACCCACAACGACAACGTCACCGGGTGGGCGGCCTTGCTGGGCGAGTCTGTCGGCCGTGATGACGTCGCGCCGTATGCCGCCCCGGCCCGGGCCACCGACCTATCCGGGCTACCCCCGGCCTACCTTGACGTCGGAGACCTCGACATCTTCCGCGACGAAGACATCGCCTACGCGCGCCGACTGACAACTGCGGGCGTGCCGACCGAGTTGCACGTGCATCCGGGCTGTCCGCACGCGTTCGAATGGCTGGCGCCGCACGCGGGCGTTTCACAGCGAGTCATCGCCGACCGGATCCGCCGGCTGCGGTCACTGTAGCGTCCGGCGCGCGGGCTACCCCTGTCCGTCGAGCAGGCGCTTGACGACCTTGCCGGTAGGATTGCGCGGCAGCGCTTCGACGAAGCGGACGTCGCGCGGTACTTTGAACCGCGCAAGCCCTTGTCGCACAATGTCCTTGACGTCCTGCTCGGTGAGCGTCGCGCCGGGCTGCAGCACGATGAAGCTGCCCAGCCGCTGCCCGTACTCGTCGTCATGCACAGCGACGACCGCCGCCTCGCGGATGGCCGGATGGGCGGCCAGCACGTCCTCGACCTCGGCGGGAAAGACATTCTCTCCGCCGGAGACGATCATGTCGTCCTCGCGGCCGTCGATGAAGAGCCTGCCGTCGGCATCGAAATGGCCGATATCACCGGTGGCCAGTAGGCCGTCGATGGATTCCTTAGAGCCCCCGCCGGTGTACCCGTCGAACGTGATGTCATTGCCGACGAAGATCCGGCCCGGTGATCCGACCGGTATCGGCCGGCCGCGGTCGTCGTAGAGTCTTACGGCCGTGCCGGGCACCACCCGGCCGACACAGCCGGGCTCGACCGCCAGGTCCACAGGTGTGGCGAGCGTGGCGTAGGCAACCTCGGTCGACCCGTACATGTTGTAGACGACCGGGCCGAAGACATCCATGGTCTCCCGGCACAGCGCACCGCCAAGCTGCGAGCCGGCGACGAAAGCAATCCGCAGCGCCGAGAGATCCTTGCCCGAGAATTCCTGCGGCCCAAGGTCGATGAGCCGGCGCAGCATGATCGGCACAGCGACCATCGCCGTCGCGCGATGTTCGGCGAGGCTTTGCAGGGTGTGGACCGGGTCGAAGCGGCGGCGGACCACCAGGGTCGAACCCATCAGCAGACTGAGCATCAGATGGCCGAAGCCCAGCGCGTGAAACAGCGGTACGCAGCACTCGGTGACCTCACCCGCCCGAAACGGCGCCTGGCTCAACAGGCCGCCCGCCGGCAGCAGCGACCGCGGCTCCGTGCGAGGGGCCCCCTTCGGGCTTCCAGTGGTGCCGCTGGTCAAAATGACCAACCGGGCCCTGGTTGCCGAGGGGGGCGGCGGCGATGGATCGCCGCGCTTGATTAGGCCGTCGAGGCTCTCCGATGTCGGCGTGTCGTTCCACGCGGCGACACATCCCAGCCGCAAGTCGATCCCGGTGACCGCATCCACGTACTCGGCGTCGTGCACCAGCAGGTCGGCGCCCTCCCGCGCCAACACGTCGCGGAGCTGGTCGGCACCGAAGTCGGTGTTGAGGAGGACGATTCGCGCCCCGCTCTTGGCGGCGGCAAACAGCGCGTCGACGAAGCCACGATGATTGCGCGCCAGGATGGCCACGCCGTCACCGCTGCACAGCCCTCGGCCACGCCACGCATTAGCCAGCGCGTTGGAACGGGTGTCCAGCTCGACGAAGCTCAGCGGGCCGTGTTCGTCGATCAGTGCGGTCCGATCGCCGAAACGCAGGGCCGCGGAGCGCACCGCGCCTCCTGTCGGGCCGTATGCGCGCATGGCCTGGAACATTTCGGGAAGTCGGCGCAGCGGCATCGGCCGCAGTGCCCCGGCACGGCCGACCTGATATAGCGCCCAGGTCTCCTTTCGGACGCGTGACAGAACGTCGGCCACGCGGCGCGCCGGAGTGACTCGGCGCGACATCCCCGGCGCGGCCGTCACTGCGCCGCGGTGTGCGCGGCTCCGGCGCCGGTGTAGTCCACCTGCCAGTGCTTGATGCCGTTGAGCCATCCCGAGCGCAGCCGCTCCGGCGGTGACAGCGGTCGCAGATTGGGCATCTGGTCGGCGATGGCGTTGAAGATGAGGTTGATAGTCATCCGCGCCAGGTTTGCGCCGATGCAGTAGTGTGCCCCGGTGCCGCCAAAGCCCAACTGTGGGTTAGGACTTCGGAGGACATTGAATGTATAGGGGTCTTCGAACACCTCGTCGTCAAAGTTGGCCGAGCGGTAGAACAACACCACCCGCTCGCCCTTCTTGATCTGCACGCCGGAAAGCTCGGTGTCCTCTAGCGCCGTGCGCTGAAATGCGGTAATCGGAGTTGCCCAGCGCACGATCTCGTCGGCCGCGGTCTCGGGCCGTAGGCGCTTGTACAGCTCCCACTGGTGCGGAAATTCGCTGAACGCCATCATGCCCTGAGTAATGGAGTGACGCGTGGTCTCGTTTCCCGCCACGGCCAGTGTGAGAACGAAGAAGCCAAATTCCGTTTCCGACAACTTCTCTCCGTCAATGTCTGCCTTCACCAGTGTGGTGACAATGTCGTCACCAGGATCCTTCGCCTTGATGTCGGCCATCTCCATGGCGTAGGTCAGCACCTGGACCGACGACGCTTGGCCGTCGCTGTCGGCGTATTCGGGGTCTTCGCTGCCGGTCATTTCGTCCGCCCAGCGGAACAGCTTCGTGCGGTCCTCCGGCGGCACACCGAGTAGCCCGGCGATGGCCTGCAGCGGCAGATCGTGGGCCACCTGCTCGACGAAGTCCCCGGACCCTTGGGCTGCAGCGGCTTTGACGATGGCCCGTGCGCCCTCGTTGAGTTCGTCGCGCAGGCGTCCGACGGCTCGCGGGGTGAAGGCGCGGGAGATGATCTTGCGCAACCGGGTGTGATGTGGGGCATCCATGTTGAGGATCGACGCGCGCGCCGCGTCGATGTTCTCGCGCTCGACATCATCCGGATATCTCGGGAGCGCCGTGTTCTCGTAGGTGGAGAAGACGTCGTTGCGTAGCGATACCTCTCTGACATCCTTGTGCTTGGTCACCACCCAGAAGCCGCCGTCGTTGAACCCGCCCTTGCCGACCGGCTGCTCGTTCCACCAGATCGGCGCCGTCCGCCGCAGCACGGCGAGTTCGTCGACGGGAAGGCGCTGTGCGTAGATGTCGGGATCGGTGAAATCGAAACCGGCGGGAATGTTCGGATCGGCCATCTCGGTATTCCTTCGTATAGCGACAGCGGATTCGGTTGGTACGGCCCGACGTCAACGGCGCCGTGCGGATTGGCGCTTGGCGTCGGGCGCGAACAGTGTTCCTCGGATCAGCTGTTTGGCCGCGCCGAGCGTGGCGTGATAGGCGCGCGGCGTCAGGTTGGCCGCCTGTTCGGTGAGGCCGCGCGTCAGTGCGTAGAGCGCATCGATGGTCCCTGCGGCATCGATGTCGGCGGCCAATGCCCCCTGCGCCCGGGCGTCTTCGATGATTTCCTTGATGATGCCCCGCAAGGGTTTGAAACCGGTGCGGTTGGGGTCGCCGCTGCGCAGGTAGGCGGCGCTTTCGGCGCGGATGGCGCGTTCGAACGCGGCCAGGTAGGGATATTCGCCCATCAACCGATCGGACTCGTCGAGCACCGCTTCGAGGCGGTCGACGACGTCCCCGCCACCGGTGGCGGCCGCGCGTAGCCGCGGGAACACGAGTTCCTCTATTTCCTTGACCGTCGCCTTGAGCAGTTCGGCCTTGTTGGGGAAATAGTGATACAGGCTGCCGCTGGTCATGCCGGCGCCACGGGCGATTTCGCGGATGCTTGCCTGTGAATATCCGGCCTCGGCCACGCAACGCATGGTTGCGGTGATGATCCGCCGGCGCGTCTCCTCGCCGTTGGCACCGACCGGCCGGCCGAGCTGTGACGACGGGACGGTCATGATCCGGGCCTTCTGGTCGGAGACGGTGCCGCGGCGTCATCAGACACAAACAACTCGACGTACATGCCTGCACTTCCTGCGACGAATGGTGCTGCAACTATTAATCGATCAGTTGATTATATCATGGGTGCGATCCGACAGCCGGTCCCGCTGGGGATGCACTCACTGCGGGTGCCTTGACCGCTGGCAGCACCTTCTCTGTGAGCAGATGCAGGCTTGCCCAGCCTTCCTCCAGCGGCAGTCCGCCGATGAGGGGGTTCATCACGACTTCTCTTCTGCCATGGGCGATCTGCTCGAGCATCTCCTCGGGGGTGAGGATCTCGACGATGTTGCGGCTGCGCACCTCTTCGACGGTGTGTGCCGCCATGTCGTGGGGACGGGTGACTCCGGGGCGCCTCCACTGGCTGTATTCCACGGCTTCATTCAGGATCAGGTGCCCATAGTTACTCCAGGCGGTGTCCGGGTCGAAGCTCAACAACGTGACGGTGCTTCCGTTCTCCGGGCGGTAGACGAAACCACGGTGGCCGTGCTTTTCAAGTTCGTCGGCGTAGACCGCTTCGACTTCGGGCATCGCCATCGGCGGCGCGAAAGGAAGCCCGAACCTCGCCGCGCGCCGTGCCGCGGCAGGGCTCATACCACCGACGAAAAAGAACGGCCGAGGACGCGTGTGTGGTTTGGGGGTGACATTGACGATTCGTCCGTTGTACTCGAACGGATCGTCACTCCACGCGGCGAGCAGCACCTCGATACAGCGATCCATCAACGCACCACGCTGCGTCCAGTCTTTGCCTACCGCCGCGTATTCCTCGGGCCGATAACCCATGCCCGCAACGAAACTGAACCTTCCGTTGGAAAGGTTGTCCAGCACCGCGATGTCTTCGGCCAGCCGCACTGGGTCGTAGAGAGTGATCAGCAGGGCGTTGATGCTGATGCGCACCCGAGTTGTCCGCCCCGCCAGGGCCGCGGCCATGATCAGTGGTGAGGGTAACCACCCGGTCGCCGCCAGATGGTGCTCCTCGCAACTGATACCGGTGAAGCCGTGCTGATCGGCATAGGCGGCCATCTCCAGGGCGGCCTGGTAGCGATCCGCGTGCCTTCCCGCAGGATCGGCGACGTTGGTCATATTGAAGCGCAACGCGGTCATCAAACCCATGGATTACTCTTTCAGCGGTCATAGGGCGGCGCCACCTGATCGGCGGTCGTCCTGACCTTGCGTGGTGTTGGTAGGCGGCCGATGTGTTGGAAAAACGAAACCAGATCGGCGATGGCGGTTTCGGTGTCACGTGGTCGGTGACCGAGCTCGCTTCGGGCCTTGGCCCCGTCCACGCGCGGAGCGTTGACGAGAGTAGCGATCATCGCTGCGCCGAGCATGTCGCGGCGCAGCCAGGTACCGAGGGTGTCGAGCAGCGGCGCGCATCGCTTCAGCACCGGCAGTGGCAGGGCAACCAAAGGGCCGCGCCGACCGGTGCAGGCGGCCGCTATGCGGAAAGCATCGATAAACGAAACGAAATGTCCGCCCAAGATGTAGTTTTCGCCAGTTCGGCCGTGTTCGGCTGCCGCACACAAGCCCGATGCGACGTCGCGCACGTCGACCATGTCAAAGCCGCCGCCGATCGCGACGAGCATCCGGCCGCGGGCCGCCTCGAGAAGCATCCGATTCAATCGCACCGGACCGTAATCGACCGGTCCGACCACGCCGGTGGGGTTGACGATAACCCCGTCGAGGCCTCGCTCAACCACGCTCGAAAACTCACATTCGCCTTGCCATTTCGAGCGGTCATAGAGCGGAAGGTCGCTGGCGGTGGATCGCTGGGTGCATTCGTCGACCGGTCCCTCCTGATTGCGTGGGTCGAACGCGTTCAAGGAGCTGCAGAGCACCATTCTGCGCACACCCGTCCCCAGCGCTGCCTCGGCGACGCTGCGCACGCCCTCGGTGTTGATCCGCCAAGCCGTATCGTCACGGCGGGCCATCGTGATGACTGCGGCCAGGTGGAACACGACTTCGACGCCATCCAACGCCGTACGCATCGCGGCGGCATCGAGGATGTCGGCGCGCACCGTTGTGAGGTTGTGATGCGAAATGCGGTTGGAGTCTTTGAGATCGATGGCCACGACATGGTTGCCGCGCTCAATCAGCAGGCGCACCAGGTTCACGCCGACGTAGCCGGCAGGACCGGTCACCGCGACCTTCATCGGCACCCGCCCAGCTCATGACGCCTGCACGTTCGCACTGGCATCGCAGGTCGCCAACTCCTCATGATCAACGCCTCCTGGTGAGTCGCCGCGCGAAGGGCGCAGAACCAATCGCTTGTCGGCGCAGGGCTGCCCGCGCGCACCATATTAAGCGATCGATTGTTAATTAACAGCACGCCGATGGAGGTGATCCAGACGTCCATGGCGCCTAATATCGGCCTTAGCCGCGCAGCGCCCCGTCCCCGTACCCGTCGACGATCGCTGCGGGCGACCGATAGACGCAGGAGCGGCCGCTTGCCCGATTTGGCTGGGGATATGACGACGACAACTCAACTGGGCCGGCCTGTCGGTGCGAGCGGCGAGCAGACGCGTCACCGCATCATCGCTGCGACGATGCGGTGTGTAGCCGAGATGGGTTATTCGCGGGCGACGATCCGCGAAATCGCTCGCTCAGCCAACGTCACCAGCGCCAGTCTCTACAACTACTTCCCGAACAAGACGGAGCTCATCAACGCGGCCATCGCGGCGAGAACCGACATCGCGTTGCCCCGGTTGCGTCGAGCCGCCGAGCAGCCCGGCGACGCAGTCGACCGGATAGAGGCCGTACTGGATGAGTCGGGTCGGCTGATGCGTGAGTATCCCGACCTGGCGGCGTTCGAGTGGGCGATCCGCGCCCAGGGCGCCGCGGAGCTTTCGGTGGGCGGGGGTGGCGACATCGAACTGCATGCGCTACGCAAAATCATCGAGGACGTGATCCACGACGCGTACCGCACACAGCCCTCGGTCGACCGCGCCCAGGCGCGAGCCATCGTCGAGGTGATCTATGCGCTGCTGTATGGCCTGACCGAACTGGCCGCAACGGCCTCGCCCAAGGCGTACCAGCGAGCGCTTGCGGCGGCGAAGCCGTTAATCAGGGGTGCGTTGTTCTCAGGAGGTGGCGCGGCACCAGCGCGCCGCGCGGCTGTCGGCAGGCGTCCACCCCGGCGTTGAGCCTTTGTGGATCAACGGTGAGCAGAAGGGCGGACCCATTGATATGATCAAGCGATTGATTATATGCTCGCGGTGAATGCCTCGGTGCGCACATCCGCTGGGCGACTCGGCTCCGCCCAGCGAGCCGGTAGAAGGGGTCGTAGATAGTGACGACAGCGGACGGCCTGCCATTCGACGAAGAGGCGCTACGACGAAAGTACGACCAGGAGAGGCAGCGACGGCTACGGCCTGATGGCATCCAACAGTATGTAGAGGTGGCGGGCCGGTTCGCTCGCTTCGGCGAGGACCCATGGTGCGATCCGCGCTACAGCCGCGACCCACTTACCGACACTGTCGACGTCGCGGTGATAGGCGCCGGCTTCGGCGGCCTGCTGACAGGTGCACGGTTGCGCGAACACGGCGTGGACAGTGTGCGACTGATCGATAAGGCCGCCGACGTGGGCGGCACCTGGTATTGGAATCGCTATCCCGGCATCGCCTGTGACGTCGAGTCGTATGTGTACATGCCGCTGCTGGAGGAACTTGGCTACATCCCGACCGAGAAGTACGCCAAGGGCGCGGAGATCTTCGCGCACTGCCAGCGCATCGCCGAGCACTACGATCTCTACCGCGACGCCTGCCTGCGGACTGAGGTACGCGAGATCCGTTGGGATCCAGAGGATTCCCTGTGGGTTATTTGCACGGATCACGGCGACGCGATGCGGGCCCGCTTCGTGTCGATGGCCAACGGCTATCTGAACAAACCCAAGCTGCCCGGAATACCGGGAATAGCAGCGTTTCGCGGTCACATGTTCCACACCAGCCGCTGGGATTACCGATACACGGGAGAAGACCTTGAACACCTGGCCGACAAGCGTGTCGGCATCATCGGCACCGGCGCTACCGCCATCCAGTGTGTGCCACATTTAGCCCGAAAAAGTCAGCAGCTCCACGTGTTTCAACGCACACCATCGACGGTGAATGTGCGGGCGAATGGGCCGACCGATCCTCAGTGGGCGAAGACCCTGTCGCCCGGCTGGCAACAGAGACGGATCGAGAACTTCCAAATCCTCACCGCCGGAGGACACGCCGACGAAGACTTGGTCGCCGACGCCTGGACCAGCATCACGCGAAAGCTGCCGGTGATGCGCCACGAGACCGGCAACGGTTCCGATCCACTGCAACGGGTCCGCGAAGTGGAACTGGCTGACTTCGCCCAGATGGAAGAGATCCGTGCACGCGTGGACGCCCTCGTGTCTGACCGCACGACCGCGGAGGCGCTCAAGCCGTGGTATGGGTACTTCTGCAAGCGGCCGTGCTTTCACGACGAGTATCTACAAACTTTCAATCGCGAAAACGTCAGGTTGGTTGACACCCGGGGCCGCGGTGTCGAGCGCATCACCGAGGCCGGCGTAGTGGTCGACGGGGTCGAATACGGGCTGGACTGTTTGATTTTCGCCACGGGATTCGAGGTGGGCACTGACTACAGTAGGCGCACGGGCTTCGAGGTGATAGGCCGTGACGGTCTGACGTTGACCGACGCATGGCGGGACGGCGTTCGGACCCTTCACGGTCTTTGCGTACACGGTTTCCCGAACTGTTTTATCGAAAGCATCGCCCAGTCCGGACTCACCGTGAACTTTCCCTATCTGCTCGACGTGCAGGCCCGCCACGTCGCATGGATCATCGCCCGGGCCCTCAAGCAAGGCGTCACCGAGCTCGAGGCCTCGGCCGATGCCGAGGCCGCCTGGGTTGATACCGTGCTGGCGCGCTCCGCTTTGACCGCCGAGCGGGCCAAGACCTGCACCCCCGGCTACTACAACCGTGAGGGGCAGGCCGACGCCAAGACGCGGCAGGGCAGCTTCTTCTTCGGAACGCCAACCGAATACGCCGATATCCTCGCGAGCTGGCGTGACCGCGGCGCGCTGGAGGGACTGAATCTGCGAAACAAGAAGGTTGCACCATGACGAGCCGCGCAGCCGCACGCTGGTATTCCCTCGGCCGGCTCGAAGCGGCAACACGGCGGCGTCCGCAGCCGCGGGTCGCGATCATCGGGGCCGGCTTCGGCGGAGTCGCCGCTGCAGTCGCGCTGCGCCGCAGGGGAATCGACGATCTGGTGATCATCGAGGCCGCCGACGGCGTCGGCGGCACCTGGCGGCGCAACACCTACCCCGGCGCCGCCTGCGACGTGCAGAGCCACCTGTACTCGTTCTCGTTCGCGCTGAACCGTAACTGGAGCCGCACGTATGCGCGGCAGCCTGAGATTCTGGCCTACCTGGAGTCGGTGGTCGACGACTTCGACCTGCGCCGGCACCTGAACCTGCGGACCTACGTACGGCGGGCGCAATGGAACGAGGACAGCTGCCAGTGGGAATTGCAGCTGCAGCAAGCGAACAGCGACACCGTCACCACGCTGCGGGCCGATGTCGTAGTGAGCGCCGTCGGGTTGTTCGGCCCTCCCCGGCTGCCTGACATCGACGGCCTCGACGGCTACCGCGGCCACCTGATGCACACGTCCGCGTGGGAGCCTGGCGTGGACTTGGGTGGCAAGAAGGTTGCGGTGATCGGCACCGGCGCCAGCGCGGTGCAGGTGGTGCCGGAGCTCGCCCGAATCGCCTCGCGTGTCACCGTTTTCCAGCGCACGCCCCCGTGGATGGTGCCCAAGGACGACCGTCCGTTCAGTCCTCGGGAGCTGGCGAGGTTCCGTCGCCATCCGTGGGCGGCCCGTAGGGAACGGTGGCGAATCTGGAAGCAGTTCCACGACTTTGCCGGAAGCGCGGTCGAAGACCCACAAGTGGCCAGTCGCTCACGCGTCGCAACCTCGTTTCTCGAGCGCACCGTCGCCGACGAGCGGCTTCGTCTCGCCCTGACTCCCGACTATCCATTCCGCTGCAAGCGGGTGCTGCTCGGCGATGACTACTATCGCGCGCTACAGAAGGACCACGTCGATTTGGTCACCGAACCGATCGCACGAGTTACCGAGACGTCGATCGCTACCCTCGGCGGCGAGTCGGTGGACGCCGACGCCATCGTGTGCGCCACCGGATTCCAAACCAGCCGCTACCTCGCCGGCATCGAGGTAATCGGACGAGGCGGCGAAAGCCTGCACGAGCACTGGGGCGACGACCCGAGCGCCTACCTGGGCGTGGCGGTCAGCGGATTCCCGAATTTCTTCATGCTCTACGGCCCCAACACCAACCAGGGTGGCAACTCCATCGTCTACATCCTCGAGGCCGGGGCGCGACTGGTCGCCAGCGCGCTGAGCCGCCTGGCGCGCCGCGGTGGCTATCTCGACGTGCGACCCGAGGCCGAAAAGCGTTACAACGATGTACTTTCCGCGGATCTGGAGCGCACCATCTGGACGCAGTGCGACAGCTACTTCCGATCGCCGTCCGGGCGCATCGTCACCCAGTGGCCGTACACCGAGCTGGAGTACGCGCGCCGGACCTGGCGGCTGCGCCCACGGGAGTGGGTACACCGCGGCACCCCGCCGATGCGCAGGGGTGCGGGCCTGTCCGATGCCATCGTCGGCGCGGGGGGCGAGGAATAGCCGGGAGGTCGAGGAGCTGTACTACCTCGGCTAGCTGCCGGCGGTCACCCTGGCTCGTTCGGTCATCGAGGCGATCACGCCGCCGTCGTTGAGAATGTCTGTGCCGGTCAGATATCCGGCCTTCTCGCTGGCGCAGAACGCGAGCAGCTCGGCCATCTCTTCCGGCTTGCCCCACCGCGGGACGGCGGCGTTGGTGACCATCGCGCCGGCCCCGGCCTGCTCCTCGAGCCGGCCCATCTCGGTGTCGATCGAGCCGGGCGACACCGAGACGATGCGCACCCCACGCGTGTTGAATCGCTCCGCCTGCGACTGGCTGTACCACTTCACGAAGCTCTTGCTCACGGCGTAGGCGAGGCCGGACCGCGCTTCTTCGGGCACGATGTTGCAGGTCGTCAGCATGGCCTCCAAAAAGGCGTCGGCGTCCGTCAGCGCCAGCGGAAACTGATCCACCGGAACCATTTCCGCGGGCAGCAGGTGCGCCGCCATCGACGCCACGTTGACGATCACCGCGCCCTCGCCGGCGACCGCGAAAAGCGCCTCGTTCACGTTGAGCGTGCCGAGCGCGTTGGTCCGCATGACGTAGTCGGCCGGGCCCATGCTCGGGCTCACCCCCGCGGTGTGGATCACCGAGGCGAGGGTCCCGAGATCGTGCGCGGTGGCGAGCAGGTCCGTGACCGCCCGCCGCTCGGTGACGTCACAGTCGACGGCCGTGACGGTCATCCCGAGCTCTTCCAGGTTTGCAGCCGCGGCCTTCAGGCGGTCCTGCCTGACGTCGCAGAGGACCAAGGCATGGTCGCGGCCGACGATTTTGGCGGTGGCCACACCCATGCCGCCGGCGCCGCCGGTGATCACCGACACTCGATTCATACCTGGACGGTATACGCAGCGCGATTTCGGACCCGGCCGCGGGGCGGTCATCGGCGCCGGCCTACGCGGGGCGGCTGACACCTTCCGCGCCGTCGTGGTGCGGGTGACCGCTGTGCCGGAGGGCCGTGCCGAAGAACGGCGCCCCGATGGTGGCAGCGATGTGACGGCGGTTGAGGATCAGCCCGACGACGGCCACCGCGGTATAGGCGCCGCAAAGCAGTAGCCGCCCCTGTGTCGAGAAGATCGGGAACTGGACGACGAACAGTCCGAGCAGTGTGCATGCGGCGGCCCGGTGGAACCGCAACGCCAGGATGAGCGTGACCCCCATCATCGTCTGGGTCGCGGTGAGCAGCACCTCCTCCACCTGGCGGGAGTCGAGGTACAGGGAGAACCCGCCGCCGCCCAGCAGGTGGGCGATCGGCAGTGACCCGATCAGCAGGGTCCATTGGTTGACCTTGGAGGAGATCAGCGTGGCGATGGCCACCGTACCCTTGCCGCGGGTGGCGAAGATCGTCGCGATGATGAACTCCGGTGCTTCGGAGGCCAGCGGAGCCAGCCACTGCACCAACAGGAAGCGGTTGATGCCGAGTTCGGTGCCGGCGGCGACCAGATTGTCGGCAAAGGGCTTGGCGCACAGCAGGATGACCCCGCCCGATATAAGGAACAGGCCGACCACGGCGATGCGCCGCCGGCGGTCGGGCAGTTCACCCAGAGCGGCCGCGGTGCCTATCAGGTCGGGCTCTTCGACGTCGCCGTGGCTGACCTTGTAGAGGTAGAACCCGAACCAGGCCAGCAACGCCAGCCCCAGCCCGAGATGGATCTGGCCGCTCGCCGGGATCAGGAACGCGATCACACCGGCGACCAACAGGAATCCGAGTTCCAGGCGGTTTGCTGGTTCCAGTGTCAAACCAGGGGACTTGTGCGCACCGGACTTGCGCGCGACCAGGATGCTCACCAGCACCACAACCGGCCAGCCCAGACCCATCAACAGCCGGTTGGACCCGGTCATGTTGGCGGCGGCGTACTGCGTGTAATCCGCGTTGTGGCCGGACACGTAGGCGTAGTAAAGGTCGACGGCGTATTCGGGCAACACGGCTATCAACGCGAGCAGCGCCGTCGCCAGCCCGCCGGAGACGTCGATCTGGGCGGCCTCGGCGGCCCACGCCAGCAAGAAACTCGCCGCGACCACCGCCGCCCCGAAGATCAGCAGGGCCAGCACCGCGCCGGTATGCAGGCCGGCGATGCGGACGACCACGGCCGGGACGACGAATGCGCCGGTGATCAGTCCAGAACGGGTCAGGGTGCGGCGCCGCCAGCGTGCCGTCGTCCAGACGGTGGCTGCGGGCCTGTCTATGGCGAGCATCGTCATCCTTCGCAGGCGGTGGCGATCGGGTGGCTACGTCGGCTCGGTTGCCGTGGCGAATCGGATACCCAAAATACCCCGGGCCTACGTGGTCAGCAACGTAGCGGGTCGGCTAAAGCAACAGCACTACGGTACCTATATTTGCTGCCCAGGGCCTCCTTGAGGCCAGAGTTAGGCTGCCCTGATTTAGAACTTTGGCAAACCTCGCCATTGGGTGTACGACGCACAGCGAACGCCCGCGGTTCCCGCCGGGCTCAAGCGTCCGGGCCCATGGCCGCCGCGGCGGCTTGGGCGAACAGCTCGACGGCCTGGTTTCGGCTCAGCGATGCCAGCAGCTGCGCGGCGGCGCGCATGGTCTCGCCCACCATCAGGGTCGGGCCGTTGCCCAGGTTTTCGAACGCCTCGGCGATGACGTCGGTCACGGCCGCCGCGTCCGTTGGCACCTCGTCGGGGGAGCCGAGCTGGCCGCGGCTGTATTCGAGTTCGCGCAATGCCGGTGTGTTGGTCTTACCCAGGATGAGGCCCAAGACGTCGACGCCCTTGTCGTGCAGTTCGGCCCACAGCGCCTCGGCGAAGACCATGTCGAATGCCTTGGAGGCGCCGTAGGCCACCATGTTCGGACCGCCGGCCAGCCCGGCGCCGGAACCGAAGATGACGATGCCGCCGCTGCCTCGTTCCACCATTGCGGGCGCGAAATGGTGACACAGCTGCATAGGCACCATGCAGTTGCGCTGCACCATCGCCTCGGCGGCTTCGATCGAATTGGCGAGGAACGGCTCGAAATTCGGGTCGGCACCCGCGCAGTACACGAGCATTCCGATCTCCAGGTCTCGGGTCGCCGCGGCGATCGTCACGGCCGCGCCCGGCCGCGCGAGATCGATTGCTACAGTGCGGGTTTGCGCCGATGTGTTGGCCTCGATCTCGGCGGCGACGCGGTCGAGAACGGTTTGGCGGCGGGCCAGCAACACCACGTTGACACCGCGCTCGGCGAGGCCTTCGGCGAACGCCGCGCCCACCCCGTCGGAGGCTCCGGCCACCAGCGCCCACGGTCCGTATTTCGTCGCGAATGTCATCTATGCGTTCCCCACCGTCGTGATGCGCACCTGGGTGTAGCGCCGGCGGGCGATGCGCCACCCCGCCGGTGTGCGCACAATGTCGTCGTCGTAGAAACCGATCGCGTTGACGCCAGAGTTGTTGTTGCCGGCCATGATCAGGCCGTCGATATAGGTGCGTGCCGTGGCGTTGTCACCGTCGAGGGCGATGGTCTGGTTGGTCAGGCGGTGCAGGGTGTGCCCCGCCAGGGCGTGCACCTGCTCCATGAAGGCGGCGACGGCGTCGACGCCGTGCCACGTCCCGATCTCGCCGTAGTCGAGTTCGCAGTCGTCGGTGAACACGGTGCGAAACAGCGGCCAGTCGCGCCGGTCGATCCCCGTCGCATAGCGCACCAGCAGGTCGGAGATGTCTTGGCGGTCATCGCGTTCGCTCACAAGATGTCTCCATTCGGGCGGACGACGATTCTGGGCGGACCGTCGGACCTGCGGGCCTGATCGAGGGCGTCCGGCACCTCGTCGAGGCCGATGATCTTGCCGACGCTCGGCAGCGGGTCCAACCGGCCCGCCACGATGGCGTCGAGTGTGCCGTACCAGTCTTGCGGGTGCGGGCCACCACCGAACTGGATGGTCACGCCCTGGCGGGTGGCGGTGGTGATGTCGAGGGTGTCGCCGGTGTACCAGCCGCCCGCACAGTAGATGCGGTGCCCATTTCGGCGGATTCGACCAGTTTCTGAATCAAGCCGGATGCCCCCACGCATTCGAATATGACTGCGGGGCCGGACAACCCGTATTGCGCACGGACCTGGTTAAACGCGTCGAACGGGGACGTGTCGGCCGCGTCGACCAGGACGTGCGCGCCGAAGCGGTCACGGGCGAGTTGGCGCCGGTCGGATTTGTAGTCCGTGACGACGATGGGTTCGATGCCGCGACCGGCCAGGGCTGCGACCGCTGAGAGCCCGATCGCTCCCGCGCCGACGACGATGGGGATCTCGCCTTGTTGCAACTGCGCCGACCGCACGTAGAACTCGCCGACGGCGAACGCGTCGGTCAATGCCACGGCGTCGCCGGACACCTCATCGGGGACGGGTTTGGCCGCAACTTCCGAAACCACCAGCAGCTCAGCGAAACTGCCCTGCGCCTCGGGATGCTGACCGATGATCCGCATTCCGCCCGCGCCGCCATCGACAAGGCGCACCGGCATGGCCGTCACGCGCGTACCGAGGGCGAACTGGTCGGTGCAGCCGGGCCCGCGCCCGATGACCTCGCCGGCGAATTCGTGGCCGAGCACGATGTCGCGCTCGGTGTCGTACAACGAGCGACCGGTCGGGTCGTCGACGGCAAGTTCGGGATGATCCATGAAATGTACGTCGGATGCGCAGATCGCAGTGCTCAACGTGCGCAGCAGCAACTCGCCCGGTCCGGGCTCGGGGTCCGGCGTCTCGCGGACCTGCAACCGCCCGTCCCGTAACACCACAGCGCGCAATGCGTTAACTCTCTCGAATAATCGATATATGATCTCGAATGTTCGCACAACTGTAAAAACGCCGTCGTAAAGGAGTCAAGCGATTCGCGGATCGACGTCAGCGCCGACCGCCCGCGTGCTCGATGTCGTCGAGCTGCTGGCGCGGTCCGGAAGTGCGCGACTGCGCTTCTCCGATGTGGTGCGCGAGCTGGATCTCACCCAGGCGACCGCGCACGCAATTCTGAAGACGTTGTGTGACCGCGGTTGGGCCAGTCGCGATCCGGTCGCAAAAACGTTCACCCTCGGTCCCGCGCTCGCCGTGGTGGCCGCCCGCACGGACACCGCCCGGCCGCTCGCGCATGCGGCGCGGTCCGCGGCGCTGCGACTCTCCCGCGAAGTCGGCTACGCCTGTTCGGTGGTCGAGAAGTTCGGTGAATCCTTGGTGGTCACCGCATTTGAGGGTGAACCGGCCACCCAGCCCTCGGGAATACCGGGTGATCGCATTCCGTACGCGCCGCCGTTCGGCGTCGCGATGGCGGCCTGGGACACCGAGGAGGAACAACGCGCGTGGATCCGGCGCGGCGCGGGCGGCAATGCCGACCGCACGGAGCGCCTCAGACAGGTGTTGGCCCACACGCGTGAACGCGGCTTCGACGTCGATTGGACGACGCCGGCGCTTGCGCAGGCGGTGCAGGTGGTCGGCACCTTGGACAGCAGCGAGATGCCGACTCCGGTGCGCCACATCATGGATCAGTTGCTGGTCGAGTTCACCACCATCGGATTCCTCTCCGACGACAACCCGGGCCGCCGCAAGCAACCCGTCGTGACCATCGCCGCGCCGGTTTTCGACGGTCGGCGGCGCGTCGCCCTGATGGTGGCCGTGCACCCGCTGTGTGCGCTGAGCGCCCGCCAGATCCGGGACATCGGTAAACACCTGACCGACGAGACGGCCGAACTGAGCGGGTCGCCACCGCGACCGGCCGCGATCGACACCGCCATGTAGTGCATCGCACAAAGATCGGGCACCGGACGGCGGTCGCTGCCCGCCCGCGGCAAGGTAGCCTCGCCTGGGAGGCGAAAACTGGTGGCACATAACTACGTTGTCGACGATCTGGCCGATTTCGTCATTCGTGCGCGACCGGCGGATCTGACCGGACAACCGCGGGCGTTGTTGAAACGCAATGTGCTGGACAGCATCGCGTGCGCGGTCGGTTCACTGGACGGCGAGCTCATCCCGACGCTTCGCGAACACACCGCCCGGTTCGGTGGCGCCCCGACGGCCACCCTGGTCGGCGGCGGGCGGGCATCGGTGGACCAGGCCGCGTTTTTCAACGCGGTGCTGGTGCGCTATCCCGATCTGCTCGACACCTATCTGACCGTGGGCGGGCTCTGCCATCCCGCCGACAACATCGGCGCCATTCTGGCCGTCGCCGAGCACACCGGCGCCGGCGGAGACGACTTTCTGCTGGCACTGGCAGTCGCATACGAGATCCAATGCCGTTTCAGCGCGCAGGTTCCCGTGATGGCGCGCGGACTCAATCACGCGCTGCAGCTGTCGATGTCGGTTGCGGCGGGCAGCGCAAAGCTGCTGGGACTGAGCGCCGAGCAGACCGCCAACGCCATCGCCGCCGCGGCGGCCGACAACGTGTCGTTGGCGACCGTGCACGCCGAACCGGTTTCGAACTGGAAGGGCATCTCGCCGGCGATCACCGGTATGCGTGCGGTGTACACCACGATGCTGGCCGCCCGCGGCATCACCGGACCCAAGTCGCTGTTCGAAGGCCCACACGGGTTGGTGCAGCTGTTCGATCAGCCCATCGATCTCCGCACCGCTGACCGGGGTCTCACCTGCGTCGAGCAGACCTACTTGAAGCAGTACTGCTCGCTCATCCACGGTCAGGTGGTGATCGATGCGGTGCTGGCAGTTCGCAGCGAGAACGGTTTGCGCGGTGCGGATGTCGCGCGGGTCGTCCTCGAGGTCTTCCAGGGGGCATACGACTTCGCCGGTGGGGGAGCGTACGGCGACAAAGAACATCCGATCACCAAGGAGCAGGCCGACTACAACCTCAAATACCTGACCGCGGTCGCCCTGATCGACGGCGGTGTCGGCCCCGAACAGCTTGAAGACGAGCGGGTTTCGCGAAGCGACGTCCAGGAACTGCTGTCACGGGTGGAGGTCAAGCCGGCCGCCGATCTGACGGCGGATTATCCGCAACGCACGGCGGCTCGTGTGCACGTGATCGTGGACGACGGGCGAGAGTTCAGCCGCGAGCAGTCGGATTACGAGGGATCACCCACCCGCCCGATGTCCTGGGAACGGGTCGTGGACAAGTTCGGCTGGCTCGCCGAACCGTTCTGCGACGCCCCTTTGCGCGCCGACATTGTCGCCGCAGTGTCCCGGCTCGACGAAATCCCGATCACCGGACTCACCGGCCTACTCGGGTCGGTGCTTCCCACCGCCCGGCGCGCACGCAGCAAGCCCCGCTTCTGACGCCCTTGCTGCGCAGGATGTGCGCGCCCCCTTGCGTGGTCGACCGCCCGCCGTGAATGATCCGGCGATGGGCAAAGAACACGGCCGCAATCGGTGGGAGCTGGTCACCTGCGCTGTTGCCGGTCACGTCACCTATGCACCCGACGAGAAGTCACTCGCCGACCGGCTGAGCGGGCGCACCGGGCTGGGTGAAGTGTGGCGCTGCTTGCGGTGCGGCGAATTCACGGTCGGTGAGCCGCATGGCCGCGGCCGCGCCGAAGACGCACCGATGATCACGCGCGGCAAGGCATTACGCCAGGCCATCATCATCCGCGTACTGGCGGTGGAACGCTTGTTCCGGGCGGTGGCGATTGCGCTGGCGGCCTACGCGGTGTGGAAGTTTCGCGGCGCGCGCGGCGCCATTCAGGCCACCTTCGATCGCGACCTGCCGGTCTTTCGCGCCGCGGGCTTCAAGGTCGATCAGATGACGATCGTGCACGAGTTGGAGAAGGCACTGGCTGCCAAGCCGTCCACCCTGGCGCTGCTGACCCTGATGCTGGCCGGTTACGCGCTGCTCGAGGTCGTCGAAGGGGTGGGCCTGTGGCTACTGAAACGCTGGGGCGAATACTTCGCGGTGATCGCCACCTCGGTCTTCTTGCCGCTGGAGATCTACGACCTGGCCAGGGGCATCACGATGACCCGCGCGGTGACCTTCACCATCAACGTCGCCGCGGTGATCTACCTGCTGATCTCGAAACGGCTGTTCGGGCTGCGGGGCGGACGCAAGGCCTATGACGAAGAGCGGCGCGGCGAACAGCTGCTCGACGTCGAGAAGGCCGCGGCGGAACCCTGATCCGAAAATGTCCTCGGCCACTCAGCGGGCGGGGCCAGCCGGAGCGACAGGGTCACCGGGCATACTGCCCTGAGAACGGAGGAGCCTATGGGGACCTATGCGATTACCGGGTCGGCTTCGGGGATGGGCCGCGAGACCGCGCAGCGTCTTCGGGACAACGGGCACACCATCATCGGTGTCGACATCAAGGACGCCGACATCGTCGCCGATCTGTCGTCGCCAGATGGACGCAAAGAGGCCGCCGACCGCGTCTTGGCGGCCTCCGACAACAGACTGGACGGCGCGGTGCTGGCGGCCGGTCTGGGTCCCAGCCCCGGCCGGGATCGGGTCCGCCAGATCGCCGCGGTCAACTATTTCGGGGTAGTCGAATTGCTGGCCGCCTGGCGCTCGGCGCTGGCCACCGCCGAAGGCGCGAAGGTCGTTGTCGTCGCTAGTAATTCGACAACAACGGTGCCCGCGGTGCCGCGCCGGGCCGTCAAGGCGCTGCTTGATCACGATGCCGACAAGGCGCTGCGAGCGGTGCGGCTGATGGGTCCGGCGGCGCCGACGATGATGTATGCGGCTTCCAAGATCGCTGTCAGCCGTTGGGTGCGGCGACACGCGGTGCTGCCGGAATGGGCCGGGTCGGGCGTGCGCCTGAACGCCCTGTCGCCCGGCGCGATCATGACACCGCTTCTGCAAGAACAATTGTCGGACCCCCGGCAGGCCAAGGCCGTCCGGTCGTTCCCGGTCCCGCTTGGCGGCTTCGGTGACGCGGGACACATGGCGGAGTGGATGTGTTTCATGTTGTCCGATGCCGCCGATTTCCTGTGCGGCAGTGTAGTGTTTGTCGACGGGGGCACTGACGCGTATTTCCGCTCCGACGACTGGCCCAAACCGGTGCCGGCACACCGTTTGCTTGGTTATCTACGCCGGTTCAAGGGTTTTCACTAGCAAGGCAGTTGCGTGCCTTTCGTTGCGGCTTAGGTGTGCCGCACGCCACAGAATGGCTTTTCGTCGCGTTTACCACGGCGCGGCACCCCCGTAAAACAGCTGCGGTGCAATTCAATGAGTCGGCGCACAGGCCGAAATAACAAAGGAACACACTGTGGCTACACTTCCGGCCTGGGTCAGCCAGGCTCCCGCCACTTTCGACATGGTCGCGCCACTGAAGTCGCGCGCCTCCGGCGTCTTGCACGTGATGCTCAAAGGCAAGCGGCGCCCCGCGACCGCGGGCCCGCGCCTGATGTCCAGAGGCGTCGAACGCTGTTGACCCCCAGACGGGCAGACTGGGGCGACGGTGAATGACTACGCGAAGCACGACTTCTACTGGAACCACAACAGCGCCTATCACCCCTGGCTGATCGGTATCGCCTCGCGGAACCGCGGCGATGTCCTGGAGGTCGGATGCGGGGAGGGGCTGCTTGCTCAGCGGTTAGCCGCGGTATCACGCCGCGTCGTGGGCATCGATGCGGATCCGATATCGGTGTGGCGCGCATCGGAGCGATTGCAGCCGATCGGAAACGCCTCGGTGGAACTGCTGCCGTTCGAGGATCTCGAGCCGGCCGAGCGTTCCTTCGATCCCATCACCTTCGTTGCCAGCCTGCATCATCTGCGGCTGCGCGCCGCATTGCAGAAGGCGCGCGAGATGCTTCGCCCCGCAGGCAAATTGGCTGTCATCGGACTGTCCGCCAACAAGAGCGTCGCCGACTGGGTGTGGGCCGGTCTTTGTACACCGGCGGCATACGCGGGTTCGTTGCTGCACCGGGAAACTCGCAACATCGGGGTCGCGGTCGCCGATCCCCGCGAAAGTCTGGCCGAGATCCGGCGGACCACAAGGGACGTCCTACCGGGGGCCCGCATCCGGCGGGGTCTCTACTACCGGTACCGCCTGCTCTGGCAGAAGGCCTGAGCCCGCGGCCCGATCGCGTTCGCGCCGCCGGGCCCGGGAGGCCCGCAGGTTGACGGCGTTGCCGCACGTCTTGACGTCGTGCCAGACCCCGCTGTTGTTCTTCGAGCGGTCGTAGAACGTCGAACCGCACCGGTGGTTGTGGCAGCGCTTGATCCGCCGCCAGGTACCGGCTTGCTGGCTCAGCAGGATCTCGCCCCACAGGGCCGATGCCAGCCAGCGCCAACCGCTGCCGCTGGGGTCCAGCCGCACCTCACCGGCGTCGGACAGCGTGAAAAATGCACCGACACCGCCGACGCCCCGACGGCTCGGCGGTTCGCCGGCCACCAGCCGCCCGATGGTGGTCCGCAAGGCGCGCAGCTTGACCAAATCCGCGTCACGCAACTCCGGTGACGACAAATCCACATCGCGGACGGACGACCACGCCCGCACCGCGGTGGCCGCCCAGTCGCCGGCATTCTCCGGGTTGGCCAGCAGGTCCGGCCCGTACCCGTCGATAGCCCTCGTGTTGAGGAAGTCCTGGACCAGGCCGAGGCCTGCCGGTGCCGTGGCGCACCCGTACCGCTGTGACGCAGTCCACGGAATAGACATAGGCAAAGACTAATTGACTATGTCGCAATGGTCAACTAGCGTGACGCAAACAAAATAGATTTGCCTAAGTCGAAGGAGCGGGAGTCATGGTCAACGTCAAGGGGTCGACGGTGGTGGTCACCGGCGGGCAGCGCGGTCTCGGCAAGGCCATCGTGGCGGAGTTGCTGGAACGGGGCGCAGCCAAGGTTTACGCGACTGCGCGGGCGCCAAAGCCCAGTCAGGATCCCCGGGTAGTCAGCGTCGAATTGGACGTTACCAAGCCCGAGTCGGTGGCGGCCCTGGCTGTTTCGGCTCCGGACGCCGACATCGTCATCAACAACGCGGGCGTACTCGGCGCGCGCAAGCTGCTCGACAGCGACATCGAGGAAGTACGCGCCGTGTTCGAGACGAACTACTTCGGCGCGCTCCGGGTCGCTAAGGCGTTCGCGCCGATCCTGGCCGGCAACGGTGGTGGCGCCCTGGTCGACATCGCCTCGATCTTGTCCTGGATGCCCGGATCCGGCGGGTATGGCGACTCCAAGGCGGCGCTGTGGTCGACAACCAATTCGCTGCGTATCGAGCTCGAGAAGCAAGGCACCCTGGTCGTTGCCGCGCACCTCAGCTTCACCGACACCGACATGACCTCCGGCTTCGACGCACCCAAGAACGACCCGCGCCAGGTGGCGCGCGCGATCGTGGACGGCATCGAGGCGGACGACACCGAGGTGCTGGCCGACGACGACACCCGCTACGTCAAGGCGGCCCTGTCCGGCCCGGTCGAGACGCTGCCCCGGATGGGGTGAACCGCCTGGACACATGAAGGTCTGCCCGAAGGCAGATCCCCGTCTTACGACGGTGGGTCAAGCAGGCCCTTGCGGTTGGCCTCGCCCAAAAATGGGCTTACTGCACTTCGAGCAGACCACCGGAGTTGCCCCGGCACCCATTACCGTCGCATCCCGACCGTCGGTGCTGCGATGGCCAAAAGTCCTCAGCGGCTCGGCCCAAAGTCACCAACGGACCAAGCCGCCCGACGTGCTTGGATAGCGGCATGCCCGATACGGAAGCTGAACGCGTCGTCAGCGCCACCCGCGTGATGTCAGCCAATGCCGCCCGGATTTTCGAGCTGATCGCCGACCCGTCCCGCCAGCCCAGCTGGGACGGCAACAACAACCTGGCATCGTCCGCTCCCGGGCAACGGGTCCATCGAGTGGGTGACGTATTCAAGACGACGCTGACCAATGGTGCGGTGCGGGAGAATCACGTCACCGAGTTCGTCGAGGGCAGTAAAATCGCTTGGCGCCCAGCCGAACCCAACAAGCAGCCGCCGGGCCACCTGTGGCGTTGGGAGCTCAGCCCGGTCAACGCCGAACTCACCACGGTGACCCACACCTACGACTGGACGGCGCTGAACGACGCCACCCGCCTCGAGCGCGCGCGTGCGACGACGGCGGACATGCTGCGCGAGTCGATGGATCGGCTCGCGATGCTGGCGCAATCGCCGGAATAAGGCCCGGCATCCGGTCGCCGGAAACGCCGGACGGGTCAGCCTTTCTTACCGCGAACCCACTGGAAGGTGCCGAAGTTCTTGACGCGCACGCTGGCAAAGCCGTTGTCTTCCAACACATCGCCGATTTCGTCGTCGTCGAACGCGTGCGCCCCGACGTTCGGCAGCCGTTGCCAATACCGGGCCAGGCGCCCGGCGGTCGGAACCATGACGGCCAGCCTGCCGCCGGGCCGCAGCACGCGGGCGATCTCGGCAAGGGCCGCGGATGGGTCCGGAACCAACTGCAGCACGGCCGTCGAAATCGCCACGTCGATCGTGTTGTCGCGCAGTGGAAGTCGTTGCGCATCGGCCTTGATGAAGCCGACCTGCGGGCCGGCTTCATTGCGGACGGCCCGGGCAAGCATCGGCTCGGAGATATCGACACCGAGGGCCAGCCCCTCGGGACCGGCGGCGCGCGCCAGCGACGCGGTGATGTTGCCCGGACCCGAGCCGACGTCCAGCGCGATACCACCCTGCGGGACCGCCAACCACTCCAGCGGCAGTTGCCATGCGCTGATCCAGCGACGAGACAGTGCCTGGGCATTGTCGTAGAGCATCGACCCGATCGCTGACGCCCAGGCCGCCTGGATCGGGCCGGTGTTCTTCTCGACGTCGCCGCCCCCGGCCGGGGCGGCGCCGAGCAGGTCGAGGTAACCCTTGCTCACGTCGGGATCGGCCGGCGGATCGATGAGCAGATCCAGCGCTCGCCGGAGCGCGGGAGGCAGCGAGATGTGCACGTCGGTCATGCGTACTCCTTCGATCAAAAGTCAAGCTGGGCACCATAAATCGAATGGAAAGCCGCGAAGCTCGGCTCCGGTAAGTCCCTCTTCGCAGCCTACGCCGACGCTTCGACCGCTGCGATTTGCCGCATGGTTACCGCCGGACGGCGGCGTGCTCGCGGACCAGGGCGTACAGGCGCCAGTAACCTGGTACCCCCTTGAGCGCCGTCTCGCCGTGGTCACCGAACCTGTGCCGCGACCCGGTGACGATGTCGCGCAGCGTGGAGGACACCAGCACCTCGCCGGGTGCTGCGAGTGCGGCCACCCGCGCGCCGATGTGCACGGCCATACCCGCCACGTCTGCGCCGCGCACCTCGACTTCGCCGGCGTGGATGCCGACCCGCACCTCGATGCCCAGCACGCGAACGGCGTCCACGAGGGCGTCGGCGCAGGCGATCGCCGCGCTCGGGCTGCTGAACGTCGCGACGAATCCGTCTCCGGCCGTGTTGACTTCGCGGCCACTGAAGCGCTGCAGTTCGTGGCGCACGATCCGGTCGTGGTTGTCCAGTAGGTCGCGCCAACGATGGTCACCCAGGATCGCGGCGCGCTCGGTGGAGCCGACGATGTCGGTGAAGACGATGGTGGTGAGCAACCGTTCGGCGTCGGAGCCGCCGCGAACCCCGGTGATGAACTCCTCGATCTCGTCGAGCATGGGCGCGGTGTCGCCCACCCAGTACAGGGCATCCTCGCCCGGGCACTCGACGAGGCGCGAACCGGCGATGTGCCCGGCGAGATAGTGCGCGTGCTCGACGGGGCTGAAGTCCTGGTTGTCGCGATGCAGGATCAGCGTCGGCACGGCGACCCGGGGCAGCCTGTCGCGGACGTCGCCCTCCCTGATCTTGTTGATGAAGGCGCGGGCCATGCTGGGCGACGCGGCCCGGTTACCGGCCATGTCCCACCACGAGCGGAACGCCTCGTCGTCCGCGACGGAGGGCGCGATGATGCCGAGCATGTCGAAACCCTGCTCGACGGCGTCGGGCTCCATCCCGACCGTGGTGAATTGATCGGCGGCCTCGAGCTCGGCGCCGATGGGGTAATCGGGGCCACGCAGCGTGCGTGCCGCGCCGTTGGCGATGACCAGGCTGCTCACCCGGTCGGCATGGTCGGCCGCGAGAACGATCGCGGCCAGCGTGGTGAACCCCGGGGCGAAGATGGTTGCCCGCTCGCATCCCACCGCGTCCATGACCGCGAGCGCATCGTTGGCCCACGATTCCGGGCCGAGCATGTCCAACGAGGGAACCCGCGACGACAGGCCGATGCCGCGCTGGTCGAACCGGATCACCCGGCAGAACGACGCGAGTCGGCGATGGAAGCGGTACATCGACGGCTCGAGGTCGACGCAGTCGATCGGGATCAACGGGCCCGGCAGCATGAGCAGGTCGATCGGGCCATCGCCAAAGACCTGATAGGCGATGTCGATCTCGCCGCAACTGGCGTACCGGGTCCGCGGAGCCGCAGAACTCCCAGCCACGGATTCAAGGCTAGTTCAGGGTGCCGACAATCGAGGTGCGTTGGCGGCCACGCTGATGATCGGGACCAGATAGCGGGCGGCGTACTCGCGAACCGCGGCCGGGTCCGAGGTGTCGAGCCGGTCGGTGGGAAAGACGATGATGCCCAACGCGACGCGAAGCAGGATGTCGGCGATGTTGTTCAGATCGGAGTCGGCCGCGTCGGCGCCGCAACGCCGCAGGGTGTAGGCGATCCCGTCGGCGAACTGGCGAATTGGGAATGCGTGCGAGCGGGAGAACAGGCCGAACAGTTCGGGTTCGCTGTCGGCGATCCGCGAATACAGCGGTGAGTCTTGAACCAGGCGAACCCCGAGTGCGAAGGCCTCGACCACCGCCTGTTGCGGATCGCAGCCCCGTGTCGCTTGGTCCAGGGTGATGAAGAACAGGCCGGCCTCGCGCCGCACCACCTGTGCGAACAGGTTCTCTTTGGTCGGGAAACGACGGTAGATGGTGCTGCGGCTGACCCCCGCCCGCGCGGCAATGTCGTCGATATTGGCGCGACGCACGCCATAGGTTTCGAACACGCTGCGCGCGGTGTCCAAGATGGTGCGATCGAGACCGGTGAGCGCCTCGGCAACGGCAGAACCCGGTTCGGACTGCATGATTCGCGGCATCGTATCAACTCCTCGGCATGGTTCATCACCGATTTTTCCGGGCCCCGGACTGCCCGGCATCGAGCCCTTGCTAGGCTTTGAAACAAAGATACGGCTTTGTGTCATTGGTTCACAATGCGTGGTCGGGGATGCCGTGACGCGCGGCGCCAATGCGACAAGGAGGTGGGCATGACCGCCCAGAACGACGCGGTGACCGCGGGGTCGCGGTTCGACACCGGCGTCCGCGAAGCGATGCCCATGCCCATCGACGACGAGATCGCCGACGCGTCCCCGCGGCTGGGACCGGACTCGTTGATCTGGAAGTTCTACGGAGACAACCGGACTCAGCTCTTCGGGTTCCAGCGCACCGCCGGGGTGGAGAACTGCATCGAGCAACTCGCGCAAGGCGTGCTGGACCACTCCGTCATCTTCAGCGACACGCTGGGCCGGGCCAAGCGGACCGCGCCGCCCCTGATGAACACCGTCTACTCCGACCAACCCCATGAATGGGGCCGCAAGGTGCGGGACTTCCACAAGACGATCAAGGGCACCGTCAGCGATGGGTCGAGATATCACGCGCTGAATCCGGAGCTGTTCTACTGGGCGCACGCCAGCTTCGTCGATCAGGTCATCTACAACACCGACACGTTCATCCGCCGCCTGTCCCGTGCCGAGAAGGAACAGATCTTCAACGAGGGCAAGCTCTGGTACAGCCTGTATGGCGTCAGCGATCGGGGACAACCGCAGACCTACGACGACTTCCTGGCCTACTGGGACGAGATGCTCGACCGGTTCGTCCCGCACAAGACCGTGCTGTACGGCACCGGCTACATCCGCAAGGGCATACCGGGGCCACGCCGGATCCCCAAGCCGGTCTGGAAGGTCCTGTCGGCGCCGTTGAATGCCTACACCCGGCTGGTCGTGGTGGGAACCCTGCCGCCGCAGATGCGCGAGGTGTGCCAGCTGCCGTGGGATGCTAAGAAGGAGAAGCGTTTTCAGCGCATCGCCTCGGCTATCCGCGCGCTCAACCCGCTTTTCAACCGGCTTCCGATCCGGGTGCTCTACACGAGCTGGGCGGCCGACGCGTGGAGCCGCGCGGGCGTCGACCCGCGCCCGCTGCACAACCGGCCGGCCGGGTAATCAGTAGCGCGGCTCCTCGTCGTCGTGGTGTCACTCGTGACACCACGCCAACGTATGAGGCATCGTGGTTAACCGGCTCCGCATTGGGGCATTCCGCTAGGTCGGCCAAGTAGGTCGGCCCAGCGAGCCGATGGCAGGGCGACCCGAAGGAGAACCGCGATGCAGATGACGGGCAATACCGTTCTGGTGACCGGTGGTGGCAGCGGCATCGGCCGCGGCCTGGCCGAATCGTTTCACCGGCTGGGCAATCAGGTGATCATCGCAGCCCGGCGCAGCGACCACCTTCGGGCCGTGGCCGAGGCCAACCCGGGCGTGCAAACTTATTCGCTTGATCAGGGTGACCCCGCCGACATCCGGCGGTTCGCCACCAAGCTGACCGACCAGTACCCAAACCTCAATGTGCTGGTCAACAACGCCGGCATTCAGCGGGTCGAGGACCTCACCGGCGGCAACGTCGGGTTGGCCGAACAGAGCATCGCCATCAATCTGCTGGGTCCCATCCGGCTGACCTCGGCCCTGTTGCCGGCGCTGTTGCGCAAGCCGCACGCCACGATCCTCAACGTGACATCCGGACTGGCCTTCATGCCCAGCGCGCTCACCCCGACCTACTGCGCCGCCAAGGCGGCGCTGCACTCCTACACCGAATCGCTGCGGTTCCAGCTGCGCGACACCTCGGTGCAGGTGATCGAGATCATTCCGCCGCACGTGCGGACCGCGCTGCAGGGGGAGCGGGGATTCGACCCGCGGGCGATGCCGCTGGAGGATTACATCACCGAGACGATGACGCTCCTGCAGACGCAGCCGCAGGCCAAGGAGATCGTGGTGGAGCGCGTCAAGATGTTCCGCTTCGCCGAGCGCGACGGCACCTACGACGACATCTATCCCCGTTTCAACGAGGCGATCACCGCCATGCTCGGCAGTTAGGCCACGCCTGGTTCAGCTTGCCCGGTTACTCGCGCGAACCGGCTCGGCGCTGAACGCCGCGTGCACGCAGATGAAACTCCCTGTGAAATAAGGCGATAAAGCGCGATGGCGACCTGCGCACACGCGCGATGTCCTTGGTGTACCGGTCCGCGATGGGACAGGATCGAGGTCATGGCCGAAGTCGATTTCACGTTGTTGGACGTTCCGCGATCGGCACCGGTCGAGGATGCCGAGACCTACTTGCGCGCGGTGATCGCCTGGCACTTCGGCGACGACACCGGCTCGCCGTTCTGGCTGCGGACCGCCCGCGGGTTGGACTTCAACCCGTTGACCGACGTCAACACCTTTGCCGATCTGCGGTTGTTTCCCAACCTGGTCAACGAATTGCGCAGTGTTCCAGTGGAGGACCTCATTCCGCGGGGTTACGCCTCGCCGGGATCGCCGCCGCTGCCCCTGATCTTCGAGTCCGGCGGCACCACCGGCGCCCCGAAACGCACTGTGCAGATGCCGGATTGGGTCGCGCAGGTCATCGACTGGCAAACTGAGGACTTCGCCGCCGGCGGCTTTGCCCAAGACCGAGGCTTCCTGTGCCTGATGCCCAGCGGGCCGCACGGCGTCGGCTACTTCTCCCGGCTGGTGTCACAGCGGCTGGGCGCGGTTTTTCACGCGATCGACATCGATCCCCGCTGGGTCAAAAAGATCGCCGCCCGCGCGGCGGCCGCCGAAGTGGCGGCCTACGTCGACCACGTCGTCGAGCAGGCCGTCCACGTGCTGCAGACGCAGAATGTCGCGAACCTGCACACCACCCCGCCGCTGCTGGAGGCGATCGCCCGCAACGACCGAGTGGTCGACCTGGTCAACGACAAGATCCGCTATTTACTGCTCAGCGGCGCGCACGTGGACGCCGACACCTTTGACCTGCTGCGCGGCATCTTTCCGGCGACGACGATCACCATGGCGTTCGGCAGCACCATGGTGTTGTCGCAGGCGGTCACCCGAACCGTCGACGGCGACGCATTCGTCTTCGACCCGCGCACCCCGTACGTGGTGTTCTGGGTGGTCGATCCCGACACGGGCGAACGGGTGCCGTACGGGCAGCCGGGTCAAGTGGTGATGAACCACCTCAGCAAGGGGATGTTCATACCGAACAACCTGGAGCGCGACCTGGCGATCAGGATGCCCGGACCGGCGGGCGAACTCAGCGATTCGGTCAGCGAGGTGCGGCCGGTGACCACTTTTGAGGGCGAGCCCGTCATCGAGGGCGTGTACTGAACGTGGGGCGTGAAAACCATTTCCCTGCAACAGGTTTGGTAACCCTGGACGCGCTGGGCGCGGACGGTGAATACCGGACCCGCAAGCGCGAGGTCATCGCGACCACCGGCGGTGTGGCGGTCGCGGAGTTGAGCATTGTTCCGCCGCTGTACGTTTCGCGCACGCTGGGCGCGCAGCGCAAGGCCGCGCCGCTGCCGCTTGCCCAGCGCGCGGCCGCGCTGTCCCGGGCCGCCGAGATCTTCGTGAACGGCGTGATCGCCGGACTGGATTTCGAGGCCTACGCCGGATTGGCCGGCCGGATTGCGGGCATGCCGATCGCGATCACGCGCGCGGGGGCGCGCGGGGTGGCCGACGCGGTCGCCGTCGCGTTCGACGCGGTCCGGCCGGCTCGGCCGGTGGGGGCGACGCTGGACTGGCGCGAGGAGCGCATCCGCGCGGGCGGTGCGCTGTGGGTGCGGCGCGGGGAGGTGTTCGCCGTACACGCTGCCGGAAACGGCCCCGGCGTCCACGGGCTCTGGCCCCAGGCGCTCGCGCTGGGCTACCGGGTCGCGGTGCGCCCGTCGCGGCGCGAGCCGCTGACCGCGCATCGGCTGGTGTGCGCGCTGCGGCAGGCCGGCTTTCGCGCCGAGGACGCCGCCTATCTACCCACCGACCATGCCGGGGCGGACGAAATCATCCGGTCCGCCGACCTCGCGATGGTGTACGGGGGCCAGGAAGTGGTCGACAAGTACGCCGACGATCCAACGGTGATCGTCAACGGGCCGGGTCGCACCAAGATCGTGATCACCGCCGACCGTGACTGGCATGACTATCTCGACGTCGTCGTCGAGTCGATCGCCGATCACGGCGGCATGGCGTGCGTCAACACCACCGCGGTGCTCTACGAGGGCGATCCCGCACCGTTGGCCCGGGCGATCGCCGAACGGTTGGCGGCTATCGAGCCGCTGCCCACCGATGACGAGCGGGCGGTGCTGCCCACCCAGCCCATCGACAAGGCGCGGGTCCTGGCGAACTTCCTGGCGGCCAAGGCCGCCGGGTCAACCCCGCTGCTCGGCGCCGATCAGGTGGTGGCCGACCTCGGTGACGGATACGCCGCGCTGCGTCCCGCCGTACACCTGATGGCCGAAGCCGACGTGGACAAACTCAACCTCGAGTTGCCCTTCCCGTGTGTGTGGGTAGCGCCCTTCACGCGCGGTACCGGGTTAGAGCCGTTGCGGCATTCGCTGGTCGTCACCGCGATCACCGGCGACGCGACGCTGATCGACGATCTGGTCGCCGAACCGACCGTCGCCAATGTCTACTGCGGGCATCATCCGACGTGGTGGCACGCGCCGGAGATTCCGCACGACGGATTCCTGGCGGACGCCCTGATGCGCAACAAAGGCTTCATCGGGGAGTAGGGCTGCCCGACATCGGGCGTCGGGCAACACAACCCCCGCGAGCCGGTTACTCTCCGAAGCCCCCGTGTGGCGACGCGACCGACGTCGCGCCGGGGCCGCCCATGCCCAGGTGGCTGGAGGCGAAGGCGACACCCTTGTCGATCATGGCGCCGTCGTCGGCGTAGGTGTCGTGGGCGGCGAAGTTCATCCCGTCGGAGCAGACCGGGTCTTCGGTGGCGCAGACCTTGACGGTCTTGTCCTGGAAGTTGGGTCCGATGACGACCGGCGGCTCCCCGAGGAAGTTCATGGCCCGCACGTTGGGCATGCCGAACAGCACGACCGAGGAGACATGGCTGGCCACCGAGGGGTCCAAGGGTTTGGGGACGGTGTTGGGGTCGATGCCGTCGGGTACGGCGGCCGAGGTGACAAAGCCCATCACGGCCGCGCCCTGGGAGTAGCCGCCGAGCACCATCTTGGTGTTGGGGCAGTCGCGGGCCATCGAAACCACGTGGGCGCCCGCGTCTCTGACGCCGTCGATGCCGGTGTCCCACTGGTCGGTGGCGGGGTAGTTGACCGGATAGACGTCGAACGACCGTGAGCCCACGCGTTGGCGCAACGAGTCGACGAAGGCCTGACCGGTGGGGCCTACACCCGGTGCTTCACCGGTGCCGCGGGCGAACACCACTTGCACGTCCGGACACTGAGCCGAGGCGGAGGGAATAACGGAAGTGGACATGGCTGAGAAGGCCACGCCCGAGGCTGCGATAACTACTGCGGGACCAAGGGAACGAATGACGTGACGTGCGATCATGCCGCCATTGTGCCCAGCCGACACGCCCCTTAAACACGGGAAACACCGAAATTACTGTGTTCTCATAAAAGAACCGCCGCTGATGCGGACGGGCTGAGATTGGTTGTGCGCGGCGCTCATCCGGCGCGGGCGCTCGCTGCGTGTGTCCCGGCAATCATCGAGGTTGTCCCTGGGGGTCGTTACGGCCGGGGCGGAGCGCGGGCCCGCGGCGCAATGTGGTGTGCTTCTAGTAGTTACGAGTCGGGGCACGGTGAAGCAACGGCCGACCTCGGCGAGCGGCTCGAATGAATGGGGCAGCGAAGTGAACGCGATAACGCAAGCCCTGAACACGATCACGGACCACGTCGCCAACCCGGCGCGGGTGTCGGATCCCGGCAAGTTGCGCGACGCCGTCTCCGGCAAGGCCGCCTTGGTGACCGGCGCCTCCTACGGCATCGGCGAGGCGACTGCGCGTAGCCTGGCCGCCGCGGGGGCCACCGTGCTGGTGGTCGCCCGATCCGAGGACAGGCTGTCCGACCTGACGGCATCGATCAACGCCGGCGGCGGTCACGCGGTCGCCTACCCGACCGACCTCACCGACGAATCGGCCGTGACCACCCTGACCAAGCGGATCACCGAGGAGCACGGCCCGCTCGACATCGTGGTCAGCAACGCCGGCAAGTCGTTGCGCCGCTCGCTGCACGACCAGTACGACCGACCGCACGACTTCCAGCGCACCATCGATATCAACTATCTGGGGCCTGTCCGGCTGCTTCTTGGCCTGCTGCCGGCCATGCGTAGCAACGGCAGCGGGCACATCGTGAACGTGTCCAGCGTTGCCGTGCGGGTCGCGCCGGGTCCGCAATGGGGCGTCTACCAGGCGTCAAAGGGCGCGTTCGACCGCTGGTTGCGCAGCGTGGCCCCGGAACTGCACACCGACGGTGTCGATGTCACCACGGTCTACTTCGCGCTGGTCCGCACCAGGATGATCGCGCCCACTCCGCTGCTGGGCCGCCTGCCCGGCATGTCGCCGGACGAGGCCGCCGACGCGATCGCCAAAGCGATCATCGAGCGGCCCCGTACCATCGAACCGCCCTGGGTGCTGCCGGCCGAGTTGGCCTCGGTGCTCCTGGCCGGCCCGGCCGACTACGCGGCCAGGCTGTGGTATCGCCGCTTCTTCACCGAGCCCGACAACGATGAGGCCGACCATGACGAATGACCGCGTGGTCACCACCGCCGTCCGGGCCCTGATGCACTCCGGTCTGCTCAATCCGCCGGCGCCGCTTGCGGCTTTCCGGCTGCTTCACGAGGCACGCCGGGGCGGCACGAATCCCTACACGCTGTTGGCGGTCACGACGGCCCGCTGGCCCGACCGAACGGCGATCGTCGACGACGACGGGGCCCTGAGCTATCGCCAGCTGCAACTGGCGACCGAGTCGCTGGCGCGGCGGTTGTCCGGTGAGGGTGTCGCGGCCGGGCAGGCGGTCGGGGTCATGTGCCGCAACGGACGCGGTTTCGTGGCGGGCGTTTTCGCCGCCGCTCTGCTCGGCGCCGACGTCGTCCTCATCAGTACGGAATTCCGCAGCGACGCGCTGGCGGCCGCGGTGCAAAGCCACCAGATCTCAACGATCGTCGCCGACAACGAATTCGCCGAGCGGGTCCGGGCCGCCGACGAATCGGTCGTCACCATCGACCCCGCGACGGTTGGGATCGACGAGGACGCCCGCCGGGCGGACGTGGCCGCACCGGGCCGCATCGTGCTGTTGACCTCGGGCACCACCGGCAAACCCAAAGGGGTGCCGCGCAGCCCGCGGATGCGCTCCGCGGTGGGCGTCTGGGTGACACTCCTCGACCGCACCCAGTTACGCACCGGATCGCGAATCTCGGTGGCAATGCCCATGTTTCACGGGCTTGGGCTGGGCATGCTGATGCTGACGATCGCCCTTGGCGGCACCGTGCTCACGCGTCGTGACTTCGACGCCGAAGCCGCGCTCGCCCAGGCGTCGCTACACCGCGCCGATGCCTTCACCGCGGTGCCGGTCGTGCTCGCTCGCATCCTCGACCTGCCCGACGAGGTGCGGGCCCGAAACCCGGTGCCGTACCTGCGGGTGGCGATTTCCAGCGGCGACCGCCTCGACCCGACTCTGGGCCAGCGGTTCATGGACGCCTACGGCGACATCCTTTACAACGGCTACGGCTCCACCGAGGTCGGCATCGGCGCCCTGGCGACGCCGGCCGATCTGCGCGAGGCACCCGAGACCGTCGGAAAGCCGGTCGCCGGGTGCCCGGTGCGCATCTTGAACAAGCACGACCAACCGGTCGGGCCGCGGGTCACCGGGCGGATCTTCGTCGGCGGCGAGCTGGCAAGCGACGGTTATACCGATGGTGGTGCCAAGGCCGTCGTCGAAGGCATGACCAGCACCGGAGACATGGGCTATCTCGACAACGCGGGCCGGCTCTTCATCGTCGGCCGCGAAGACGACATGATCATCTCCGGCGGCGAGAACGTCTACCCGCGCGCGGTCGAAAACGCACTCGCCCAGCACCCCGCCATCGCCGACAGCGTGGTCATCGGTGTTCCCGACGAACGGTTCGGTCACCGATTGGCGGCGTTCGTGGTCGCACAGCAGGGCAGCGACATCGACGTGCCGGAGCTGCGCGAGTACCTCAAGGGCCGGGTCTCTCGTTTCGAGCAGCCCCGCGACATCAACGTCGTAGACAGCATTCCGCGCAACCCCGCAGGCAAGGTGCTGCGCAAGGAACTGTCCGGCTAACGGCTCACTTCTCGCCGGGCTCCAGCGCGGCGACCTGCTTGGCCAGCCAATTGGGTGCCAGCGCCGAGATCGCGGTGGCGCCCGCCGTCGACCCCAACACCCCCGACCAAGCGACCGGACCGAGCGGCGTGCACCCGAAGAACTGACTGATCACCGGGGTCTGCACGATGCCGACCAGGACGCCGGCGCTGCCCAGGGCGGTCGCCACGACGAGCGGGCTGTGCCGGCGCGTCAGCAGTGTCTGCGCCAACTGCGTCGTCACGAGCGCGGTCAAGCCCATGGTCGACGTGCGACGTTCGGTGCCCGGCGTCCAACGTCCGATGGCCCAGGCGGTCGTCGCCCCGGCGGCCGTGACGGCACCCCGCGTGACGATCTGGCGCATCAGCGGGGCGTCGAGCGAGGGCGTGGGTCCGGTGAGCACCGCGCGGCGGTGCATGCGTCGCGCCTCTTGGGCGGCCTCGGCGGATTCGTACCCGGCCTCATCGGGTTCGACGTACTGCGACGTGACCGCGACGGCGAGCGCGGGGAACATGTCGGTGAGCAGGTTGACCAGCAGCAGCTGACGCGTCCCCACCGGCGCCCGTCCGGCGCCGAAAGCGGTGCCGATGATGGTGAACAATACCTCGCCGACGTTGCCGCCGACCAGGATCGTGACGGCGTCGCGAACCCCGGCCCACATGCTGCGGCCCTCGACGAGGGCGTCCATCAGGACGCCCAGATCCTCGTCGGTCAACACGATGTCGGCGGCGCCGCGGGCGGCCGACGAACCGCGACCGCTCACCCCGATACCGACGTCGGCCATCCGGATGGCCGCGGCGTCGTTGGCGCCGTCGCCGACCATCGCGGTCACCCGCCCGCAGCGCTGCAGGGCGGCCACGATCTGCACCTTCTGCTCGGGGCTGACCCGGGCGAACACCTGCACGTCGGCGGCCAGCTTGGCGCTCGCGTCTTCGTCGAGGCCGGCGAGTTCGGCACCGGTGACCACTCGCGCGTCCTCGGGCAGGCCCAGCTGCCGGGCGATCGCCTGCGCGGTGATGGGGTGGTCGCCGGTGATCAGCACCACGTCGCGGCCGGCGTCCACCAGCGCTTCGATCAGCGGGCGGGCCGATGCCCGGGCGGTGTCGGCCAGGCCGACGTAGCCGAGCAGTTCGAGGTTCTTCGCCGCCGCGTCCACGGCGTCGGCGTCCGTGTCGTCGTCGTCAGTCTCGTGCTTCCAATTACGCTGCGCCACGGCGAGCACCCGCAGGCCCTGCTCGGCAAGGCCGTGCACCACCGCCTCGGCCCGCTCTTGGTCGGCCTCCGGATCGGCGAACTTGCAGCGCGGCAGGATGACCTCGGGGGCCCCCTTGATGATCAGCAGCGGGCCGTCAGCGGCGGTCCCGGTGTCGTCGCCCACGGTACCGATCGCGGCGGCGAAGCCGCGACTGGACTCGAACGGCACCTCCGCGAGCATCGTCCAGTCCGAATCGCTGTGGCCGTTCAGTGAACTCGCCGCAGTGACGATCGCCTCGTCCGTGGCGTGCGCGTGCCCCTGGCCATCCTGCGGTTTCGTGGACGCCCGCCCGGCGGCCCGCAGCAGCGCCGCCGATGCCGGATCGGTCAGCTCGGGGAACGGATCGTGCGGGTCCACGTCGTGGGGTACGGCGCACACGACGCGCAGCCGGTTCTCGGTGAGCGTGCCCGTCTTGTCGAAGCAGACGGTGTCCACCCGACCCAGCGCCTCGATGGTGCGCGGGACGCGGACCAGGGCTCCGCGCGCGGTCAGCCGCTGGGCGGCCGACAGCTGCGAGAGGGTGGCCACCAACGGCAGGCCCTCGGGGACCGCGGCCACCGCGATCGCGACGCCGTCGGCCACCGCCTGGCGCAGCGGCGCGCGGCGCAGCAACGCCAACGTCGACACCGCGGCACCTCCGGCCAGTGTCAGCGGCAGCACCTTGCTGGTCAGCTCGCGCAGCCGGGCCTGAACACCGGCCGCCGTCTCGACGGTGGCCACCGCCGAGATCGCGCGGTGCGCGGCGGTCCCGACCCCGGTGGCGACGACGATCGCCCGGGCCCGTCCGGCGACGATGGTGCTGCCCTCGAACAGCATGCTGGCGCGGTCGGGGTCATTGACGGCGACCGGGTCCACCTGCTTGTCCACCGGAAGCGACTCCCCGGTCAGCAGCGACTCGTCGACCTCGAGGTCTTCGGCGACCAAAAGGCGGGCGTCGGCGGGCACCACTTCGGGCGCGGCCAGATCGATCACGTCGCCGGGCCGCAGCGACTTCGCGGACACCGTCGCGGTGCGGGTCGCGTGCCGGGCGGCCTCGAGCCGGCGGCGCGTGGTCGCGACGGCCGGTACGACCACCCTGCGCACCAGCTGGTCCTGCTCGGCGAACAGCTCGGCGGCCGCGGACTCGGCCCGAAGCCGTTGTGCCCCACCGGTTATCGCGTTGACGGTCATGACGCCGGCCACGAGCAGCGCGTCGATGTTGCTGCCGACGATCGCCGACGCCGCCGCACCGACGGCGAGGATGGGTGTCAGCGGATCGGCGAGTTCGGTGCGGGTGGCGGATGCCAGCCGGGCCACGTTGTGCAAGGGCTTGCGCAGGGGTTCCAGCGCCGGGCTGTACGACAGGTCGTCCAGGCGGCGCCGCCAGGACGACTCGGTTTCGACGGCCATCGGCCGCGCACCTCCGGCCAGTCGCGAATACACGATCTCGGGATCCAGTGCGTGCCAAGCGGTCAGCGGTTGCGGAGTGGGGTCGGGCAGCCGGAGCACCCGGGTCGCCGAGAAGGTCCCCGTCAGCAGGGCGGTGGCCGCGGCGGCATTGACCGGGTTGAGCCAGCGCCGGAAGCTCACCGGGCTGGTGGATGTCTGCTGCTCACCGGTGACGAGCAGCAGCCCGGCGAGCGTGGTGCCGCCCTGCGCAAGGTGCACCGCCGATTCGCTGGCCGACCGCGCCACCGGGATCGCCGACAAGATACGCACCGCGTCGGCCAGGTCGGTGCCGGTGATGATGTCCGCGGTCCATGCGGTGGCGGCGCGCGGATCATCAAGCGCCACACTGACATCGGCGATCGCAAGTGCGGCCAGCGTGTCGGTCGACGCGAAGTCCCGATGCAGCGCGGTGATCAGTAGCACCGGTCCGCGATCGGCTCGCAGCTCACGGACCACGTTCAGCAGCGGCGTGCCGGGCGGATGCGTGGTGCCGACACTGGCGGTGAGGTCCTCGGTCCCCGCGACATGGCGTAACACCACTCGCGCACCGGTGCGGTTCGCGGTCTGAAAGAGCGGGATCGCGTAGGGGTCGACCTCCCAGCCGACGTCGACGCTGCCGACGCATTCGCCGTCGACGATCAGGTCGGCGCTTTCCAGGCCCTGCGCGGGTGCCGCCGAAGACCCTTGCGCCGGAACCCATCTCAGCCGTGCACCGGTCGCGGGCAACTCGTCGGGGTCGGGGTCGGGCGCCTCTTCGCCGTGCAGCAGCGCGTCGGCCACCTCGTAGACCCGGTCGTCGTCCCAGCCGGGGGCGTCGCCGCGGACGTGCAAGACCGCGCGATGGTCGCCGCGCAGCGCGGCGCCGTCGATGACGACCACCTTCACCCGGTCCAGGCGGCGCAGCGCGCCCGGGTCCAGGACCAGCTGCCCGGAATTGGCGAGCCCGCGGCCCAGTATCGCCGCGAAGGCCTGGCGGCCCATATGCGCGGCCCTGGGTACCCCGGCCTCGATGGCCGCGGCGGCGTCTTCGGTGCCACCACCGGCGACCAGCGCACTGACGGCGGCGATCAACGACCCGTTGGCCGCCGAATCGACATAGCTTTCCACCGGCCCGGCCATCGAGCCCTTGGCCTTATCCATCGCGGCGTCGATCGTTCCGCCGACCACGACGTGTGAGGCCTCACCGGCCGCCGCGGCGGCCCAGCTGTGCCGGGGCACCTCCGACTTGGCCGAGGAGATGACCGGGACCACCGGAGCCTGCGGCCGGTCGGGGGAGGCCAGTTGCGGCTCGCGGTCGCGCCATACACGCCGGTGCGCCGACGCCTCGGAGACCTGCAGGGTGCGTTGCGTCAGGTCCAGCATCGGCGTGCCGAACGATTGAGTCAGGCCGTGGGCGGCCGCCGTCGTCGCGGCCAATGCGATGTCGGTGCCCACTCGCCCCAGCCGGCCCTCAAGGATCGAGACCATGCGCGGTTGATGGTTGATGAGCGCGGCCGCGGCCCGGGTAGTCTGCGGCGCGGCGGGCAGCCGGGTCACCCACCCGGTGACCGCGGCCCCCATCGCGACGACGTCCATCGCCGCCGCGGTGAGCGGCACCAGGATCGCCAGCGGGTTACCCGGGTCGGCGAACGGCGCGGAGAGCGGCGCCGCCTCCGATTTCGACCACGTGATGTCGGAGGCGATCGACGAAACCGTCGCGCGCACCTCTTCCAGAACGGCGCCGCTGTCCGCGTCGTCGGACAGTTCGACCACCAGGCGGCCCAGCGACCCCTCCACGTGGGCCTTGGCCACACCCGGGATTCGGCGCACCGGTTCTTCCACGGCGGGTGCGTACTCGTGCCAACGCGGGAATGGCAACAACGGATCCAAGTCCAGGTGCACTCGTTGCCCGCTGTGCCAGCGCACCGGCGGCATGATGGCGGGGGCGCCGTTGGACGAACCGTCCAACCCGATCACTCGACCCGTCGTCTGCGCCACCGACTGGATGACCGGGCCGGCGAGTTCGGTGACCGGACTGGCCAACGTCTGCAGCGCGCCCGCGGCCCCTGCCGCGGTGGACACACCGGCCCGCACCACCTGTGCGGCTCCGCCAGCTACACCAGCGACGACGCTGGAAACGCCGGGAATCTTCACTCGTCACCCTTCAACTTCGTCTACCGCGCCTAATGATCCTGGCCGGTGCAGGACCTGTCCACACGTGGGCCGGGACGGTAAACCGTGCGACGACGCCGATGACGATGCAGGCGGGCCTCCGTTAGCGAGCAAGGCGCAATCACGTCCCGGGACAAGGTTACCGGGTTGACGACAAACCAAACGTGCTGAACAGGCCGGGGTCGAGGAAGACGGTGATGCCGACCACCCCGGTGGCTCGGGTGGTCAAGACGTGGATGGAATGGGCCCGCATCTCCCCGTCTGCGGCGCGCCGGTATTCGGCAACGGCGGGTTGCGCATTCGCGGCCGTCGGGATCATCGCGACATCGCCGGGTTCGGCCAGAGCGCGGCCGGCGAGGAACCGCAGCACGGCATCTCGGCCGGTGAACCAGATTGGCATAGGCGGCATTTCGAGTTGGACGTCGGCTTGCAGCAGTGCCGTCAGCGCCGCCATGTCCGCGTTTTCGAATGCCGCGCAATACCGGTTGAGCAATTCGCGGCGCTCGGCATCGTCGGGCTCGGACATGCTCTCCTCGGCGGGGGAGAGTTCGGCAACGTGCGCCCGGGCGCGCTGCAGCGCACTGTTCACCGCGGCCGGTGTGGTTTCGAGCAGTTCGGCGACCTCCGCGGCGCTGAACTGCACGACGTCGCGCAGAATCAGCACCGCGCGCTGCCGCGCCGGAAGCTCCTGAAGGGCCGTCATTACGGCCAGCCGCACGCTCTGCTTGGCGGCGAGGCCCTCCTCCGGGCCCGTGAACATCATCGCGTCGGGAATGGGCTCGAGCCAGGCGTGTGCGGCCGCCTTCGCGTCGAAATCGGCGTCCGGGTCCAGCGAGCCGTCCCCCACCCCCATCGGCAGCACGCGGCGGGCGCGGCTCTCCAACGCACGCAGGCAGGCGGTCGTCGCGATCCGATACAGCCATGTCTTCAACGCCGCGCGTTCCTCGAAGGCCGGATAGCCGCGCCAGCCCCGCAGGTAGGTCTCCTGGACCAGATCCTCGGCGTCGTGCACCGAACCCAGCATGCGGTAGCAATGCGCGATCAGCTCGGCCCGAAAAGGCGCCGCCTGCTCGACGAAATCCTCCTGCGTCGGCACGACCTCCTCCTCTCGGCTGCGACGCAACCTACTCCGTTAGAGACATCCGGCCCCCGAAATTCATCGGTCCCAGGCGATGAATCCGGCCGGCGGGCCGTATCTGCACTAGTGAAGCCGCGGCAACGGCCGCAGACCACGTCAGAGAGTGAGAACGACCATGAACCAGTCCCGCACCGCCCACGCCGACGGGCTCGTCGGTACCCCCGCGATCGTGACCGGAGCCGGGCGCGGATTCGGCCGTGCCATTGCCTTCGCGTTGACGGCGGCCGGCGCGCAGGTTATCGGCGTCGCGCGCACTCGATTGCAACTCGAGGAGGTGCGCGCCCAGCTCGGCGACGCTTTCACCCCGGTGGTGTCCGACGCCGCCGATCCGGCGACGGCCGGCCGGCTCATCGACCAATACCGGCCGCGCACACTGGTGCTGTGCGCCGGCGCGACCCCGCGGATGACGCCGCTGCAGGACCAGTCGTGGGAGACGTTCAGTGAGAACTGGAACTCCGACGTCGCACAGGCGTTTCACTGGATTCGTCATGCGCTGCGGCGCCCGCTGGTGCCGGGCAGCTCGGTGATCGCGATGTCCAGCGGTGCCGCCCTGGCCGGATCGCCGCTGTCCGGAGGCTACGCGGGTGCGAAGGCGACCGTCAGGTTCATCACCAGCTATGCCGCCATCGAGTCGCAACGTGCCGGTCTCGGGATCGGCTTCACCGCGGTCCTGCCGCGGTTGACGCCGGCGACCGCCCTGGGCGCGGTCGCCGTCGCGGCCTACGCCGAGCGGCAAGGCGTCGACGTCGAGTCCTTCGTGCAGGCCACCGGACCCGCGCTGACCGCCGAGCAGGTGGGCAAGTCGGTGCTCGAGATCGCCACCGGCGGCGCCACCGAGCACGACGCCTACCTGCTCACCCCGGCCGGCCTTTCGCCGCTGGCCTGAAACCGAAACGGAAAGGCAGACAACGATGAACACACCGCCGATCGTCTCGGCCCAGGAGTGGGCGAGCGCGCACCAGCAACTGCTGGCAAAGGAGAAGGAACTCACCCGGGCCCATGACGCACTGGCGGCCATGCGGCGCCGGATGCCGTGGACGGCCGTCGACAAAGAGTACGAATTTGAGGAACCCGAGGGCAGGGTCGACCTGTTGGATCTGTTCCAGGGCAGGCGCCAGCTCGTCGTCTATCGCGCCTTCTACGGGCCCGGCATCGACGGCTGGCCCGAACACGGCTGCCGGGGCTGCTCGATGATGGCTGACCACGTCGGCAATCTGGCCCACCTGAACGCCCGCGACACCACGCTGGTGTACGTGTCGCGCGCCCCACAGGCCGACATCGAGCGACTCAAGGTCCGGATGGACTGGAAAATGCCGTGGTACACCCTCACCGACGACTTCGACACCGATTTCGGGGTCGATGAATGGCATGGCACCAACGCCTTCATCCACGACGGCGACCGCGTCTTTCGCACCTACTTCATCAACAACCGCGGCGACGAGGCGCTCGGCACCACGTGGAGCTTCCTCGATATGACCGCGCTGGGACGCCAGGAGAACTGGGAAGATTCGCCCCCGGGCTACCCGCAGACCGCGCCCTACGAGTGGTGGGACTGGCACGACGCGTACGGCCGCCACGAGCCGTCACGCTGGTTCGGGGAACCCGACCCGAATGACCCCAACGACATCCGGCCGCCGCGCGAAAGCTAAGTGGCGCGGCATATTTGGTATTTCGTGGTATCAGCTGCACAAGGCCTGAAAACACGAATGCGCGGTAGCCGTCGACCGGCTACTCGCGCAGTATTCGCAAAGAAATTCGGCTACAGGATTCGGTGGTTCGCCCTGCCGACCTGATACCCGGCGGGGAACGACTTCTCGATGACCTGCAGCTGGTGGTCGACTCTGGACTCGAGCTCGAGCACCACGCAGTCGCTGAGCGCCTTCGATTCGAGAACTATGTACCGCTGACCACAATCGGTGATCGGGTCGCCCGAGTGCAATTTCTCGACCGGCACCGACTCCGGAGTTGCATCTGCCTCCATGCATGCCACGGTAGGTCAATTCGGTGGGGGAGGGAATAGTCAGCCGCCGCCCCGCTGCTTGAAGAACACGCTGACGTGACAGATCAATCCGTCGTCGTCCCGCTCGAACAGGATGCATTCGGGCCACGTCGTCGCAACGCCATCGATCTCGAACGTCTCGGACAGCTCGGCGAACGAGACCCGGGCGTCCACGTGCGAGACCCGTTGCACGTGCAACCGATGCCCCTGCAGATTCGTGCATACCTTGCGCAGGTAGGCGACGTAGTGGGCCTTGCCCTCGACCACGTCGCAAAACGGGCCCTCCCGGGTCAGGCCTTCCGCGGCGATGGTGTCGGCCAGCCCGTCCCAGTCATGAGCGGCCAGGCATTCCAGGTAGCGCTCGACCACGTGACCTTGAGTGCTCATTTCGCCTCCGCTTGCTCGGCTGGGTCCACGGTAGGCCGGACAGTCCCGTCGGGCTAGGTTCGATTGCCCGCCTTCTCAGCCCGCCGCTTCGCGGCGCGCATCGTCGTCGGGCTAGGTTCCTTCTATGAGCTGGTGGACCGTCCACGCCGACCGGACGCTGAGCGAGCGGGTGCCCGCGCCGCCCGACGCCGTGCGCGACTACTACGTGGACCTGAACAACCTCAAGCTCGTGCACCCGCTGATCGTGTCGGTGGAAACGTTGTCGCGCAGCGAAACCCAGGACAGCTACCAGCAGACCTACCGGGTGGTCGATCGAATTCCGCTGGGGCCATTGACCATCCGGACCAGCTACCGCGCCCGGCTGCGGGTGCCCGTCAGCGGCGATGTACTGACCGAGGCCGATCAGTCACCGGGAGTGCGGCTGCGCAGCACGGTGAGTTTCGAACCCTTCGAGGGTGGCACCCGGGTCACCGAACGGATCGGGATCACCGCCCCGCGGCTACTGGCCGGGGTCACCATCCGCGAGGGGGTCAAGGCGCACATCAAGATGCTGGCGGGGATCCGGGGTCACTTCGAATTAGGGAGGTCGCAATGAAGTGTCGTGGCGCTGTGCTCGGCGGGGTTGGTGGGTACTGGGAGGTCCGCGAGATCGAGCTCGATCCGCCCCGCGACGGTGAGGTTCTGGTGCGGATGGCCGTTGCCGGCATCTGCCACTCCGACGACCACCTTGTGACCGGCGACGTGTTGCCGACACCCGAGGTGCGGGCCTTGACCGGTATCCCCGAGCCGGATTGGTTCCCGATGCTCGGTGGACACGAGGGCGCCGGTGTCGTCGAAGAGGTCGGGCCTGGGGTGACGACGGTGCAGCCTGGCGACCACGTGGCGATGTCGTTCATTCCCGCGTGCGGCAGCTGCCGGTTTTGTGTGAACGGTCAGAGCTACATCTGCGATGCCGGCGCGAGCCTTTTCTCGAGGGAGATGCCGACCGACGGAACCTGCCGCCGGCATCTCGGCGACGAAAACCTCATGGCCTATGGCCAACTCGGTACATTCGCCGAATACGCGGTGCTCACCGAACGGTCCGTCATCAAGATCGACGACGCGATTCCCTTTCATGCGGCCTCACTGGTGTCGTGTGGGGTCAGCACCGGCTGGGGCTCGGCGACGATCTCGGCGGGCACCGAGCCCGGAGACACCGTCGTGGTCCTAGGCACCGGCGGTGTGGGGATGAACGCCCTACAAGGGGCGCGCGCCGCCGGCGCGAAATACGTCGTGGCGGTGGATCCCGTCGAATACAAACGCGATTCGGCAAAGATATTCGGCGCCACGCACAGCGCCGTCTCCGCGGAGGAGGCAATACCGCTGGTGGCCGACATCACCGCGGGTGTCATGGCTGACCGCGTCGTCGTGACCGCCGGCGTTGTGCATGTGGACCTGATCCCGTTGGCCATGAGGCTGCTTCGCAAGGGCGGAACGTGTGTGGTCACCGGCATCACGCCCTACACCGAGCCCACGGTTCCGCTGGTCCTGCAGGAGATGGTGCTGTCGGCCAAGCAACTCAAGGGGGCGCTCTACGGCGGGATGAATCCGCGCACCTGCGTCCCGATGCTGCTGTCGATGTATCAGGCGGGGGTGTTAAAGCTCGACGAGCTGGTCACCCGCCACTACCGGCTCGACGAGATCAACGAGGCGATGGCGGACCTGCGGGAGGGCCGCAACATTCGCGGAATTATCGACTTCGCCGGCGTCTAACCAACCCGGTCCGGCGGCGCCAGGGTTGCCCGCAGTTCCCGCTTGAGCACCTTGCCATAGCTGTTTTTCGGTAGCTCATCGACGAATTCGTAGCGCTTGGGCCGTTTGAAGCGGGCGATACGCCGCAGCAGATGCGCGTCCAACTCCGCGGGGTCGACGGCGCCGACGATGAACGCGACCACCACCTCACCCCATTCGGCATCGGGTGTGCCGACCACGCATGCTTCTGCGACATCGGGGTGCTCCAGCAGGACCTCCTCCACCTCGCGCGGGTAGATGTTGCTGCCGCCGCTGATGACGACGTCTTTCGACCGATCTCGCAGCGTGAGAAAACCGCGCGCGTCGAACGAACCCATGTCGCCGGTGTACAGCCAGCCGCCCTTGAGCGTGGCGCGGGTGGCATCGGGATTGCGCCAGTACCCGGACATGACCGCGTCGCCGCGGCAGACGATCTCGCCGATCTCGGAGACGGGTGCCGGGTCGCCGTCGGCGCGTAGCACCGCGACCTCCATTCCGGACCGCGCGTAACCGACCGAGCCGAGGATCGCGTCATCGTCGGATTCGTGATCGGCACAACGCAATCCGGTGATCGTCATCGGTGACTCGCCCTGCCCGTAGATCTGCGCGAAGATCGGGCCGAACGCCGTGATCGCCGTACGCAGGCTTTCGACGTACATGGGGCCGCCGCCGTAGACGATCAGCTGGAGATTGGCCGGGCGACCGCGGCCCGTATCGACCAGGCGTTGCACCATCGTCGGGGCGAGAAACGCGCTGACGCCCGGGTGGTGCCCGCAGAGATCGAGGAACTCGTCGGGATCGAACGCTCCTGAGGCGGGTAGGACTTGGCGCGCGGCGCGTAGCACGTACGGCAGGATGTAGAGGCCGGAGCCGTGCGACATCGGGGCCGCGTGCACCAGGCTGCAGTCCTGGTCCGGAGCGTCGATGTCGGCGAGGTGCGCGACGGTCATCGCCGTCAGGTTGCGGTGCGACAGCATCGCGCCCTTCGATCGGCCGGTGGTGCCGCTGGTGTAGAACAGCCACGCCAGCGCCGAGGGGTCGGTGCGCGGCGGCGCCGACGGGGTGACGGTGAAGCGCCGTGAATAGCCTTGCGAATCAACGGTTTCCATCGGCGCCGTGGTGATCGGCACGAGCTCGGCGCCGATGGCCGATGAGGCGAAGACCTGCGCCGCGCCCGCATCCTCGAGGATCTGTGCCATCTCGCGGGGATGCAGCTTGTAGTTGATCGGGACGACGACGCATTCGGCGGCCCAGATCGCGAACATCAACTCGATGATCTCGGGCCTGTTGTGGGTCGCGATCGCGATCCGGGCGCCCTCACCGTGCTGTTGCCGGATCGATGCGGCCAGCCGCAATGCCCGGTCGCGCAACTCGACCCAGGTGCACACGCACCGGTCCCCGAGATACACGGCGCCGCAGTCGGGAAACCGGTTCGCGGCCTGATCGAGCATCGCAAACAGATTCATCGCTCGATCCACTCCGCGGCCAGCGCGGATTCCGAAAGGTACTTCGTCGAGCTCCATCCGCCGTCGACGACGATCGTCTGGCCGTTGATGAAACTGCCGCCCGGGGAGCACAGGAAAGCGACGGTGCTGGCGATGTCGTCGATGCGGCCCAACCGTTGATGCGGCGTCATTTCGGTGTTGATCTTGCGGAACCGCTCGTCCTCCAGCCGCTTTTCGACCATCGGCGTCACCGTCACGCCGGGCGCCACGGCGTTGCAGCGGATGCCGGACGCGCCGTACTGGCAGGCGATGTGAGTGGTCAGCGCGGTCAGCCCGCCCTTGGCGGCGGAATAGGCGCCGCCGCGCAGGCCGCCGATGACCGCGAAAGTCGACGTCACATTGATGATCGCCGACCCGGGCGCCATGTGCGGCAGCACGTCGCGCGCGAGCCGAAACGGCGCACGCAGCATCAAATCCAGGAAGTAGTCCAGGGTTTCGTCGTCGGTTTCGTGCAGCGGCTTGGGGCTGCCCACCCCGGCGTTGTTGATCAGGAAATCGATGTGGCCCCACCGCTCGACCGCGAGGTCCACGATGCGGCGCGGCGCGTCGTCGTCGGTCAGGTCGACGGCGATGGTGGCGACGCGGTCGGGGCCGCCGATCGCCGTTTCCAGTTCGGTGAGCCGTTCCCGGTCGCGGCCGGTGCCGACGACCGCCATGCCCATCTCGGCGAGTTTCGTCGCGCACCCCAGGCCGATGCCGCTGCTTGCTCCCGTGACGATTGCGACCTGCATCTCACCCATCCTTCATCAGCGACGCCCGGATCTGATGCTTGAGTATCTTGCCCGCGTCGTTCTTGGGCAGCGCATCCCACACCACGACCTGTTCCGGCGCTTTGAATTTCGCGACGCCCTTGCTCTGCAGGAGGGCGAGCAGGCTTGCCACATCCGGCGCCGGCTCACCCCTGGGCACGATGACCGCACACGCCCGTTCCCCGGTCCGCGCGTCGGGCAGTCCGACAACGGCGATCTCACCGATGCCGGGATGCTCGGCGAGCAGATCCTCGACTTCCTTGGCCGAGATGTTCTCACCGTTGCGGATGATGACGTCTTTGGCACGGCCGGTCACCAGCAGGTATCGGTCGTCGACCCAGCGGCCGAGATCTCCGGTGCGGAAGAACCCTTCGGCATCGACGGACTCGGCATCGTCTTCGGGATGACGGTAGCCCAGCAGCATCTGAGGCCCGCGCACACAGATCTCACCGCAGCCGGTGGGTGCGGCGTCGTGAGCGGCGAGCTTGATCTCGGCGATGCCGGGCCTGCCGTCGGTGTCCGCCGCGTAATCGGCTTCGTCCGGCCGCGGTGCGCCGACGGTCGCGACGGGAACCTCCGTGCAGCCATACACCCGGGTGATGACCGCACGGTCGAAATACTCTGCGGCGCTGCGGATGAGCGACGGTGAGACGGACGCGCCGCCGCAGATGAACACCTTCAGGTCGGGCAAGCGGGTGTCGGCGCGCTGCGCGGCGGACAACAGCTGCTGCAGGAACGGTGTCGCACCGGCCATGTGGGTGCACCGCTCGCGGCCCATGAGCGTTACGGCCGCCGCCGGATCCCACCGGTCCATCAAGACCGCGGTGGTGCCCAGCAGCAGTGGGCATTCGAATGCGTAGATCGACCCGCCGATGTGGGCGATCGGCGAGGGGACCAGGAACGTGTCGCCCGGGTTGATGTTCCAGTGGTCACGGAGCTGGGAGATCAGCGCATTGATCGAATTATGACTGTGCAAAACGCCTTTCGGCCGTCCAGTGGTGCCGGACGTGTAGAGCACCATCCGAACGGCATCCGGATCCAGCGCCGGCAGCACGGCGGTATCCGGACGACCCTCGAACAAGGCCGGATACGGGGTGTGGGAGCCGGCCTCCCCGCGCAGCACCACTACTTCGGGTGCCGGGCTCATCGCGGCCGCGACGCGTTCGAGCATCGCCGCGTAGTCATGGCCGCCGTGCTGCCGCGGAACGAAAACCACTGCGGCGCAGACATCGTCGAGTATGAAACGCAGATCGTGGTCACGCAGCGACGGCAGGATGGGATTCACCACCATCCCGGCCATGGTCGCGCCCAGGTAGATGACGGCGGCCTCGTGCCAGTTCGGCAGCATTAACGATACGACGCTGCCGCTCGGCATCCGCGCGAGCAGGCCGGTCGCCAGCCCACGGGCCCGGGCATACAGCGTGGCGCAGTCCATCCGAATATCGGCGTCCACCAGCACCGTCCGCCCGGGCGAGGTTTCCGCGGCGGCGCGCAGCCAGTCGGCCAGCGTCGTGTGCACCCATAAGCCGCGCCGGTATGCCTCTGCCGCACGCGCCGCGTCCCGGCGAGCCCGGCCGATCACCGCGACCTCATCCTTGGGGCCTATTCATCCACGCGACGCATGGTCATCGCGTACCGAAACCTCGACGACAGATGGGTGTTGATCGTCACCTGGGCCACCTCGCCGTCGGACGTCGTGTAGGTGCGCCGCATCTCGAGCGCAGCGGTCCCCGCTTCAACACCGAGGCCGTCGGCCAGTTCTGGTGACAGCAGGACGGCGGCGATCTCTTGATGCAACTGCGCGACGCTCACGCCGAAGAGGTCCTCGATCAACGGAAAGATCGGACCGACGTGGCGCTGCAGCAGCCTGCCGACCGCGGCGAAATTCCGGCTGATGTAGTACTCCGTTCGGCACAGCGGGACCGACGCGCCGTCGGCCTGGCGGTAGCCGCGGACCGATAGCCACTGGGTACCGACCTCCAGGCCGGTCCGAACGGCGAGCTCGTCGTCGATGGTCACCATCGCGTTCGATTCGATGGTCAGCTGCGCGCCGGCCGCGAACGCGAGGAGGTCGTCGATCGACATGGCATCCTGCGCATAGGAACTCGACGCCGGCCGGGGAACCACCCGGGTGCCGGCCCTGGGGCGGGAAGCGACCAGGTTGTCCTCGCGCAGGCGGCGCAGTGCCTCGCGGATGGTGTAGCGGCTCACCGCGAAGCGCTCGCACAGTTGGTGCTCGGTGGGCAGCTGCGAGCCCACCGGGTAAACGCCGTCGACGATCTCCTTGCGCAGCGTGCGCGCAATCTGTAGGTAGCGGTGGTCGCCGGCGATGGCCTGGGACATCATGCGCCGCCCGGTACCGGACGCACGGCCAGTACGCTGCCGTCGCCGTCGGCCGAGAGGTAGAGCGTCCCGTCGGCCGCGGCGGTGATGCCGGCGAACGGGCCCTGCGGTCCGGAGAACGGCGGCATGCCGCGCAGCGGCTTGGGGGTCACGCCCGGCGGGGGACCGACCGGGAGCCCGGACGCGATAGTCTGCCGCACGTTGGTGCTCAGATCGAGCGCGACCAACTCCTTGGCGCCGGCATCGACTACGTAGAGCACACCGTCGCGGACCAGAATGCCCTGCGGGCGTTGCAGATCGGGGACAACGGTGTCGATCCTCGCCCCGCTCAGCCGGATCACCCGACCGGCTCCGGCCTCGGCCACCAGGCACGCCCCGTCGGGATCGATCGCGACGCCGACCGGCTCACGCAGGCCGCGCGCCAGCACCTCGGTGCCACCCGATTGCAGCGACAGCACCCGGCCCGTGCCCAGCTCCGCGAACACCACGCCGCCGGGGCTCAGAGAGACACCGTAGAGCTGGTCGAAACCGTCTGCCAGCACCTCGGTTTCGTTCGCCTCGGGCCGGTAACGGCTGACCTGGCCGCCGGACGTGGTGACGACGAACTCGCCGGGACCACCGGCCGCAACGCCACGCAAGAACCCGGGATAGCCGGGGCTGAACAGCATCCCCGCGGTGTGCAGGGATCCATCGGGCCGGGCGATGTAGAAATACGTGCCGTCGGCGATGTAGAGCTGCCCGTCGTGACCCACCGCGAGGTCCATCGGCCAGTTGAGTCCGCCCGCCAACACGGATCGAGTTGTGCCATCGGGTGATATCTCGGTGATCTCGCCGGTAAAGTTGGACACGAACAGCTTGTCCCCGACGAAGGTGCAGTTGTCCAGCCCCGGATTCAGCTGGGCGAGCAACCGCTGTTCGCCGCTGCGAGGATCGATGCGCAGCACCTGCCCGGTGGCCACCTGTGTTGAAACGATGTAACCATGTGCGTCGAATTTGACCGAGTCGGGGACACCGAGACCGGTTGCAACACAATGCGGGTCGCCGCCGTTGGGGTCGATGCGCCAGATTTCGTTGGCGCCCATCACCGGGAAATACAGCAGGCCGTCCGGGCCGATCTCCATCGCGTTCGGTGAGGGCACGTTTTCCAGGAGCACCCGCGGTGGTCCGCCCGCCAGGTCGAATTCCAGCAACCGCCCACCCTCGCGACATTCGCCGATGAACAACCTGCCCTGCTGGAAGGTGATGCCGTTGGCCGACGGCACGTCGTCGCGCAGCACTCGGGTTCGGCCGTTGGTGTCGCGCACGCTGACGCGGCCATCCATCACCTCGGTCGCGTACAGATTGCCGTCGCCGTCGAACGCGACGTCGTCGGGCGCCACGATGTCGCCGCCCTCGGGGCTGGCGGTCACCAGTTCCCCGGTGCGGTGATCCAGCGCGCTGATCTGGCTGCCGGTCACCTGGGCGATGTAGATGCGGCCGTCCGGGCCGGTGCGCAGACCGTTGGCGCCGAACAGCCGACTGGGCCCGGCGACCCGTTCGAGCTCCCAGCCCGCGGCGACGTCGACGGGGTGTGGCACCGCGTACCGCGAGGGCTGCATAGAGATGGCCCTTGAGATGGACATGCTCGCCGAGGTCCTTCCGTCAGCCGTTGGGCTGGACGCTATCAACTCCTCCTAGTCCAGACAATAGCCACCCAAAGGGTCCCCACCCGACCTTGACAGCGAAGTCCACCGATCGGAATAGTGTTCTCCAACGGACAGAATGCAATATTTTGTCCGGACAAAGCGAGTATTCGATCCCGCCGCGGCGCCCGACGCGTTGGCGGCAGGCGGAAGCAGGTCATGGACGATCACGAGGATCTCCTAGCGCTCGACGGTCGCATCGTGGTGGTTTCCGGTGCCGGCGGAGGTGGCATCGGCACGACCGTCACCGCGATGACCGCGCGGGCCGGGGCCACGGTGATCGCGGTGAGCCGGTCGAAGGAGAACCTCGACGAGCACATCGCTCCGCTGGCAGCGCAGGGACTGCCCGTGGTGCCCGTCGCCGCCGATGCGTCGACCGACGAGGGGATCGCCGCGGTGATCGACCAGGCGCGCCGCGCCGACGGTAGCTTGTACGGGCTGGTCAACGTCGCCGGCGGCGCCGAGCCGTCGACGTGGATGCCGTCGACCCGGGTGACGCGCAGCGACTGGCGCAAGATCTTCGCCGACAATCTCGAAACGGCATTCTTCATGAGCCAGGCCGTGGCATCCGAACTCGTCGCGCAGCAACAGCGGGGTTCGATCGTGTCGATCTCCTCGATCAGCGGCATGAACACCGCACCGTTCCACGTCGCCTACGGCACCGCCAAGGCCGCGATCACCGCGATGACCCGAACCATGGCCCTCGAGTTGGCGCTGGCGGGAATTCGGGTGAATGCCGTAGCGCCCGGCGTCACCGAGACGGCGGCCTCGCGCACCTACGTCGACGAGGACCCCGAGCGGGACCGGCAGGCGATCGCGATGGGCCGCCGTGGGCGGCCCGAGGAGCAGGCCGGCGCCATCCTTTTTCTGCTCTCGGAGATGTCGAGTTACATCACCGGCCAGACGCTGCTCGTCGACGGCGGGCTGGACCTCAAGTGGAGCCATCTCGCCGCGGACAACACCTCACTTTTCCTCAAGGACGAATCCTTCCGCGCGGCGATTAGGAGGATGTGATGACCGACCTCGCCAAAGGCGTGAATTCCGAAGCGGCCGAAGAACTGTCGCAACCGATGACGATCGGCGTCGAGGCCTACATCTCCGAGGAGTATGCCCGCGCCGAGCGCGACAAGCTGTGGCGCAAAGTCTGGCAGCAGGTCGGGCGCGTCGAGGAGCTGCAGGAGGTGGGCAGTTACCTCACCTACGACATCCTCGACGACTCGATCATCGTGGTCCGCACCGGCAGCAACGAATTTCACGCCCACCACAACGTCTGCATGCACCGCGGCCGCCGGTTGATCGACACCCCCGAGGGCGCCAAGAACGCCTGTGCGCGAACCAGGAAGTCGTTCGTCTGCGGCTTTCACGGCTGGACCTACGGCTTGGACGGAGCGTGCACGCACATCCGCGAACAGCAGGACTGGCAGGACGCGCTGACGCCGGACAACACCCACCTTCGACCGGTGCGGGTCGACACCTGGGGCGGTTGGCTGTGGATCAACATGGATCCCGACTGTGAGCCGCTGGCCGACTTCCTGTTCCCCGCCGCGAAGGTCCTCGACCCGTTCGGCCTGGAGAACATGCGCTACAAGTGGCGCAAGTGGCTGTCCTTCGACTGCAACTGGAAAGTCGCGCTGGAGGCGTTCAACGAGACCTACCACGTGTTCACCACGCATCCCGAGTTCAACAAGTTCGGCGAATTCAAAGGCTGGGCGAAAGCGCAAGGCAGGCACAGCAACATCGGCTACGACGCGCCGGACGATCTGGCGGCGACCAAGTCCAAGATCCGCCTGGGCGCCGGCGCCGATCCGCGGGTGTCGACCGCGGAGATGCAGATCTACACGATGGAGGAAACCAACACCTCCACCACCGAGACGCTGGTGAACGCCGCCAAACGGCTGGTGGACGAGTTGCCCGAGGGCACGCCGGCCGACAAGGTCCTCGAGCACTGGCTGGCCTCGGCGCGCCGCGACGACGAGACCCGCGGCGTGATCTGGCCGACCATTCCGTCCGACATCCTCGGGCAGGCCGGCACCGCGTGGCAGATCTTCCCGAACTTCCAGATCGGCCAGGGCCTGACGGTTGCGCTGTGCTACGGGGCGCGGCCGCATCCCAGCTACAACCCGGATAAGTGCATCTTCGAGGTATCGGTCTTCGAGCTGTATCCGAAAGGCGAAGAGCCGCAGACGGAGTGGGAGTACACCCCGGTCGGGGACCCGCGGTGGCGGTCGGTTCTGCCGCAGGACTTCTCCAATATGGCCGCCGTGCAGCAGGGCATGAAGTCCCTCGGCTTCCCGGGCACCAAGCCCAATCCGTACCGCGAACGCAGCACGGTCAATCTGCACTATCAGCTGTCGAGATACATGGGTACCGGTGAGCCCCGAGAGCTTTCAGGTAAGGAGCACCCACAGGCATGACCTCCGAGTTGGAAAAAGACGGTTGCGGGCCGACCCAGACGCCCGACGACGTGGACATCGACGCGCTGCGCGAGAAATACCGTCACGAGCGCGAAAAGCGGCTGCGCAAGGAGGGTTCCAAGCAGTACATCGAGTTGGAGGACGACTTCGCCGGCTACTACGAGGTCGATCCCTACACGCCGGCGGCGCCGCGCGAGCCGATCAGCGAGGATATCGACGTCGCGGTCCTCGGCGGTGGTTTCGGTGGCCTGCTGTCTGCGGCCTACCTGAAGAAGGCGGGCGTCGATGACGTGCGGATCATCGAACTCGGTGGCGACTTCGGCGGCGTCTGGTACTGGAACCGTTATCCCGGCATCCAATGCGACAACGAATCCTACTGCTATATCCCGCTTCTCGAAGAGCTGGATTTCATGCCGTCGAAGAAGTTCGCCGACGGTGCCGAGATCTACCAGCATTGCCGCAACATCGGCAAGCATTTCGGCCTCTACGATTCGGCGATCTTCTCCACCCAGGTGCGTGACCTGCGTTGGGACGAGGAAACCAAGCGCTGGCGGATCAGCACCAACCGCGGCGACGACATCCGCGCCCGGTTCGTGGTGCTGGCCTCGGGCCCGTTCCACCGGCCGAAATTGCCGGGCATCCCCGGGATCAAGGACTTCAAGGGCCACGCGTTCCACTCGTCGCGGTGGGACTACGACTACACCGGCGGCGACTCGAGCGGCAACCTGCACAAGCTCGCCGACAAGAAGGTCGCCGTCATCGGCACCGGCGCCACCGCGATCCAGATCGTTCCGTTCCTGGCCCGAGACGCCCAGCACCTCTACGTCTTCCAGCGCACCCCCTCGACGGTCGACGAGCGCAACAATGCGCCCACCGACCCGGAGTGGGCAAAGTCGTTGCGGCCGGGCTGGCAGCGGGAACGGCAGCGCAACTTCCACTCCTGGACCTTCGAGGGCATGGCACTGGGCCAGCCGGATCTGGTGTGCGACTTCTGGACCGAACTCGGCCGCAACACCGCGGCCCGGGTGCTCGCCCTGGACGATCCCGCGTCGCTGACCCCCGAGCAGTTCATGGCGATCCGCGAGGAAGAGGACTACAAGTTGATGGAGCGGCTGCGCCGCCGCATCGACGCGATCGTCGAGGACCCGCCGACCGCCGAGGCGCTCAAGCCCTACTACCGATTCCTGTGCAAGCGGCCCCTGTCCAACGACGAGTACCTGCCGATGTTCAACCGGCCCAACGTCACGCTGGTCGACGTGTCCGATTCCAAAGGCGTGGAGAACATCACCGAAAGGGGTCTGGTCGCCAACGGCGTCGAGTACGAGGTCGACTGCATCATCTACGCCAGCGGCTTCGAAATCACCACCGAGATCAGCCGCCGCTATTCGATCGAGGCGATCGAGGGACGCGACGGTCTGTCGCTGTTCGACTACTGGAGCGACGGTTACAAGACGCTGCACGGCATGACCAGCCGTGGATTCCCGAATCAGTTCTACACCGGGTTCACTCAGGTCGGCATCTCGGCCAACATCGCGGCCAACTACGAACTGCAGGGCGAGCACATCGCCTACATCATCGCCGAGGCATTGAAACGCGGCGCCACCACCGTGGAACCCAGCCGGGTGGCGCAGGAACAGTGGTGCGCGACGATCCGGGAAACCGCGGTCGACAATTCGGCGTTCGACGCCCAGTGCACGCCCGGCTACTACAACAACGAAGGCGGCGGCGGGGGAGAGGGAATCCGCTCACACCTGGGCGAGCCGTATGGTCCCGGCTTCTACGCCTTCGAGGACTTACTGCGGGCATGGCGCGACAAGGGCGACCTGGAAGGTTTGGTGCTCGGGGCTTGACCGAATCCTTTGCGGGGCAAATGCGTTTCGACGACCGTGTCGCCGTGGTGACCGGCGCCGGACGCGGGCTGGGCCGTGCGTATGCGCACCTGCTCGCATCGCGCGGGGCCAAGGTGGTCGTCAACGACGTCGGCGGCCGTCTCGACGGCGAGGGCGTCGACGCCGGTCCGGCCGAGCAGGTGGCCGGCGAGATCACCGCAACCGGGGGCGAGGCCGTCGCGTGCAGCGCATCCGTGGCGACCCGCGAAGGGGGCGAGGCGATCATCGCGACCGCGCTCGAGCGCTACGGTCGCATCGACGTCCTGGTGCACAACGCCGGCAACGTCCGCCGCGCCTCGCTCAAGGAGATGAGCTACGAGGACTTCGACGCCGTGCTCGACGTGCATCTGCGCGGCGCCTTCAACGTGGTCCGGCCCGCGTTTCCGCACATGTGCGCAGCGGGCTACGGCCGCATAGTGCTGACGTCATCGATCGGCGGCCTGTACGGAAACCACGACGTGGCCAACTACGCGGCCGCCAAGGCCGGTGTGATCGGGCTGTCCAACGTCGCCGCGCTCGAGGGCGCTGCCGAGGGCGTGCGGTGCAACGTGATCGTGCCGGCCGCGGTGACGCGCATGGCGGACGGCATCGATACCTCGGCCTACCCGCCGATGGGCGCGGATCTCGTTGCGCCCGTGGTGGGCTGGCTCGCGCACGAATCCTGCTCGGTAACCGGTGAACTGTTCATCGCGCTGGCGGGTCGCGTGGCCCGGGCGGTCATCGCCGAGAGCCCGGGCGTGTGCCGCCCGTCGTGGACGATCGAGGAGGTCGCCAGCCACCTGGATGCGATCCGATACGTCGCGGCGCCCCTGATCTTTCCGGCCGTCCCGGACGGACACAACGAGCACATCCGCTACAGCTTCGACCTGGCGCAGAGGTCAAACGAACTACATGGCTCCACCGACCAAGGAGCGCTCAATGGCTAGCCCCGCGGGCCCGATGGCCGGTGTGCGCGTCATCGACCTGACCGCGATGGTGATGGGACCATACTGCACGCAGATCATGGCCGACATGGGCGCGGACGTGATCAAAGTCGAACCGCCGCAGGGCGATAACACCCGCTACATCTCGGTGGGCCCGGCGCCGGGCATGAGCGGGGTGTTCGTCAACGTCAACCGGGGCAAGCGCAGCGTCGTGCTCGACCTGCAAACCGACGCCGGAGCCCGCGCGTTGCGCGCTCTCGTCGAGACGGCCGACGTGTTCATCCACTCGATGCGCGCCAAGGCCATCGCCAAACTCGGCTTCAGCTACGACGACGTCGCCGCGATCAATCCCGCTGTCATCTATACGAATTGCTATGGGTATGGGCGCCGCGGACCCGACCACGACCGCCCCGCCTACGACGACACGATCCAGGCCGAATGCGGCCTGCCCGCGGTGCAACAGCAATTGACCGGCGAGGCCGATTACGTCGGAACGATCATGGCGGACAAGATCGCCGGCCTGACGGCGCTGTACTCGACGACGATGGCGTTGTTCCACCGCGAGCGCACCGGGCAGGGGCAAGAAGTCGAGGTTGCCATGTTCGAAACCATGGCCTCGTTCATGCTCGTCGAACACGCCAACGGCGCCCTGTTCGACCCGCCCCTGGGCCCCGCGGTGTATCCGCGCACCGTGGCCCCCAACCGCCGCCCGTACCGCACCAGCGACGGCCACATCGCCGCGCTGATCTACAACGACAAGCACTGGAACGCCTTCATGGAAGCCGTTCAGCCACCGTGGGCCAGCGAGCTGTATTCGACGTTGGAACAGCGCGCCCGGGAGATCGACACGGTCTATGGGCTGGTGGCCGAGACCATGAAAGAGCGGTCCACCGCGGAGTGGTTGGAGCTGCTGCGCGAACTCGAGATACCGGCCGCGCCGCTGAACACACCCGGCGCGCTGTTCGACGATCCGCATCTCAACGCCGTCGGCATGTTCGAGACCGTCGACAGCCCGCACGGACCGGTGCGCTTCCCCGGCGTACCCACCTGGTTCTCGCAGACGCCGGGCCGCGTGGCGGGGCCGGCGCCCGAGCTCGGCGCCCACACCGCGGCGGTGCTCGACGAGCTGGGTTTGGCCGTCGACGTGAACCCCGGATAACACTCGCTTAACGAAACCTATTGCCAGTAAAGGAGTTTTCCACCATGGCCGTGCCTGTTTACAAGCGCATCCTCGACCTGTTCGAGGCCGAGGGCGTGAACACGCTGTTCGGCATCCCGGACCCGAACTTCGTGCACATGTTCGCCGAGGCCGACGCCCGCGGGTGGTCGGTGGTCGCACCGCACCACGAACTGAGCGCGGGTTTCATGGCCGAGGCGGCATCGCGGATGACGGGTAAGCCCGGGCTGTGCATCGGCACGCTCGGCCCGGGCATGGCCAACATCGCCGGCGCGATCCAGTGCGCGCTCGTGGAGAACTCACCGGTGATCTTCCTCGGCGGTCAGCGCGCCCGCATCACCGAGCGCCGGGTCCGGCGCGGGCGCATCCAATTCGTCCGCCAGGAACCACTTTTCGCCTCGTCCGTCAAGTACAGCGCCTCGATCGAATACGCCGACCAGACCGACGAGATCGTCCACGAGGCGATCCGCCGCGCGATGTCCGGCACGCCCGGCCCGGCCTACATCGAGTACCCGTCGCACGTCATCCTCTCCGAACTCGAGGTCGCCGAGGCGCCGAGCCCGTCGGCGTACCGGCTGGTCAACCAGGGCGCCGGTACCCGCGAGGTGGCGGCGGCCGTGAAGCTGATCCGCGAGGCCAAGAGCCCGGTCCTGCTGGTCGGCCACGGCGTGCACACCTCCCGTACGCAACAGCAGGTCAAGGAGCTGGCCGAGCTGATGGCCTGCCCGGTGATCCAGACCTCCGGCGGTACCTCGTACATCCCGGGACTACAGGACCGCACGTTCCCCTACTTGTTCTCCCCGGCCGCCAACGAGGCCGTCGAGGAATCCGACCTGTGCGTCGCGCTGGGCACCGAACTCGGTGAGCCGATGCACTACGGCCGGACCCAGCATTGGGCGGGCAACGATGCGAACCGCAAATGGGTTTACGTCGAGCAGGACCCGGCCGCCATCGGTGTCAACCGCCGCTTCGACGTGGCGCTGGTCGGCGATCTGCGCGGTGTCGTGCCGCAGCTGGTCTCCGCACTCAAGGATTCGCCGCGCCAACCCGCGCCCACGCTGCAGGCCCTGATCGAAAAGGATGCGAAAGAGCTTGCGGACATGGCGGAATCGGCACCGTCTGGACGCTCGCCCATCCACCCGGCGCGCTACGTCGTCGAGGCGACTAAGGCGTTCAACGAACTCGAGGATGGCATCCTGGTGCGCGACGGCGGCGCGACCGTGATCTTCCAGTGGACCTACTCGCAGTGCAAGCCGCGCGACGTCATCTGGAACCAGAACTTCGGCCACCTCGGCACCGGATTGCCGTACGCGGTCGGGGCGTCGGTCGCCGAGGGTGGTAAGCGGCCGGTGATGCTGCTGACCAGCGACTCCGCCTTCCTTTTCCATATCGCCGAATTGGAAACCGCTGCGCGGCAAAACCTTCCGCTGGTGTGCGTGGTGGGCGTCGACCACCAGTGGGGCCTGGAAGTGGGCGTGTACAAGCGCACCTTCTCCCAGCCGTCACCGCAGCCCGGTGTGCACTGGAGCAAGGACGTCCGGATGGACAAGGTCGCCGAGGGCTTCGGTTGCCACGGTGAGTATGTCGAGAAGGAAGAAGAGATCGGCCCGGCGATCGCTCGCGCCTACGCCAGTGGCAAAGTCGGTGTGGTGCACGTGTGCATCGACCCGAAGGCCAACTCCGAGGAGATGCCCAAGTACGACCGATTCCGGACCTGGTATGCCGAAGGTACCCAGTAAGGAAAAGGACTGCGAAAGGAGCAGCCATGCGCGAATACCTGAAGTTCTACATCGACGGCCGTTGGGTCGACCCGTTGCGGCCCAACTCCTTTGACGTCGAGAACCCGGCGACCGAACGGGTTTCTGGGAAGATCTCGCTGGGCTCGGCCGCAGATGTCGACGTGGCCGTCGCGGCCGCCCGGCGGGCCTTTGCCGACTGGTCGCAGAGCACCCGCGAACAGCGCCTGGACCTGCTGCAGTCCATCCTCGCCGAATACCAGAAGCGTGCGGACGATCTCGCCGAAGCGGTCACCGAGGAAATCGGCGCGCCGCCCTCGCTGGCCGCGGGACCGCAGGTCTTTCTCGGCATCGGTCACCTGACCACGGCCATCGACGTGCTGAAGAACTTCTCGTTCGCCGAGCAACGGGGCGCGACCCTGATCGCCAAGGAGCCGATCGGCGTCTGCGGTTTGATCACGCCGTGGAACTGGCCGATCAACCAGGTCGCGGTCAAGGTCTACCCGGCGTTGGCGACGGGGTGCACCGTCATCCTCAAACCCTCTGAGGTCGCACCGTATTCGCCGTACATCTTCGCCGAGATCGTGGACGCCGCGGGCGTGCCGGCCGGGGTGTTCAACCTGATCAACGGCGACGGCCCGGGCGTGGGTGCGGCCCTGGCGAGCCACCCCGACATCGACATGGTGTCGTTCACCGGATCGACCCGCGCCGGGGTCGAGGTGGCCAGGAATGCCGCCCCGACCGTCAAGCGGGTCACCCAGGAGCTCGGCGGCAAGAGCCCCAACATCGTCCTGGACGACGGTGGCTTCGCCGACAGCGTCCGCGCCGGCGTGGCCAACATGATGCCCAATTCGGGGCAGAGCTGTAACGCGCCGTCGCGCATGCTGGTCCCGAATTCCCGGATGGACGAGGCCATTAGCATCGCGCGGGAGGTCGCCGAACAAGTCCAGGTGGGCAGCGACGATCCGAAGGCGATCGGGCCGGTGGCGTCGAGGGCACAGTTCGAGAAGGTGCAACGCCTGATCCAGCAGGGCGTGGACGAGGGTGCGACCGTGGTTGCAGGAGGTCCGGGCCGGCCGGCGGGCCTGGACACGGGTTACTACGTCAAACCGACCGTGTTCGCGCACGTCGCCAACGACATGACGATCGCGCGCGAGGAGATCTTCGGGCCAGTGCTGTGCATCCTCGGCTATGACGACATCGACCAAGCCGTCGAGATCGCCAACGACACCGAATACGGCCTGGCCGGGTACGTTTCGGGAGCCGACCTCGACAAGGCGCGTGAGGTCGCCCGCAAGATCCGCGCGGGATGGGTGACGATCAACCACGCATTCGACCTGAACGCGCCGTTCGGCGGCTACAAGTGCAGCGGCAACGGCCGTGAATGGAGCGACTTCGGCTTCGACGAGTACCTGGAAACCAAGAGCACGCTCGGCTACGCGCCTGACAAGGCCTGACGCGGCAGGGGTGAAATCCGAACGCAGCGAGGCCGAAAAACCGTCGCGTGTCCTCCACTGAATCCTGCGCGCCCGCCTCTAGGCTGGCTTGCTGAACTCAACAGGAGGGGCAGCGACGTATCGGCATCAACCATGGCGCCGGGCGAAATGGTAAGTACGGCGCGCTGACAGCAAGCACAGAGCCGGGCGGGTTTCACCCCGCGCCGGCTCGTCGTACTCGGTCCCGATGGGTCGCGCCCGTGCGCCGCGTCGGCCGGCTGGCGATCTGGGACCGGCCGGAGCGGGCCAGTGGGATCCCGGCACTCGACGGACTGCGCGCGATCGCGGTTGCGCTGGTGCTCATCGGGCACGGCGGCATCCCCGGCGTCAGCGGCGGATTCATCGGCGTCGACGTCTTTTTCGTCCTCAGCGGATTCCTGATCACCTCGCTGCTGCTGGATGAACTGGGACGCACCGGTCGTATCGAGTTGACCGGCTTCTGGATTCGGCGCGCACGCCGACTGCTGCCGGCACTGGTGCTGATGGTGCTCACCGTCGCCGCGGCCCGCCAGATGTTGCCCGACCGGTCCCTGACCGGGCTGCGCGACGACGCCATCGCGGCCTTCGTGTGGATGGCGAACTGGCGGTTCGTCGCCCAGAAAACCGACTACTTCACCCAAGGCGCACCGCCCTCACCGCTGCAGCACACCTGGTCACTGGGGGTGGAAGAGCAGTACTACCTCGTCTGGCCGGTGCTGCTCATCGCGGTCACCCTGCTGCTCGCCGCCTGCGCACGGCGCCGCTCCACCCGGGCCACCGTCGGTGGTGTGCGCTTCGCAACTTTCCTGATAGCCACCGTGGGCGCAATGGCGTCCGCGGCGGGTGCCATCCTCATGGCGTCGGACGCCACCCGCGATCGGATCTATTTCGGCACCGACACCCGCGCGCAGGCGTTGCTGGTCGGCGCCGCGGCGGCCGCGCTTCTGGTCCGGGACTGGCCGTCTATGAACCGCGGCTGGTGCATGATCCGCACGCGATGGGGTCGCCGGGTGGCCCGGATGCTGCCGGTGGTGGGTTTGGCGGGCCTGGCGGCGGCGACGCACTACGCCACCGGCGCCAGCGGCGAATTCCGCCACGGCTTGCTGATCGGGGTCGCGGTCGCGGCCGTCATCGTGATCGCACCGGTCGCGCTGGAGCAGCGCGGAATCGTCGCCCGCGCGCTCGCGTTGCGCCCGCTGGTGTATCTGGGGACCATCTCGTACGGCGTCTACCTATGGCACTGGCCAATATTCCTGGCGCTCAACGGCGAACGCACGGGCTGGTCCGGGCTGTCGTTGTTCGCCGCACGGTGCGGCGCCACGCTGGCGGCGGCCGCGGTGTCGTATTGGCTGCTCGAACAACCCATCCGGCGCTGGCGACCGGCGCGTGTGCCGCTGCTGCCGCTGGCGGCAGCGACCGTGGCCAGCGCCGCCGCGGTGACGCTGCTGGTGGTCCCGGTGGGGACCGGGCCCGGTCTGCGCGAGGTCGGCCTGCCGCCCGGAGTCTCCGCGGTCGCGGCGGTCTCGCCGTCGCCGCCTGGGGCGAGCCGGCCCCGAGATGCCAACCGGCCGTTCACGGTCTCGGTGTTCGGTGATTCGATCGGGTGGACCTGGATGCACTATCTGCCTCCGACACCAGGGTTCACGTTCCTCGACCACACCGTCATCGGCTGCAGCCTGGTGCGCGGCACGCCGTATCGGTACATCGGCCAGACTCTGGAGCAGCGATCCGAATGTGACGGCTGGCCGATCCGCTGGTCGAGGCAGGTCAGTCAGGACCAGCCGGACGTCGCGTTGCTGGTCATCGGCCGCTGGGAGACGGTGGACCGGGTCAACGAGGGCCAGTGGACCCACATCGGCGACCCGACCTTCGACGCCTACCTCAACGGTGAGCTCGAACGGGCACTGACCATCGTGGGTGCGACCGGCGTCCACGTGGTGGTCGCCACCGTCCCCTACAGCCGCGGCGGTGAAAAGCCGGACGGCCGGCTGTATCCGGAGGACCAGCCGGATCGGGTCAACCTGTGGAACACCATGTTGCGCAAGACCGTTAGCCACCACAGAGGCGTCGCGATCCTCGACCTGAACAAAAAGCTGTGCCCCGACGGTGTCTATACCGCCAAGGTCGACGGCATCAAGGTGCGCAGCGACGGCGTCCACCTCACCCCGGAAGGGGTGAAGTGGCTGACCCCGTGGCTCGAGGAATCGCTGAGATAGGCCCTAACCGCCTGTGCGGCAGCTGATCTCCATGCTGTCGCTGTCGCGAACCTGGAAGTTAAAGCTCACGTAGCCGTTATCGGGGTTGCGCACCCGGTTCAGATAGGGCGCCATGTCGGCCGAACTGGCGTTGTCGGCGATGACCAGCACGCCGGGCGACAGCCGCGGCTCCAGCAGCTCGAGCACCGGTAAGTACAGGTCTTTCCAACCGTCGAGCAATACGAAATCGACGGGCCAGGGCAGGTCCGCCAGCGTGGACAACGCATCGCCTTCGAGGATGGTGATGACGTCGTCGAGGCCGGTCTCGGCGAAGGTCTGCTTGGCGGCAGCGATCTTGGTGTCACTCAGCTCGGTGGTCACCACCCGGCCGGTGCGGTTGTCACGCACCGCGGCGGCCAGGTGCACGGCGGAAATGCCGAAAGACATACCGAACTCGACGATCGTCGCCGGGCGGGTGGCCCGTACCAGCGAATACAACAACCGGCCGGCTTCCGGTGTCACCGGAATGTAGAACTCGCTCATTGCGTCGGCCCGCTCCTGCGCGGTCATCGGCCGATCGAACGTGCCGCGCCGCTCGCGCAGCAGCGACATCTGGTTTTTCGACTCGGCGTACATGCGGTCGAGCGTCGACGCGACCCGGGAATCCTGCAACGTTGTGGTCATGGCATCGAGCCTAGGCTTCCGGACTGAGCTTGCCCTGGGAGCCGGGTCTCGGCGTCAGGGATGCGTAAAGCCGGTTTGACGAGCTCTCGACCGCGTGGAACCATGGGTTCCGCAAGCACCTCGGTAGGTGAGGCGTCTGCATGGATACAGGCCACTGACCCCGAACGTCGAGAGACGCCCCGGGTCAGGACAGCTCTTCCCGGACCCAAGGGTTGAGCCCAAGTGGCTTCTGGAATGTTCCGGATACGCCGTGCAGTGCCGAAGCTCCGACGAGAGGGGTGCGACCCGCGGTATGTGCCGTGGGTCCTTCCTGCCTCTTTCGTTCAGGTGAACGTGGTGACACCCGCGTGTGTCTTGGCCGTGAGGAGGTGAGGGCGAGATGAGTCCCGGCGATAGTCCCTATCCGAAATCCGTCTTGTCCCGATCCGGTTCCGGCATTTCGCGCACCGCTTGACCTCGCCTGGTCCTGCGCGGCTGACACGCTGTGCCGACGCCGATCGGACCTCCGTCAGGAGAAGAAGATCATGGCTTTTGTTGTCACACACCGTATTGCCGCCGCTTCCCGGATGCGCGGACGGTCGATGCTGCGTGCAGGCCGGTTGCTGGCCAACAGATTTCACCTGAGGGCCGGCCTGACCCCGCAGGAGCGGGCCAACCTGTATGTCTCGAGGATGCCGATCGCGGTGGTCACCGCGTCGCTGGGTGGGCACGCCTCGGGTTCCGGCAGCAACCACCGTTGAACCACTGCCGCGGCGGGCGCCGCTGGGCCACCCCAGTGCCGCCCGTCGCCGCGGGCGCGTTGAGTGCCGCAACCACGACTGCCTCACCGCGAGGTGAGAACCCTTCGAGATAGCGAGGATTCGATGACTTCGATCCACACCGGCGGCCGCCGCGGCTCGGGGTTCGGCCGGACCGCTGCCGCGCCGGAAGGCGTACCCGGCGAGACGCAGAGCTGGACGGTGCTGGATTCCGGACACGTTGGCGACATCGTCGGCGCGTTCGGGCGCATCCGGCGCGATGGAGACGGCACCTACGGGGCGTTCAGCGGGCGTTGGCGCCGCCTGCGCACACTGGCCGTCATCACCGGTCCCGGACTGATCGTCATGGTGGGCGACAACGACGCCGGTGGCGTCGCGACCTATGCGCAGGCCGGCCAGAACTACGGCATGGGCCTGTTGTGGACGCTGGCACTGCTGATTCCGGTGCTGTACGTGAACCAGGAAATGGTGCTGCGGCTCGGTGCCGTGGCCCGGGTTGGGCACGCGCGCTTGATATTCGAGCGGTTCGGCAAGTTCTGGGGCGCCTTCAGCGTGGGTGATCTGTTGGTCCTGAACGCCTTGACGATCGTGACCGAATTCATCGGTGTCTCATTGGCTCTCGGGTACCTAGGTTGCCCGAGGATCGTCGCCGTGCCGGCCGCGGCCGTGCTGCTGTTCGCGGTGGTGGCCGGCGGGTCGTTCCGCCGCTGGGAGCGGTTGATGTTCCTGCTGATCGCGGTCAACGTGCTGATCTTCCCGATGGTTTGGCTGGTGCACCCGACCCCGAAAGCGACCGTGGCCGGCCTGATACCGCAGTTCCCGGGTGGGCTCAACTCGACGGTGCTGCTGCTGGTGGTCGCGATCGTGGGCACCACGGTCGCCCCGTGGCAGCTGTTCTTCCAGCAGTCCAACGTGGTGGACAAGCGCATCACCGCCCGCTGGATTCCCTATGGGAGAGCGGATTTGGCCATCGGAATCGTCGTGGTCATGGTCGGCGCGACGGCGCTGATGGTCGTCGCGGCGTTCGGATTGACCGGCACCGCCGATGCGGGTCACTTCACCGATGCGGGCGCGGTCGCTTCGGGATTGTCGAGGCACCTGGGCGGCACGGTGGGTGTGTTGTTCGCGATCATCCTGCTGGACGCGTCACTGATCGGCGCCAACGCCGTCGGCCTGGCGACCACCTATGCGGTCGGTGACGCCATGGGCAAGCGGCACTCGTTGCATTGGAAGATCAGCGAGGCCCCGCTGTTCTACGGCGGCTACGCGATACTGCTCGGCGTTTCGGCGGCGGTCTCCTTCAGCCCCGACCACATCCTGGGCCTGGTGACCCAGGGCGTCCAGGCGCTCGCCGGTGTCCTGCTTCCCTCGGCCACCGTGTTTCTGGTGCTGCTGTGCAACGACCGGGCGGTGCTGGGCCCGTGGGTGAACACCGTGCGGCAGAACATCATTGCGTGGACCATCGTGTGGTGTCTGGTGCTGCTGTCGCTGGCTTTGACGGCCGCCACGTTCTTCCCGGACCTGTCCACCGCCACTCTCGAGGAGGGCCTTGCCGGCGGAGCGGTGCTAGGCATCGTCGGCGGCACGATAATGATCATCGCCGGCCGGCGATGCCGCAACCTGTCCGACGCCAACGCCATCGTGCGCACGCTCGGCCTGGACCCGGAGGAGGTCGACGAACTCGACGGCGCCTCGTCGCTGACGCGTGCCGAGCGGCGGGCCATCCGTCGCCAGGACCGGGCCGGCTGGCAGACCCCCCACCTCGCGATGCTCGATCGGCCGACGATGTCGCCGATGCGCCGGGCGGGGCTATTCACGCTGCGGGGGTACCTGGTGGTGGCGGTCGCTTTCGTCATCATCAAAATCGTCCAAGCCGGTGTGGTCGGGCCGGCCACCTCATTGTGAGTTGGTCGGCAGCAGAACGATTTTCCCGTGGGTGTGCCGCTGCTCGAGCTCGGCATACGCGTCGGCGACCCGGTCCAGCGGGTAGGTCGCGGCGATGTCGAAGTCGATGGCGCCGGACGCGATCAGGTCGGCCATCTCGGCGAGCACCTGGGGTGTCGAGGCATCCATGCTGCCTTCGGTCTTGGCGCCGACCTCGCCCGCCTTCTGGAAGGAGATGATGGTGTCGATCCGCTGGGGCGCCACGCCGAGATCGACGGCGAGCTGGACGTAGTCCGGGCCGAACAGGTCGATGAACGCGTCGATTCCGTCCGGCGCCGCCTCACGCAACCGCTCGGCGAGCCCGTCACCGTAGGCGATCGGGACAACGCCGTGCGCGCGCAGCCAGTCGGCGTTACCCGGCCCCGCGATGCCGAGCACCCGCGCCTTGCGTAATACCAGAAGCTGCACGACCAGGCTGCCCACCCCGCCCGCGGCGGCCGACACGGCAATCGTCTCACCCGGTTGAGGCGCCACCGCGCGGACGGCCGCGTAGGCAGTCACACCGGCGACATAGAGTGAACCCGCTGCCTCCCAACCGAGTTGGGCGGGCTTGCGGATCAATTGGTCGACCGGAACCGCGGTGTGGGTGGCGTGGCTGGACCGGCGCAGGCTGAACCCCAGGACTTCATCGCCGACCGAGAACTCGGTGACCCCGGGGGCGACGGCGGTGACGACGCCGGCCAGATCACTGCCTTCACCGGAGGGAAAGGTGGCCGGGAACATTTCGTGCATTGCCCCCACCCGGATGCCGGCCTCGCCGGGGTTTATCCCGGCGGCGCGCACTTCGACGACCACCTCATCCGGCCCGGGGGAGGGCATCTCGATGTCGGCCACGTACAGGACCTCGGGTCCCCCGTACCGGTCGAACCGTACCGCGCGCGCCGCCGCAGCCGTCATACCGATTCCGTTCCGCGCGAGGATGCTGTCACCCACGCCAGCATAGGCACGTCAAAGCGCTACCCACCGGGGGCGCGGTGGGCATATGTTCGTAGCACGCCTGGTTCACACCAGCATTTCGCCGGCGGCGTCGGGAGCCGCGGTGCGAGCCGGATACCGATGACATGTGGAAGGAAAGTGCGTGGAGGTTGATCGGATCGGCATGGCCGGCTGGGCCGTTGTCGTCGTCGTGGTCGGCGCCGCGAGCGCCGGATGCGGCAGCGCCGACAAAGCCTCGCCGTCATCGGCGACGGCGTCGAGCACCGCCGCTTCGACCAGTTCGAGCGTGGTCACTGGGCCGCCGTCGGGCCAGCCCTCGGACTACGGCTTCTTGTTGATCAAGCCGAACGACGTCGGGGGCGGCCTCACGGCGCCGCAGTCGCCGATGCTCAATCCCAACAACGCGCCGGGGGTCGCCCAGCTGTTCGCCAACACCGACAGCAGCCGTCGGCTGTGGGACACCATCGTGGTCGCGGCGGATCCATCGTCGGCTGCGGCCGAATTGGCCACCACCCAACGCAGTTACAACGGCAAGGTGAGTGGGAGCTGGCAACCGCTTGCCGTCGGCGCCAACGGGACGATGATCTCGGGTACCTCACCGGACAACTCCCAAGCGATGACGGTCCTGGTCTTCACCGAGGGTAAGGCACTGGTCACCCTGGAATTCGACAGCGCGCCCAACGACCCGATCGATCCGGCCTTCGCCCTCGACGTCGGTCGCAAGCAGGATGCCGCGATCAAGAACGGGCTGCCCGGTTAGCTCCTCGTGATTACACCAAGCCCAGCAAGCGAAGATCCGTGACGTACTTGTCGATCAAGGCCGCCGACAGATGCGGAATATCGGCTTCTGCGCCGATTTTCGCGGCCTGCACCGCGCCACGGAAGACCTCGGTGGGGGCGGGCGCGCCGCGCAACGGTGTCTCGGGTTTCCGGTAGGCGTCCAGCAGCGGCAACACCGAATGCTGACGCTGCTTGTCCGGCAGGGCACGAAGGGCCGTGGTGAACCGGCTCAGCCATTCGTCGTAGTCGTCGATGCGCCGGATGCCGTGCCCAGCGGCGATCAACCAGTCGACGAACACATCCAGCGAGATTCCGTCGTCGTGCGGGTTCATCACGTCGAAGGAGCGGTAAGCTGCGGAATCTCCAGCGGCCGTGGCGATCTGCTCACCGAGGGTGGTCACCGCTTCGGCCACGAAGTCGGCGGGTAGGCCGTCGTAGTGGGCCACCGACCGGTTTCCCTGCGGATCGGTCTGATAGAAGGATGCCGGTGCGATCCCGGTGGTCAGCAGGCTGAATATCAAGCGGGTGAACGCATCTGGAACGTTCAGCTGCCCGGCGTACCGGCTGTGCGCCAGGATCATGTCGGACCGGAACACCGCGACCGGCAATCCGCACAGGTCGTGCGCCTCGCGCAGCAACACCTCACCGGCCCACTTGCTGGTCGCGTACCCGTTCGCATAGCTGTCATCGACCGGCCGTAACGCGCTGACGCTGCGGATGTCGCCGTCCTCGGCGAACGCGGCGGGATCGACCGACAGGGCCACCGCTACGGTCGACATATACGTGACGGGTTTGATCCGTGTCGTCACCGCCAGGCGAATCAGCTCGGCGGTCCCCACGACATTGGGGCCGAAGAGTTGGTCGTAGGGCAACACGTGGTTGACAAGTGCGGCGGGGTGCACGATCAGATCCACATCCCGTGCGAAGCGTTCCCAGGTCGCTTGTGCCAAACCAAGATTCGGCTCGCCGATATCGCCGACGATGACCTCGAGGTGGTCGGCGGCCAGCGTGTGGAACCGCTCCAGCAGTTGCGGATCCCCGCTGTCGAACACCGCCTCCAGTCGTTTGGCGGCGCCCTCGACATCGGCGGCGCGGATGATGGAGATGAGTTTCCCGCCGGTCTCGGCGAGCCTTTCCAGCCACTCCAGAACCAGGAAACGTCCGAGGTAGCCGTTGGCGCCGGTGAGCAGCACGGTTTGCGGTACGCCGGTCGCGCGCGGCAGCGCGGGGGCCGCGGCCAGGGTGGCCGCATCGATGAACTTGTCCAATGTGAGATCCGCCGCGCGGACCTGCGTTGCCCCGCGTCCGTGCACCGTTGCGAAGGTGGGTCGTCGCGACCCGGACTCGCGCTCGGACTCGATGTATTCCGCGAGCTGACCCAGATCGGTTGCCGGGCCGGTGATCATTCCCACCGGCACGTCGACGCCGAAGATGTCGTGCAGCAAGTTGGAAAAGGTCAGCGCCGACAGGGAATCGCCGCCGAGCTCGATGAACAGGGCGTTCGGCCCGGGCGGACCGCCGGCCAGGCCCAGCAGCGCCTCGGCGGCGCGGGTGAGGGTGAAGATCACCGGGTGGTCGGCCGCGCCCTCGCGCAGGGCGCGCAACTCGGTGACCCGGTTTTCGGCCAGCTCCGTGTATAGCTGTTCGAGCCGAGCGCCGTAGTGTTCCTTGAGTTTTGGCCGCAGCAGCTTGCCCACCCCGGAGAGCAGGCCGTTGTCCTCGCTGAACGGCTCGGTCTCGACCAGAAAGTCGACGGGCGCCTCGTAGGACTGCAGGTCGGCGAGTTTGGCTGACTGGCGCAGGGATGCGCTGAGCGCGGCCTTCAGTCCGGCGGCGTCGCCGGCGTACTTCGCCGCGGCATCGTCGGTCGGGACGACAACCGCCAACAGATAGGGGCGTTCGCTGTTGCCGTAGACGAAGATCTGGCGCACGAGGGCCGCACTGGAGAACACCGCCTCCAGGCGCGCCACGGCGACGAACTCACCCTGGGCCAGCTTCAGGACGTTGTTGCGACGGTCGACATAGGCGAACCGGCCCGGCTCCAGCTCGGCCATCACGTCACCGGTGCGGTAGTAGCCGTCGGGATCGAACGCCTTGGCGGTGACGTCGGGTCGCTTGAAGTATCCGGGTGTGGCGGTCAGCGACTTCACCAGCAATTCGCCTCGCGGATAAGGCTTGTCGGTGAGGAAATAACCCAACTCGGGAACATCGAGAAGCCTGTAGTCCAGCACCGGGGGCTGGGTGATCCGGCCGTCCTTGGTCACCATGCCGACCTCGGTCAGGCCGTACCCGTCCAGAACGTGCACGTCCAAACAGGTTTCGATGAACGTTCGCATCTCCGCCGCCAGTGGTGCCGTGCCACAGAAGGCCGTCACGATGCGTCCACCGAGGACCCGCTCGCGCAGCTCGGCTTGTGCCTGCGCCTCGGCGGCGGCGGTATCCGCACCCGAAACTTCGAGTCGATCGACCGCACTTTGGTACCGCTGGTACAGCATCTCCGCTACCCGCGGCACCAGCCCCAATTCGGTGGGCCGCACCAGGTTCCAGTCTTCGAACAGGGTCGACAAGTCGCTTTCCGGGACGAAATAACTGGTTCCGCCCGCCTGGAACGCCGTCGACAGCGGTATCCGGCCACCCAGATGATTCAGCGGCATGAAATTCACGTTGATCACCGGAGTGTCCGCGAAGTCGGGCATCAGTTCGGTGGTCCACAGCTTGCACAACATCCGCTCGGTGTACATCGCGCCCTTGGGCAATCCGGTGCTGCCCGACGTGTACATGATCATGGCCAGCCGCTCGTCAGTGTCGCCGGTGAACATCGGCTCCGGCGGCAGGGTTCGCCCGCGTTCGATCACCTCATCGAGGGTCTCGATGGTCACCGTGATGCCGGCACTCGACAGCTTCGCCTGCGCGCGTTCGACGGCCTCGCGCTGATCGTCGACCTCGGGCTGGTAGTCGAAAACCACCAAACGCCGCAACGACGAGCTACCCAGCGCCGCTTCGACGGCGAGGTCGAGATACTCCACGCCGGCCGCCAAAATCGATGGCTCGACCTCCTCGACGATCGGCGTCAGCCGTGACACCGTCGTGTTGTGCTGCAGTGGCACGGCCACCAGCCCGAGGTAGGCGCACACCAGATCGATGGTGAGGTACTCGGCGCTCGAGAAACCGACGGTGGCGACGAAGTCGCCGGGCGCAACGGGATTGGTGACGTCGTGTCGCCAGGCGCCAGCGATGGCGCGGACATTGGCCCACAGTTCGCGATAGGTCATGGTGTCGAAGCGGGTCAGCAGCGGCGCGCTGGTGCGGCCGGTGGCGGGGTCGGTGCTCAAAGAGCGGGCGCGCCAGCCCAGTGCTGGGCGATCGGCGTAGCCCTCGGCAAAGATTTCCAGGATGTGCGGGAGTCGAAGGCCGGGTTGGCGTGCCGCGCGCTGCAGGCCGGGATCGGGCGTGCCGGCACGGAACTCGCCGTCGTGGGCGTTCAACTCGCGAATGCGTTGGGTCACCTGTTGCCGCGTTGCGCTGATCGGGCTTTTAGAGCTAACTTTCGTGCGCTTCGCGTCATCGGTCATGGCCGGCCTCTCGTTGCGATCTGTCGTTCTACCTGAACGAACCCTCGCGGGTCAGGCTTCCGTTCGACGGACGTGACGGTTATCACACCGCGACGGAGGCGCGACGTTAAGGCTGGAGAGCGCCGGGGGCGGGTGTTGCTTAGGCCACGACCTGAATGGGATCGCCGACATTCACCTCGTTGAAGTACCAGGCGGCGTTGTCGGGGCTGAGGTTGATGCAGCCGTGGCTGACGTTGGAGTTGCCCTGGGAATCGACCGACCACGGGGCGGAGTGCACGTAGACGCCGCTCCAGGTGACGCGAACGGCGTATGAGGCGGTGATCTTGTATCCCTCCGGGGAGCTGAGCGGGATGCCGATGGTCCGCGAGTCCATCACCACGGTCCGCTGCTTTTCCAGTGCTGTGAAGCTGCCGATCGGGGTGGGCCGGCTGGGCTTGCCCATCGACGCGGGCATGGTGCGCAGCACCTCTCCGTCCCTGCTGACGGTGAAGGTGTGTTTGGAGATACTGGCAACCCCGAGAAGCGCATCACCGGTGTCGAAGCCCGTCGTCAGGGCCTGGATGCCGACCGACACGTGGGTGTGGGCGGGCCAGTACTGGTTCGGCACCCATTGCACGACGTTGTTCTGGACCCACTGGAAGTGTCCGGGGGTGCCGCTGGGCGACGTAACGTGGATCGACCGCTCTGCGGCGGCCCGATCGGCCACCGGGGCGGTGAACGTCACCACCACCGGATGGGCGACGCCTACCACGGCGCCGTTGGCGGGCAAAATCGAGTCGACTTCGGGCGTGGGTTGCGGCAGGGGCACGGCGGCGGTGCTACGAGCGACCGGTGCCACCAGGCCCACGGCCGTGATCGCGACCATAACAAATAAATAACGAACACCCCGACGCATAGCGTCCACCCTTCGAGATGGTGCGACCAACACACCGATATTCTACTGGTTACCCACTGATCACCCGTTTCAGCAAACAATGACAGGTTGGCCCGGCCACCACGGTAACGATTCGATCACTGATTGAGTTCAACCGTGTTGGAATTGAGGCGAATGGGTACCGCCGCGTGGTCCGCCATCCGCGACCATATCCCGAGTCCGTGCCGCAGTTGCGTGAAAGTGGCAGCGATAGCGCGATTTTCGCGGTCATCGTGTTCGGCCGGCCCGCACGGCCGAATACATAGGAATAGCCGCCACGGTCGTGACTAAACCTGGCTTGGTCCGCCCGCGGGCGACGCGCTAGCCTCAGCGAGATCGGTGCCCAAGACCGAGCCCGAACACGAGGAGTGCGGGTGCTCTTCCGTCAACTGGAGTACTTCGTTGCGGTCGCTTCCGAGCGGCACTTCGCCCGGGCGGCCGAAAAGTGCTTCGTATCCCAACCGGCGTTGTCGGCCGCAATCGCGAAGCTGGAACGGGAGCTGAATGTCACGCTGATCAACCGCGGGCACAGCTTCGAGGGCCTCACGCCCGAGGGCGAGCGGTTGGTGGTGTGGGCGAGGCGGATTCTCGCCGAGCACGATGCGTTCAAGTCCGAAGTGGACGCCGTGCGCTCAGGCATCACCGGGACGTTGCGGCTGGGTACCGTTCCCACCGCATCCACGACGGCGTCCCTGGTGCTGTCTGCGTTCTGCTCTGCGCACCCGTTGGTGAAGGTGCACATCCTCTCTCGGCTCGCGGCCACCGAACTGTTCCGGCGCCTGCGCGAATTCGAGCTCGATGCCGCCATCGTGCATGCCGGGCCCGGCGAGGCGCACGAGGTGAACTTGGTTCCGCTGTATAAGGAGCGCTACGTGCTGCTGGCGCCGACGGACATGGTGGGATCCGGTGCGGCGACGATCACCTGGGCCGAGGCGGCGCAGCTGCCGCTGGCGTTGCTCACCCCCGACATGCGCGACCGACAGATCATCGACAAAGCCTTCGCCGATCATTCCATCACCGTCAGTCCGCAGGTCGAAACCGATTCCGTCGCGTCCCTGTTCGCGCAGGCGTCCGCGGGTAACTGGGCGTCCATCGTGCCGCACACGTGGCTGTGGACGTCGCCGTTGGGGCCCGACATCCGGGCGGTGGAGATGGTCGATCCGGTGCTCAAAGCCGATGTCGCCCTGGCCACCAACTCGGCCGGGCCCGGATCGCCGATCGCCCGCGCGCTGGCCGCGTCCGCCGGACAGCTGGCGCTCGACGAGTTCTTCGAAGCGCAGCTGTTGGGGATCACGCGCCGGCGCTGACCGCGGCCGGCGCCGGGGTGGCCGCGCTGGCCGGGTTCAGGTTCGACAGATGCCCGCTTTCCACGCCCGCCGCCGGGTCGAGTTCACAGTCGATGACCGACGGTGCCCCAGAGCCGATCGCCTCGGTCAGCGCAGCGCGCAGCTCCGATGGAGTGGTGACATGATATCCCTTGCCGCCGAACGCTTCCGCGAGCAGCTCGTGGCGCGCCCGGGCATTCAATACTGTCGGTGCCGGATCCGATGCCGTCGCGGCGGTGCCGGGTGTGGCCTCGTCGCCGCGGTAGACGCCGCCGTTGTTGAGGATCACGACGGTGACCGGCAGCCGGTAGCGGCAGATGGTCTCGATCTCCATGCCGCTGAAGCCGAATGCGCTGTCACCCTCGATCGCGACCACCGGCCTGCCGGTCTCGACGGCGGCGGCGATGGCATAGCCCATCCCGATGCCCATCACACCCCAGGTTCCGGTGTCGAGCCGGTGTCGCGGCAGCTCCATGTCGATGATATTGCGCGCCAAGTCGAGCGCGTTAGCCCCTTCGTTGACGACGTACACATCGCGGTTATCGTGCAGCACAGCGCGAATCGCGCCGAGGGCGTTGTAAAAACGCATGGGGTGCGGATCTTCGGCCAGCCGAGCGCTCATCTTGGCGTCGTTGCGTGCCGTGCGCTCAGCCAGTTCGCCGGCCCACTCCGGCGGCGCGGTGATCGGCCGGGCGGCTACACCGTCACACAGCGCGGACATCACCGAGCCGATGTCGCCGGCCAGCGGTGCCGCGATCGGTTGGTTGCTGTCGAACTCGGACGCGGCGATGTCCACCTGCACGAATTTGGCGTCGGGGCGCCATTGGGGTGACTCGCCGTGGCCCAGAAGCCAATTCAGCCGCGCGCCGACCAGCAGCACCGCGTCGGCGCGGGCGATCGCCAGTGAGCGGGCAGCCGCCGCGGACTGCGGGTGGGAATCCGGCAGCAGGCCCTTGGCCATCGACATCGGCAGGAACGGAATGCCGGTGGACTCGACAAATTTCCGAATCACGTTGTCGGCCTGGGCATACGCCGCGCCCTTGCCGAGCACGATCAGCGGCCGCTCGGCGTGGGCCAGCACGCCCAGCGCACGATCGACCGCGTCCGGTGCCGGCAGCTGCCGGGGCGCGGGGTCGATGACCCGCCAGATCGTGTCCGCCGCGGCGACGGCGTCCATGACCCGACCCAGTACCTCACCGGGGATGTCCAGGTAGACGCCGCCGGGCCGTCCGGAGACCGCGGTGCGAATGGCGCGCGCGACGCCGCGCCCGATGTCCTCGATCCGGCTGATCCGATATGTCGCCTTCGCGAACGGCTTGGCCGCGGTGAGCTGGTCGAGGTCCTGGTAATCGCCGCGCTGCAGGTCTACCAGGGCGCGATTGCTGGATCCGGAGATCTGGATCATCGGAAAGCAATTCGTCGTGGCGTTCGCCAGCGCGGGTAGGCCGTTGAGGAAGCCGGGTCCCGACGTGGTGAGGCACACGCCGGGCCGGCGGGTGAGGAATCCGGCGGCGGCCGCGGCGTTGCCGGCCGAGGTCTCCTGCCGGAAACCGATGTAGCGGATCCCCGACGCCTGCGCGACGCGGGCGAGGTCGGTGACAGGGATGCCGACGATCCCGTAGATGGTGCCGACGTCGTTGGCCTTGAGGGCGTCCACCACGAGATGGAAGCCGTCGATCAGGCGTGTCGGGTTAGGAGATGCCGAAGCGGTGGACATGTGGCGACTCCTCGGGATGCATGCGGTACTGCCTTGGCCATCACTGTGGCCCCAGCGTCGACCACATGTCCAAGACGGAGCCGCTATCCGACGATTGACTTTGTCTATCGTCCCTGTTCAGGTCGACGCTACCGCGGATCGATAGTCGGCGGTTATCGATCGTGAGCGAATCGATATTGGACGGACGAGATGGCCGCCCGGCAGGGTGGCATCGGCAGCAGAAGGGGAAGGAGTGCGGAGATGAGGTCTGACGCGATCGACAGCGGCGCGGGGTCGACGGAATCCGAGAGCCCGCGCATCGCCGATCTGGTCGAGGCGGCGGCTCGCCGGTCGCCGGAGGCACGGGCGCTGGTCGTCACCGCCGAGCGCATACCGGTCAGCTACCGCGAGGTGATCGTATTGGTCGACGATCTGGCCGCACGGCTGAAGGCCGGAGGCCTGCTGCCGGGCGACCGGGTCGCGCTGCGCGCCGGCAGCAATGCCGAATTCGTCGTCGGGCTGCTGGCGGCGTCGCGAGCGGATCTCGTTGCGGTTCCGCTGGATCCGGCTTTGCCGATCGCCGAGCAGTATGCCCGCAGCGAGGCGGTGGGGGCTCGGGCGGTGCTCGTCGACCAATCCGGCGACGCGGACAGCGACGCGACCGCGCCGGGCGGCCCGCCGCGGTGGCCGATCGCGGTGACCCTACGGTCTGGCGGGACCGCCCCGGCGGTCAGCCTGAATCTGACTGCGGCACCCCGCACCGATGTGTCGACACCGGAGGGGCTGCGCGACGACGACGCCATGATCATGTTCACCGGCGGAACCACCGGTGTGCCCAAGATGGTCCCCTGGACGCGCCACAACATGGCCAGCTCGGTGGCCGCGATCATCGCCGGGTACGGGCTGGGCCCGCGCGATGCGACGGTGGCGGTGATGCCGCTCTACCACGGGCACGGTCTGCTCGCCGCGCTGCTGGGCACCCTGGCGTCCGGGGGAGCGGTGTTGCTGCCCGCGCGCGGCAAATTCTCGGCGCACACGTTCTGGGACGACATCGGGGCCGTCGGCGCCACCTGGTACACCGCCGTCCCGACGATTCACCAGATCTTGTTGGAACGCGCCCGAACCGAGCACCCGGGCGGCACGCCGAGCCTGCGATTCATCCGCAGTTGCAGCGCGCCGCTGACCGCCGAAACGGCTCAGGCACTGCACGACACGTTCTCGGCGCCGGTGGTGTGCGCATTCGGGATGACCGAGTCGACTCACCAGGTGGCGACGACGGCCATCGGCGGTGCTGGCGGCAGCGAAAAACCTGGCGCCACACCGGGTCTCGTCGGCCGGTCGACCGGGCCGGAAATCCGGATCGTCGGGTCCGACGGGCATACGCTGCCCGCGGAGACCGTCGGGGAGGTCTGGCTGCACGGCCCCACCGTGGTGCGCGGCTACCTCGGCGACCCGTCCATCACCGCTGCCAACTTCACCCAGGGTTGGTTGCACACCGGCGATTTGGGAACCTTGTCGCCGTCCGGTGATCTCGTCATCCGCGGCCGGATCAAGGAGCTCATCAACCGGGGCGGGGAGAAGATCTCGCCGGAACGTGTCGAGGGTGTGCTGGCCAGCCATCCCGACGTGCTCGAGGTCGGCGTGTTCGGCATGCCGGACAAGTTGTACGGCGAGACCGTGGCCGCGGTCATCGTCGCCCGCGGCTCCGCCGCACCGACGGCCGACGAACTGACGGCGTTCTGCCGTGACCGGTTGGCGCCCTTCGAGGTGCCTGCCGAGTTCCAGCAGGCCGGCGAGTTGCCGCACACCGCGAAAGGCTCGCTGGACCGCCGCGCGGTGGCCCAGCAGTTCGGCCGCAAGGCGTGAGACTCCGGTGGGCGCCTGCGGTCCTAGACGGTGGTGTTCACCCGCGCGGCCGCGGATTCCGGCATCGGTTCGTAGCGGGCGAACGACCGGGTGAACGAGGCGGCCCCGTGCGCCAGGGACCGCAGGTCGATGGCGTAGCGCGTCAACTCCACCTGGGGCACCTCGGCCTTGACCACGGTGCGCTCGCTGCCCGCGGTGTCGGAGCCGAGGACCCGGCCGCGCCGGCTGGACAGATCACCCATGACCGCCCCGACGAAGTCGTCGGGTACCAGCACCGAGATCTCGTCGATGGGCTCGAGCAGCGCCACCTTGGTCGCCGCGGCCGCCTCCCGCAGCGCTAGCGAGCCCGCCATCTGGAACGCGAAGTCCGACGAGTCGACGCTGTGCGCCTTGCCGTCGAGCAGGGTGACGCGGATGTCGACCACCGGGTAGCCCGCGTGCACGCCCTTCTCCATCTGGGTGCGCACGCCCTTCTCCACGCTCGGAATGAACTGTCGCGGAATGGCTCCGCCGACCACCTTGTCGACGAACTCGAACCCGGCGCCTTCCGGCAGCGGCTCCACCTCGATGTCGCACACCGCGTACTGCCCATGCCCGCCGGACTGTTTGACGTGGCGGCCATGGCCTTTGGCCTTGCCGCCGAACGTTTCTCGCAGCGGGACCCGGAGTTCCACGGTGTCGACGGTGACGCCGTACCGATTGGCCAGCGCGTCGAGCACCACACCGGCGTGGGATTCGCCCATGCACCACAGCACGATCTGGTGTGTTTCGGGGTTCTGCTCGATCCGCAACGTCGGGTCTTCGGCGGCCAACCGTCCCAGTCCCACCGAGAGCTTGTCCTCGTCGGTCTTGGCGTGGGCGGCAATGGCGATCGGCAGCAGGGGCTCGGGCATGGTCCACGGCTTCAAGACCAACGGTTCCGACTTGTCCGAAAGGGTGTCACCCGTTTCGGCGCGGCTCAGTTTGCCGATCGCGCAGATGTCCCCCGCCACCACGGTCGGGGCCGGGCGCTGCTGCTTGCCCAGCGGGAAGGACAGCACCCCGATGCGCTCGTCCTCGTCGTGATCGGGGTGCACATGGCCATTGCCGTTGGTAGCGCCGAAGAACGACGCAAAATGGCCCGACACATGAACCGTCGTGTCGGGCCTGATGGTGCCGGAGAACACCCGGACCAGGCTGACCCTGCCCACGTAGGGGTCCGACGTCGTCTTCACCACCTCCGCGAGCAACGGCGCGTCCACGTCACATGTCAGGGCGGCGTGTGGCGCACCCACGGGCGTAAAGACCTCCGGCAGCGGGTGTTCCCGCGGAGACGGAAACCCGCGGGTGGCGACCTCAAGCAATTCCAGGGTGCCGACGCCGCTGCTGCTGCAGACCGGGATCACCGGAAAGAACGACCCCCGGGCGACTGCCCGCTCCAGATCGGCGATCAGCACGGATTCGTCGATGGCCTCGCCCTCGAGATAGCGATCCATCAGCGACTCGTCCTCGGACTCCTCGATGATTCCTTCGATCAGGGCGCCGCGCGCTTCCTCGATCTGCTCGGCGTCGGAGGGATTCGGTGGCTGCACGGTCCGTTTGCCGTCGCCGTACTCGTAACGCTTCTGCGACAACAGTCCGATCAGGCCGCTGCAGGTGGGCAGGCCGGTGGGCAGGTATAGCGGTAACACCTTGTCGCCGAATGCGTTCTGCGCCGCGGCCAGCGCTTCGGAGTAATTCGCGCGGGTGTGGTCGAGTTTGGTGATGACCACCGCGCGGGGCATGCCGACCTGGTTGCATTCCCGCCACAGCGATTTGGTGGGCTCATCGACGCCCTCGTTGGCCGCGATCACGAACAGCGCGCAATCCGCCGCCCGCAGCCCGGCCCGCAACTCGCCGACGAAGTCGGCGTACCCGGGTGTGTCGACCAGGTTGACCTTCACGCCGTCGTGCGACAGCGACGCCACGGCGACGCCCACGGACCGCTGTTGGCGGATCTCGGCCTCGTCGTAGTCGCAGACGGTGCTGCCGTCGGCGACGGAACCGCTTCGGGTCAACACGCCGGCCGCGACCAACAGGGCTTCTACGAGTGTGGTTTTGCCGCCACCCGACGGGCCCACCAGCACCACGTTGCGAATCTCGTCCGGACCGTTGGCGGTCGGAACGGTCCCCGCTCCTTGGGAAGTATTCGTCCTGTCGGCCATGACTTTCCTCCAGGTTGCCCGGGCGCACCGTTGCTGACCTAGCAAGCACCTATCTAGCTACCATTCACCCAACCTCGGTAGACCACAAGACCGTCGGGCCAGATCGGGTGCCCACGTCCGCCGCAAGCGCCGGCGGCCACCGGTTAGTGATGCCAGCTGGACCACCGCTGCACGGCTACCTCGATGACCGGGCCGTCCAACGAAACCGATTGGTACTGAGGGTATTTCGTGCGCAGCAGGTGATATCCCAGATCAACGGCGGCCCCGTCGGTGTGGACCGTGGCGACACCGTCGACGCGCACCCACCACAGCTGGGTCCAGTCGTCGGCGTAGTGATCGACGAGCAGGCTGACTCGGGGGTTGCTGTCGATGTTGGCCAACCGGCGCAGCCGCCGCGTCGCCTTCGGTTTCGCGTCGACGGCCGTGTACACCAGGTCGGATCCGCCTCGGGGCTCGGTGGCGACCGCGAAGACCACCGGCACCAGGTGGGGTTGGCCGCCGGGCGTGACCGTGGCCAGTCGGGCTACGGGGGATCGGGTGAAGCAGGCCTGGGGGTTGAATTCGCCCACCGTGTCAGCTTAGGACGCGGCAACCACAGGCGCCGGAGCCGATGAGGTTGATCAGAACCTGACACATGCCGTGCATAGCTACCTGCATTACGGTTATATACACACAAATGTGCCGCCAAGAGCCTGAGGCCGGGACAGTTAGTTCGCTACCGCGAAGCAGGAGGGTGACACCGATGAGCAAACCGCACCACCGCTCGGCCTGGTGGTCATGGGCGGTCAGCGTGCTGACCGTGGTCGGACTGGGCCTCGGCCTGGGATCCGGTGTAGGCCTCGCGCCGGCCTCGGCGTCGCCCTCGACTCTGGCCCTGGACCGGTTCACCGACCGTCCCCAGGCGCCGCTGGATCCGTCGGCGATGGTCGGTCAGGTCGGGCCGCAGGTGGTCAACATCGACACCAAATTCGGCTACAACAACGCGGTGGGCGCCGGAACCGGCATCGTGATCGATCCCAACGGCGTCGTGCTGACCAACAACCACGTGATCTCCGGGGCCACCGACATCAGCGCGTTCGACGTCGGCAACGGGCAGACCTACGCCGTTGACGTGGTGGGCTACGACCGCACGCAGGACATCGCGGTGCTGCAGCTCCGCGGGGCGGCCGGCCTGCCCACGGCCGCGATCGGCGGCGAAGCCACGGTCGGCGAGCCCATCGTCGCGCTCGGAAACGTCGGCGGCCAGGGCGGCACCCCCAACGCGGTGACCGGCAAGGTCGTCGCGCTCAACCAGAGCGTCTCGGCAACCGACACGCTGACCGGCGCGCAAGAGAGCCTGGGCGGCCTGATTCAGGCGGACGCCCCGATCAAGCCGGGTGACTCCGGCGGGCCGATGGTGAACAACGCCGGTCAGGTGATCGGCGTGGACACCGCCGCCACCGACAGCTACAAGATGTCCGGCGGGCAGGGCTTCGCCATTCCCATCGGACGCGCGATGGGGGTCGCCGGGCAGATCCGGTCCGGCGCCGGGTCGAACACGGTGCACATCGGTCCCACCGGCTTCCTCGGCCTGGGTGTGGCGGACACCAACGGCAACGGCGCGCGGGTGCAACGGGTGGTCAGCACCGGTCCCGCCGGGGCGGCCGGCATCGCGCCCGGCGACGTGATCACCGGCGTCGACAACGTCGCCATCGACGGGGCGACCTCCATGACCGAGGTGCTCGTCCCGCATCACCCGGGAGACACCATCGCGGTGCATTACCGGTCCAACGAGGGCGGCGAGCGCACCGCGAACATCACACTGGCGGAGGGACCGCCGGCCTGATATCCGCGCCGGCGAGACTCGATTGGTGGCCAATTCGTTTGCTGCCGGGCGTGTTTCGGCGTAAGCGCGGGGGCGTGATTCCGAAAGTCGCGCCCAGGGTACCCGTGGCATCGTGGATTTGATGAACGACGCAAGAGAAGCTGTCGAGCACCATCCCGAGGGCGGCAGTCACGTCCAGGACGGGGTCGTCGAGCACCCCGACGCCGAGGACTTCAACAACGCCGCCGCGCTGCCCACCGACCCGACGTGGTTCAAGCATGCGGTGTTCTACGAGGTGCTGGTTCGGGCATTTTTCGACGCCAACGCCGACGGCGCCGGCGACCTGCGTGGGCTGTTGGGGCGCCTCGACTATTTGCAATGGCTGGGCATCGACTGCATATGGCTGCCGCCGTTTTACGACTCGCCCCTGCGCGATGGCGGGTACGACATCCGGGACTTCTACAAGGTGCTGCCCGAGTTCGGCACGGTCGAGGATTTCGTCGCCTTGCTCAACGCCGCGCACGAGCGGGGCATCCGGGTCATCACCGACCTGGTGATGAACCACACATCGGATTCACACCCCTGGTTTCAGGAGTCGCGGCATGACCCCGACGGCCCGTACGGCGACTTCTACGTGTGGAGCGACACCAGCGAGAAGTACACCGACGCCCGGATCATCTTCATCGACACCGAGGAATCGAACTGGACCTTCGACCCGGTGCGCAAGCAGTTCTACTGGCACCGGTTCTTCTCCCATCAGCCCGACCTGAACTATGACAACCCGGCCGTGCAGGAAGCCATGATCGACGTGCTCCGCTTCTGGCTCGAGCTGGGCATCGACGGTTTCCGGCTGGACGCGGTGCCCTACCTGTTCGAGCGGGAGGGAACCAACTGCGAGAACCTGCCCGAGACGCACGCCTTCCTCAAGCGCGTACGCAAGGTCATCGACGACGAATTCCCCGGCCGGGTGCTGCTGGCCGAGGCCAACCAGTGGCCGGCCGACGTCGTCGAGTACTTCGGCGAGGCGACCACCGGCGGCGACGAATGCCACATGGCGTTTCACTTCCCGCTGATGCCGCGCATCTTCATGGCGGTGCGCCGGGAATCACGTTTTCCGATATCGGAGATCCTGGCCCAGACGCCCGAGATCCCGGACATGGCGCAGTGGGGGATCTTTCTGCGTAACCACGACGAGTTGACGCTGGAAATGGTCACCGACGAAGAGCGCGACTACATGTACTCCGAGTACGCGAAGGATCCGCGGATGAAGGCCAACGTCGGCATCCGCCGCCGGCTGGCGCCGCTACTGGACAACGACCGCAACCAGATCGAGCTGTTCACCGCGCTGCTGCTGTCGCTGCCCGGTTCGCCGGTCCTGTATTACGGCGACGAGATCGGCATGGGCGACGTGATCTGGCTGGGTGACCGCGACGGGGTGCGCACCCCGATGCAGTGGACACCGGACCGCAACGCGGGCTTTTCCAAGGCCAACCCGGGCCGGCTCTACCTGCCGCCCAGCCAGGACTCCGTCTATGGCTATCAAGCGGTCAACGTGGAGGCACAACGTGACACCTCCACCTCGCTGCTCAACTTCACCAGGACGATGCTGGCCGTGCGGCGCCGGCACGAGGCCTTCGCGATCGGGACTTTCGAAGAGTTGGGCGGCTCGAACCCGTCGGTACTGGCATTCGTGCGGCAATCATCCGACGGCGATCACACCGTGCTGTGCGTCAACAACCTGTCGCGTTTTCCCCAACCGATTGAACTGAATCTGCAGCATTGGAGCGGTTGCACGCCGGTCGAGCTGACCGGGCAGGTGGAGTTCCCGCGCATCGGACACCTGCCCTATCTGCTCACACTGCCCGGACACGGGTTCTACTGGTTCCAGCTGACCGGATGCGAGGAGGACACATGACAACGACCCAACCGGCCAGGCTGCCCTGGTCGGACTGGCTTCCGCAGCAACGTTGGTACGCCGGACGCAACCGTGAACTGTCCAGTGCCGAGGCGAGCGTGGTCGTCCCGCTCGACGACGATCTTGACCTGGTGCTCGTCGACGCCGACTACGCTGACGGCTCCCGGCACCGCTACCAGGTGATCGTCCGGTGGGATGCCGCTCTGTTCTCCGAGTACAGCAGCGTCGCCACCATCGGTTCGGTCGACGACCGGACGGGCTTCGACGCGATGTATGACGCCGATGCGCCGCAGTTTCTGCTCTCCTTGATCGACTCGTCCGCCACACGCAGCGCGTCGGGTGTCGAGGTGAAATTCGCCAAGGAGCCGGACGCGGAGCTTCCGCTGGAGGCGATGGCGCACGTGTCCGACGCCGAGCAGTCCAACACCAGCGTCATCTTCGACCGGGACGCCATCTTCAAGGTGTTCCGCCGGGTAAGCAGCGGCATCAACCCCGACATCGAACTGAACCGGGTGCTGGGCCGGGCCGGCAACCCGCACGTGGCGCGGCTGCTGGGGACCTACGAGATGACGGGTTCCGACGGTAGTGCCGACGCGGCGTGGCCGTTGGGCATGGTGACCGAGTTCGCCGCCAATGCCGCAGAAGGCTGGGCGATGGCCACGGCTAGCGTGCGTGACCTGTTCGCCGAAGGCGACCTGTACGCGTACGAGGTCGGCGGCGACTTCGCCGGTGAGTCCTACCGCCTCGGCGAGGCCGTGGCCTCGGTGCACGCGACCTTGGCGGAGACCCTCGGAACCTCCCAGGCCGCATTCCCGGTGGACAACGTGCTGGCGCGGCTGTCGTCGACCGTGGCCCTGGTTCCCGAGCTCAAGGAGCACGCGGCGACGATCGAAGAGCGCTTCGGAAAGTTGGTCGCCGACACTATCACCGTGCAGCGCGTCCACGGCGATCTTCATCTGGGCCAGGTGCTGCGCACGCCGGAGCGCTGGCTGCTGATCGATTTCGAGGGCGAACCGGGACAGCCCCTCGAGGAGCGCCGCGCTCCCGATTCGCCGTTGCGCGACGTGGCCGGCGTGCTGCGGTCGTTCGAATACGCCGCGTACGGCCCGCTGGTCGACCAGGCGGACGACAAGCAGTTGGCGGCCCGCGCCCGCGAGTGGGTGGAGCGCAACCGCACCGCGTTCTGCGACGGCTACGCGGCCGCCTCCGGGATCGACCCGCGTGATTCCGCGCACTTGCTGGCCGCCTACGAGCTTGACAAGGCCGTCTATGAGGCCGGCTACGAGGCGCGGCACCGGCCGGGCTGGCTGCCGATTCCGTTGCGCTCCATCGCTCGTCTCACCGCCGCCTAGCGGGTCGCCGCCATCGGGGCCGAGCTCACGTCCGCTGCGCGTGCTGCGGACGTCTGACAGCATGTGCGGTGTGCCAAGTGAGATAAACAACAGCGAGTCGCGGTTGTCGTGGGTGCTGGCGGCGCTCGCGGGCGTGCTGGGGGCCACCGCGTTCACCCACTCCGCCGGCTACTTCGTGACGTTCATGACCGGCAACGCCCAGCGCGCGGTGCTCGGGTATTTCCGCGGCGACGTGCTGCTGTCGGTGACGGCTGGGGTGTTGATCGTTTGCTTCGTCGCGGGCGTGGTGGTCGCCTCGGTCTGCCGGCGGCATTTCTGGGTGGCGCACCCGCACGGCCCGACGGTGCTGACGACGTTCAGCCTGGCGGCCGCCACCGTCGCCGACGTCATCGACGAGGGCTGGGAAGAGAATCTGCTCGACTTCGCGCCAATCATGCTGGTGGCCTTCGGGATTGGCGCCTTAAACACGTCGTTCGTCAAGGACGGCGAGGTGTCGGTCCCGCTGAGCTATGTGACCGGCACGCTGGTGAAGATGGGCCAGGGGATCGAACGCCACATCGCCGGCGGCTCGGCGGCCGACTGGCTGGGCTACTTCCTGCTGTTCGCCGGCTTCGCGGCGGGCGCAACGGTGGGCGGGTTCATCAGCACGCTGGTCAACGGGACATGGATGCTGGTGGTGGCCACCGTCGTGTGCGCATGCACCACCGGCTACACGTACTTCCACTCCGACCGCCGGGCCCTGCTCAACGAGGCGTGAAAAACAGCATCGGCAGTAGCGCTGACCGGTGCGCTACTGCCGATGCCGGCTTGCGGGCTCAGGTCGCGGGCTGGGTAGCCGCGGGTGGGCTAACCGGTGCGGCGTTGACCGTGTTGAGGGTTTGCAGCATGTCGGGCTTCATCGCGAGCAACTGCTGGTTCCAGTAGGGCCACGAGTGCGTCCCGTTGGCCGGGAAGTTGAACACACCGTTGCGTCCGCCCGCGGCCACGTAATTGTTCTGGAATTGCTCGTTGGTGCGCAGCGTCATGCCCTCCAGGAATTTCGCCGGCATGTTGTCGCCGCCGAGGTCGCTGGGCGTGCCGTTACCGCAGTAGACCCAGATGCGGGTGTTGTTGGCGACCAGCCGCGGAATCTGGACCATCGGGTCGTTTCGCTTCCACGCCGGGTCGCTGGACGGACCCCACATGCTGTTGGCGTTGTACCCGCCCGCATCGTTCATCGCCAGGCCGATCAGGGTGGGCCACCAGCCCTCGGAGGGGTTGAGGAAGCCCGAGAGCGCGGCGGCGTACGGGAACTGCTGCGGGTAGTAGGCCGCCAGGATCAGTGCGGAGCCGCCCGACATCGAGAGCCCCACCGCGGCGTTGCCGGAGGGGGAAACCTGCTTGTTGGCCTGCATCCACAGCGGCATTTCCTGGGTCAGGAACGTCTCCCACTTGTAGGTGTAGTTCTGTCCGTTACCCGAGGACGGCTGGTACCAGTTGCTGTAGAAGCTGGACTGGCCGCCGACGGGCATGATCACCGACAGGCCGGACTGGTAGAACTCCTCGAAGGCGGGGGTGTTGATGTCCCAGCCGTTGTAATCGTCCTGCGCGCGCAGGCCGTCGAGCAGGTACACGGCGTGCGATCCGCCGCCCTGGAACTGGACCTTGATGTTCCGCCCCATCGACGGCGACGGCACCTCGAGGTATTCCACCGGAAGCCCCGGCTTGGAGAAGGCCCCCGCGATGGGGGAGCCGCCGGAGGCGACGGCGACACCGGACAGCAGGGAGGCCCCCATAGCCGCGATCGCCAGTCGGCGCGGCATCGTAGCCGCTGCGCCACGCAACTTTTCGAAGAACGACATAGCTCTCTACCCATCCCAACTTTCATCTGCCGCATGGTGCGGTCGAATCTGTTCTCGGGGAGTGAAACACAGCGAGAGGGTCGAATTCGGTTGTCGCGGCCGGGATGACAGATCGCGGTTAGCTAACGATTGAGCGTCGCCCAGAAATCGTCACAACCGGGTCACGATCGGCTCTCGGAACCGTGCTGACATCTTGCGAAGCGTCAGCTCATGCGCTATCGCACCGGCAGCGGTCTAGGCGACCAGGCGGCGCAAAAGCGTTGATGCCGTGATGATTCCGAGCACGGCGGCCACCACCAGCACCACGATGTCTGCCGGATTGAAGGGGGTGCCGATCAGCAGCGCCCGCAGCGCGTTCACCTCGTAACTCAGTGGATTGACCTTGCTCAGCACGTGCAGCCACGCTGGCATCACGTCGACCGGGTACAGCGCGTTGGACGCGAAGAACAGCGGCATGGTGATGGCCTGTCCGATCCCCATCAGGCGATCGCGGCTGCGCACCAGACCGGCCAGGGTCATCGACAGGCAGGCGAAGAACGCGGCGCCGAGCATGACGATGGCCATCGCAGCCACGATTCGCAGTGGGTTGACCGTCAGGCCGACGCCCATCACGTATGCCAGCGCGAGCACGCCGACCACCTGGGCCCCCGAGCGGACTCCCGCGGCAAAGGCCTTGCCGGTGATCAGCGCCGACGCCGGGGCGGGCGTCACCATAAGTTTGGCCAGGACGCCGGCGTCGCGGTCCCAAATGATCTGTATGCCATAGAAAATGGAGATGAACAGCGCCGACTGGGCGATGATCCCCGGCGCAAGAAACGCCAGATACGACACCGATCCGGTGGGGATGACGTGCAGGTGGCTGAACGTGGTCCCGAAGATCAACAGCCACAGCGCGGGCTGCACCATCCGGGTGACCAGTTCGGTCCGGTCGTGTTGCAATTTTTGCAGTTCGACGATCGCGAATGCCCCGATGCGACTGGACAGCGCGCCGACTCGCTGCCAGCCGCGCGGGGCGCGAATCAGCATTCCTGCCATGGCGTTATCAACCGACACGGCGCGCCACCCTTCTGCTGGACCGGATTTCGCGAAGGGACCCGTTGGTCTCCGACGATTCATCTTCTTCGTCGAGACCCGATGCCGCGTAGTGGCGAAACACATCCTCGAGCGTGGCCGACGGCGACACTGTCGCCTTCAACTTGCCGGGGGTTCCGACGGCCCGCAATTGGCCGCGGTGCATCAGCGCAACACGGTCGCACAGCGCGTCGGCTTCCTCCATGTAGTGGGTGGTCAGCAGCACGGTCATGCCGAACTGGGCCTGCATCTTTTGCACCTGCGCCCACACGCCGTCACGCGCGATGGGATCCAGGCCGACGGTTGGTTCGTCGAGCACCAACAGCGACGGCCGGTTGACCAGCGCCTGCGCCACCTCGAGGCGGCGGACCATGCCGCCGGAGTAGGACGACGCCAGCCGGTCGGCCACGTCGATGAGATCCATGGCGACCAGCGCCTGATCGACGCGGTCGGCGCGCTCGGCGCGGGGCACGCCGTACAACCGCGCGAACCACTGGACATTCTGCCGGCCGGTCAATGCGGGCTCGATCGAAAGCTGTTGCGGCACATAGCCGATGTTGCTTCTGATGTCGGTTGTTTGGCGACGGGCGTCCATTCCGAAGATGCGCAGTTCGCCGTGTTGCACCGGGGTCAAGGTGGTCAGCATCCGGACCATGGTCGTCTTGCCGGCGCCATTGGGCCCCAGCAAGCCCATGGTCTCGCCGGGCCGCACCTGCAATGTCACATCATCGACCGCGGTGAACCGGCCGTAGCGATAGGTCAGATGGCGGCCGTCGACCGCCATCGGCAGCGATCCGCTCATAATCGCCGCTCCCGCAGTTTTCGGGTCATCGTGTCGAGGACCTCCAATCCCTTTGTCAAAGACTCGATTTGGTCGTCGTCGAGTTCGTCGATCACCTCGGACAACAGCGCTCGCCGGGTGGCACGGGATGAGTCGACGATCTGCTGGGCGGGCTCGGCGAGCCGGAGTTGGCACACCCGGCGATCGGTGTCGCCGGCCGTCCGCAGCAGCAATCCGCAGGACACCAGCTTGGTGACCAGGGTCGAGGCGGTGTTGGGCACCAGCCCCAACTCGGCGGCGGCCGCGCTCACCGAGATCCCGGGTCGCCGGCCGACCAGCCACAACAGCTCGGACTGCGACTCGGAAAGCCGCGACGTATCGAACCCACGACCGGCCGACCTGCGGAGTTGCCGGCGGAACCTGCCGACCACGCCGAACAGCTCGCCGGCAACATCAGTGCGTGATCTCATATGCACCCATAATACCTCTGTAGCCGAGCTATCTATGTGTGGAAGCTGTACGTTCGGTATGTACCCGTTACTTAGGGAGGCGATGCAGCGCGACGTCGCTCAGCTCGCCCGCCTCGACGTGCGCGGTCATGTAGGTGCAGAACGGTTGCCGGCGGCGATCCGTCGGTGACCCGGGATTGAGCAGACGCAACCCGGTCTCGGTGGTGCTGTCCCACGGGATGTGGCTGTGCCCGAACACCAGCACTTGGCTGTCGGGGTAGAGCCGTGACATGCGCGTTTCGCGTCCGGCCGCGGCGCCGGTCTCGTGCACGACCGTGAACCGCACCCCGGCCAGCGTCACGTCCGCGCGCTCGGGCAGTCGCGCCCGCAACGCCGGGCCGTCATTGTTGCCCCAGCAGGCCACCAGCCGGGCGGCGTGGCCTTCGAGCTCGTCGAGCAACTCCGGTGCTATCCAATCGCCTGCGTGGACGACGACGTCGGCGCCGGCCACCTCATCCCACAACTGGGCGGGCAGGTCGCGGGCGCGTTTGGGGATGTGGGTATCGGCAATCAGCAGCAGCCTCACACGCCCATCTTGCGCCCGCGGTTGTCACCTCGCCGACGGAGCCAGGGCCTTTTCGGGCTTGGCGGTCGGCGCGTCCGCGGGCTCACCCAGCAGAAGCGAGCGAACCAGGCGACGCGGACCGAAGGGCCGGAGCATCGAACTGGCCGGGCGTGGCCGCACCCGTTGCGGCCACCAGAACCACCGCCCGAGCAGCGCCGCGATCGACGGCGTCATCAACGAGCGCACGATCAGCGTGTCGAACAGCAGGCCAAGACCGATCGTGCTGCCGGCCTGGCCGATCGAGCGCAGGTCGCTGGCGACCATCGACATCATCGTGAAGGCGAACACCAGGCCCGCCGAGGTGACCACCCCACCGGTCTCGCCCATCGAGCGGACGATGCCGGTTTTCAGCCCCGCCCCGATCTCCTCCTGGAACCGCGACACCAGCAGCAGGTTGTAGTCGGACCCGACGGCCAGCAGGATGATCAACCCGAAAACCGGTGCGATCCAGTTCAGTTCGAGGCCAAACAGGTGTTGCCAGACCAAAACCGACAGGCCGAAGGCGGCACCCAGTGACAGCAGCACCGTGCCGACGATCGCCAGGGATGCGACCAGCGCACGGGTGATGATCAGCATGACGACGAAGATCAGCGTCAGCGCCGCGAGTCCCACGATCAGCAGGTCGTAATGGGAGCCCGCTTGGATGTCGCGATAGATGGCCGCGGTGCCGGCGAGGTAGAACTTGGCGCCGGTCAGGGTCGTCCCCTTGACCGCTTGATGCGCGGCGGTCAGTTCCGGCATCACCGCGGAGATGCCCGGCGGCGTCGCCGGGTCCGCGTCATGGGTGATGATGAAGCGCGCAGCCTGACCGTCCGGCGACAGGAACAGCTTCAGACCGCGCTGAAAGTCGGGATTCTGGAACGCTTCTGGCGGCAGGTAGAAGTAGTCGCCACCGCGCGAGGCGTCGAAGGCCTGGCCCATCGCGCTGGCCGTGTCGGTCATCTGGGACATTTGCGTTATCAGACCGGAGAAGCTGCTGTGCATGGTGAGCAGCGTCCCCTGCATGGATCTGGCGACGGCGATGATCGGCGGGAACTCGGCGAGCATCTGGGGCAATATCGCGTCGACGTCGTTCACGTCCTTGATCAGCGTGCTCATGTTCTCGCTGAACTTGTCCACACCGTCGATCGCCTCGAACACCGACCTCGACGCCCAGCACACCGGGATGTTGAAGCAGTGCTGCTCCCAATACAGGTAGTTGCGGAACGGCCGCGCGAAGTCATCGAAATCCGCCAGGTGGTCCCGCATCTCGTCCAGTGTGGCTTGCATCTCGTGCATGTCGCCGACCATGCGATGGGTCGCGCCGCTCATCTGCCCGAGCAGGCCCTGCATCCGCTGCATCGAGGTGATCATGGCGCCGAGGTCGTCGCTCATCTTGAGCATGTCGTCCGAGCGGTCCTTCATGAACTGAATGTTCTGCCGGATCGGAATCGATTGAGCACTGATCTGGAACGGTATGGACGTGTGCTCGATCGGGCCACCCAGCGGCCGGGTGATGCTCTGCACCATTGCGATTCCGGGCGAATTGAAGACGTTCTTGGCGATCCGATCCAGGATGATCATGTCGCCGCTGTTGCGCATGTCGTGATCGGCTTCGATCATGAGGATGTCGGGATTCATTGTGGCGGCGCTGAAATGGCGCTCGGCGGCCGCATAACCGACGTTCGACGGCAGGTTGTGGGGTATGTAGAAGCGGTCGTTGTAGCTGACCTTCATGCTCGGCATGATCAGGATGCCGACGATCGCGATGACCAGTGCGGCCGCGAAGACCGGACCGGGCCAGCGGACGGTGGCGGTGCCGATGCGGCGCCACCCGCGCGTCTTGATCATCCGTCTAGGGTCGAGCAATCCGAACCGGGTGGCCACCGCAACGACGGCGGGGGCGGCGGTCATCGCTCCCGCCACGACGACGAGCAATCCCAGGGCGGACGGGATGCCGAGCGCCTTGAAGTACGAGAGGCGCGCCAAGTGCAGGCAGAACGTGGCCCCGGCGATGGTCAACCCGGAGCCCAAAATGATGTGCGCGGTTCCGCGAAACATCGTGTAGTAGGCGGCTTCTCGATCTTCGCCGGCCTGACGCGCCTCCTGGTAACGCCCGATGAGGAAGATCGCGTAATCGGTTCCCGCCGCGATCGCCAGCGACGACAGCATCGCGACGACGAACGTCGAGAACCCCAACAACTCGTTGTTCCCAAGGAGCGCGACAAGCCCTCTGGCCGTGCCCATTTCGAACCCGACCATGACGAGAACCAGAAGCACCGTGCTGATGGATCGATAGGCGATGAACAGCATGATCATGATGACCACTCCCGTGACGCCCATCATTTTGAACATGCTCTTGTCGGCGGCCTCGTTCATGTCCGTGTTCAGCGGGGCCGGACCGGTGACGTAGACCCTGAGCCCTTTGGGGGGCTCGGACTTGTCGACGATCTTGCGCACCGCGTCGACGGACTTGTTGCCCAGGGTGCTGCCCTGGTTGCCGGCCAGGTTGAGTTGGACGTAAGCGGCTTTGCCGTCGCGGCTCTGGACACCGGCGGCGGTAAGTGGATCTCCCCACACGTTCTGAACGTGCTGCACGTGCTTGGTGTCGGCCTGTAGCTTGCTTACCAAGCCGTCGTAGTAGCGGCGCGCCTCGTCACCGAGCGGACTGCTGCTCTCCAGGACGATCATCGCGATGCTGTCGGAGTCCGACTCGCGGAACGTTGAGCCGATGCGCTTGGCGGCGATCATCGCCGGTGCGTCTTGCGGTGACATCGTCACCGCGTGGTTACGCGCGACCGACTCGATCGGCGGCACAAGCACATTGAGGGCGACGGTCAGTAGTAACCATGCGATGATGATGGGCCACGCGAACCTGCGGACGAACCGCATGAACCTCGGACGGGCGTCGGTGCCGGTGCTCATCCGGCTTTGACCAGACAGGAAGTTTGGGCGTGACGCCCGGCCGTGGAACGCTCGTCCTTGACCTCGCCGTTGACGGTGATGCGGCACCCGATGTCGTCGCTGTTGCCTTGTGCCACCAAGCTGGCGATCACGGCCGGCACGGTTGTGGTGACCGTGAAGGTCCAGGGCAGGGTGGTGAAGTCCGCTTGTTCCGGCTGCGCATTCTTGTCGAGGTAACTCACGCTTCCGGCAGTGCCGCTGGGTCCGTAGACCTCGTAGGTCACGCGCTTGACATGCGAGGGCTCAAGGGGTTCGGCGCTGCTGCCGGTCGCGGTGAAGATCGCGTCGGATCCGAAAACACCGCGGAGCCGGTCGACGGCAATACCGCCGAGGGCAACCGCCACCACGACGACGACCGGCACCCAAGCCCGTTTGAGAAACGTGGACATTGAGTTTCCTTTCCCTCGTGACCTGGTCTTTCTGGTTCGGAGTCTCGACCCGCACCGGCGGAGCCAATAGGGCCATTTGGCCCCCGCCTTTGGGGCGGCAGACATACATTGCGGGTATCGCGTGCCGCGTACCCGGGGGCCGTGGCGTGAACCGCAGCTCAATTTTTACCATACCCCAGGGGGTATCGGTCAAGCGGCGGCATATACCCCGCCGGGTATGGTATGAAGGAGTCATGGCAAACGAAGTACGCGGCGGTGCGCCGATTGACGGCGGCATCGCCGGGCATAACCAAGGTGACATCGATGCGGTCCTTGCCCGGTTGCGTCGGGCACAGGGTCAGCTCGGGGGCGTCATCTCGATGATCGAGCAGGGGCGCAGCTGCAAAGACGTCGTCACCCAGCTGGCAGCGGTATCGAAGGCCCTGGATCGCGCGGGATTCAAGATCATCGCGTCCGGCCTGCGGGACTGCATCACGTCATCAGAAGACGGGCCGGCCGGTGTGCCACCGGTGTCGATGGATGAGCTGGAAAAGCTGTTCCTGAGCCTGGCCTGACCGCCCGGCTGCTAGGAGAAGAGGAAAGGTAGATGTCTCCCACCCAACGTGATCAGACCGAACCGAAGGTGACGCTGTGGCTGGACCCGGTGTGTCCATTCTCGTGGAACACCGCTCGTTGGCTGCGCGCCGTCGCCGAGCGGACGGGAATGGCCATCGACTGGCGACTGATGAGCCTGGCGGTCCTCAACGAGGGACGGGAACTACCGCCCCCGCAGCAGGCCCGGATGCGTGACTCGCAACAAATCGGCCGACTGATGGCCGCCATCGCCCGCGACGGGGGCGCCGACGGATGGACCGCCGCCTATTTCGCCTTCGGCGAGCGATATTTCGACCATTCCGAGCCCGTCGATGCCAAACTCATCGCGCACGTCTTGATGACGGTGGGGGTCGGCGGCGGCGCAGCGGCCGCGGTCTCGGATGAATCGTTGGACGCGTGGATCCGGCATCAGCATCAGGCTGCGCAAGACACGCTGGGTGAGACGGGCGGCAGCCCGATTCTGCGGATCGGCGGACACACGTTTTTCGGGCCGGTCCTGACCGGTGTACCGGCCGAGGAGGACGCCGCCGCAGTGTTCGATGCGGTCGCCACCCTTGCTGCAACCCCGCAGTTCACCCAGTTGCAACGGCCACGCACCGCGGCCTAGCCCTTTCGGGGCCCTTTCGGGCTATTCCGGGGTAGTTCAACGCTGAAATGAGGAACAGATGACATCAGGATTGACCACCACACTTCACACCTCGTTCGAGGACGCGGTGGACCGGACGACAAAGGCACTGGCCGAGCAGGGATTCGGCGTTTTGACCACAATCGACGTGAAAGCCACGCTGAAGCAAAAGCTCGGCGAGGATATGGAGAACTATCTCATCCTGGGTGCCTGCAACCCGGTGCTGGCGCATCGCGCGCTGGGCATCCACCGCCAGATCGGCCAGCTATTGCCGTGCAACGTGGTGGTGCGTTCAGACCCCGCCGGCGACGGCGATGCGGTACTGGTCGAGGCGATGGATCCCCAAGTCATGGTCAAAGTGACCGAGGAGGCGGGGGCGTTGCAGGACGTCGCGGACCAGGCCACCGCCAAGCTGCAGGCGGCGATCAGCGCGTTAGGCTAGCCCGCTGCCGCACCCCCGGCGTGGCCTGGACATCGCGCGCGCGGCGCCCTGTCCACCTGAAAGGTGTTGACCTGTCCATGCTTTCAGGGCTGGTGTTGGCGAAGTTGACCGCACCTGCGATGGTGGTCGCGCTGTCGCCCGTGCCCATGGTGGTGTCGTTGGTGCTGCTCGTTCACCATGAGCGGCCGTATGTGTCCAGCGTCGCTTACGTCGCCGGCAGGCTGGTTTCACTTGGTGCGCTCACGACCGCGTCTATGCACGTTCCGCGTTTGTTTGACGTGCTGCTCAGCCCGGGTCCCTCGTGGGCCGATCGGGCGGTCATGGTTGTGGGTGCGGGCGTCGTAGCTCTGGGGGTTCGGCTGTGGTGGCGCGGCGCCCGAACGGCTGACCGCTCGCTGCGGGATTCCAAGGCCGGCGGGGTAACTCCGTTGGTGGCGACCAGCATGGGACTGTTTCCGATGCCGGCCAATCCGAAGGTGCCGGCTGCCGGCGCGGCGGTGGGGACGCAGATCGCCTCCGCCCGCTTCACCGGCGCGAGTGCGGTGATCGCCGTCGCTTACTACGCCCTCCTGGCGAATTCGACTGTGGCAGCACCCATCCTGGCCTACTTGGTTGTGGGGCCAGGCATCGAGCAACGACTCGAGCGGCTGAGAGGGTGGATCCAAGATCGGCATCGGGCGATAACGGCCCTGACACTCGTGATCGTGGGTATCGCGGTGGTGCTGTACGGCCTGTCATAAGGCTGCCGCCGGCTCGCCCGGCCCCGGATCAGTCCTGTTCGCTGCGCGCTTCGGCACCGGTTTCTCCGGCGTCGAAGCTGTCATCGGAACCGGCGGCCCCCACGTACGAGCCGTCCTCTTCGCCTGCGGCGGCGCGGGACCGAGTCTGGTGCGTCTCAGCTTCCACGTCGTCCTCGGCTTTGTGGCCCTTGTGCTCTGGCATGGCGGATTCCTTTTCTGTGGACGCGGGTTCCCCGAAGGATTCCCCCGACAGCCCACGCGAAACGGGGGACTGCGCCTGTGCCCGGTCACCGCACCAGGAACTCGAGCAGGGCCGCGTTGAATTCGGCGGGGTGGCTGATGTGGCAGCCGTGCGGTCCGTCGGCGATGATCCCCAGCTCGCTGCCGGGTATCGCCGCGTGCGCACGCCGCGGCGCTCACTCTCAATTTGCCATTGGCAGAGCAGAATTCGGTCATCTGTTGGTCGTAGCAGGCGTCCTGGTCCTTGACGAACGCCGCGGTCGACCGCGCCGCGTCCTTCATGGTGAGCGGCCCGTCCGGGTTGTCGGTCGTCTGTAGCAGGTACGGGGTGACCGACGAGGCGAACACGACGCTGCGCACCCGATCCGCACCGTAGGCCGACAATTAACGCGCGACCTCACCGCCGCCCGGGAGGAGCCGACGAGCGTGATCTCCCGCAGGTCGAGAGCCTCGATGAGGGAGTTCAGATCTTTGGTGAGGTTCTCGTAAATGTACCCGGTGAGGGGCTTGTCGCTGCGCCCGAACCCGCGCCGGTCGTAGCTGACGACCCGGTAGCCGGCCGCGCTCAATGCCGGGATTTGCGCCGACCAGGTGCGGGCCGACAGCGGCCACGGGTGCATGAGCAGCGTGGTGCGCGGTCACATCGGGCATGCGGTGGCCTTCCGTGAGGTTGGAGATTTGTGTCCACCGGCTACTACGCGCGGCGGCCCCGGACAAACTGGGGTGCCGCGGCCGGATCGTCGGGGCACCCGATGCCCGGCGCTATTGTTAGCAGCCGAAACCAAGGAGAAACTGCAATGCGCACCTTCGAATCAGTCACCGAACTCGCCGCGGCCGCGGGCGAGACCCTCGGGCACAGCGATTGGGTCACCGTCACCCAGGAAGACGTCAACCTATTCGCCGATGCGACCGGCGATCACCAGTGGATCCACGTCGACCCGGAGCGGGCCGCGTCGGGTCCGTTCGGCACGACCATCGCCCACGGTTTCATGACCTTGGCGCTGCTGCCGCGGCTGCAGCACCAGATCTACACCGTTAACGGGATCAAGCTCGCAATCAACTACGGCCTCAACAAGGTTCGTTTCCCCGCCCCGGTCCCGGTCGGCTCTCGGGTGCGCGCGCAGAGTTCGTTGGTCAGCGTCGACGACGTGGGTAACGGCGCCGTGCAGGCGACCATCTCGACCACCGTCGAGATCGACGGCTCGGCCAAACCGGCGTGTGTGGCCGAAAGCGTGGTTCGTTTCGTCGCCTGACGCGGCGCCTCTAGAACTCGGCGACCGCGTGTTCCAGCCGCTCGGCCAGTCGTGCCTCTGCTTCGGCGCGCCGGGTCGGGATATGGGCTGAGGGGAAAGGCGTTGTCACCGGCTCGTATTCGCGCAGGGTCCGGCGGGCGACGGTCATCTTGTGCAGCTCGGTGGCCCCGTCCGCGATGCCCAGCGACTCGGCGGCCACCAGCATCTTGACGAACGGCATCTCATCGGAGACGCCGAGCGCGCCGTGCAGGTGCATGGCCCGCTGCGCGACGTCGTGCAGCACCTGGGGCATCGCGACTTTCACGGCCGCGATGTCGCGGCGCACCTTCTGGTAGTCGTGGTGCTTGTCGATTAACCACGCGGTCCGCAGCACCAGGAGCCTGAACTGCTCGATCTGGATCCAGCTGTCGGCGATCTTCTCCTGCGTCATCTGGAAGTCGGAGAGGTGGCCGTGCCTGGTCTTGCGTGACACGGCGCGTTCGCACATCATGTCGAAAGCCTTGCGTGCCAAGGCGATCGTGCGCATCGCGTGGTGGATGCGGCCGCCGCCGAGGCGGGTCTGCGCGATCATGAACGCCGCACCTTCACCACCCAGCACGTGATCAGCCGGCACCCGGACGTCGTTGTAACGGACGTACCCGTGCGAACCGTGCTTCGACTCGCCTCCCACCCCGACGTTGCGGAGGATCTCGATCCCCGGCGTCTCGCCCGGGACGATGAACAGCGACATCTTGTCGTACGTGCGTGCATCGGGCTTGGTCACCGCCATGACGATGAAGAACGACGCGTGCCTGGCGTTGCTGGAGAACCACTTCTCCCCGTTGATGACCCAGTCGTCGCCGTCGCGGGTTGCGCTCGTCACGAACATCCCTGGGTCAGAACCACCTTGCGGTTCGGTCATCGAATAGCACGAGGTGATTTCGCCGTCCAGCAGCGGCTGTAGGTAGCGGGCCTTCTGTTCGTCGGTGCCGAACAGGGCGAGGATCTCGGCGTTACCGGAATCCGGTGCCTGACAGCCGAACACCGAAGGCGCCCAACGGGACCGCCCGAGGATCTCGTTGAGAAGTGCGAGCTTGACCTGACCGAAGCCCTGACCGCCGAGCTCGGGGCGCAGGTGGGCGGCCCACAGTCCCTGATCCTTCACTTGCTGCTGCAACGGACGCAGGATCGCCATCATCTCGGCGCTCTTCTTATCGTAAGGGTCGAGCGCGACCAGGTCGAGCGGTTCCAGCTCTTCGACCATGAACTTTTCGACCCAGTCCAGCTTTGCCTGGTATTCGGGGTCTGTTTCGAAGTCCCACACCGTGGCCAACCAATCCCCGGCGCAACGCCGCGCCGGACTCGTTGATGAAGCCACCCCATCCTAGAGCGGAGCGATCGCCTGTGTCCCCAAGGACCTATTCACACTCGCCGCGGGTGTCGATGATCCGCTGGGCGATGTCCACCAGTTTCGTCTGGTTCTCCTGCGAGAGCATCCGCAGCAAGTCGAAGGCCCGCACGTCGTCCACGCCGAAGCGTTCCATGATGATGCCTTTGGCCTGACCGATGCGGTCGCGAGTCGATACCGCCGAATACAGTTGTTCCGCATGGCTTCCGGCCAGGATCGCCGCGGCGGCATGCGCGGCGAACACCGAGCCGATGGTCTCGGCTTCGGTGTCCCACGCGTTGGCTTCGTGACCGAACAGGTTCAGCGCGCCGGCGGTGCGGTCCGCGGTGTACAGCTTGAAGGACATGCTGCTGAGCACCCCGAGCTGCACGGCCGCGGGCGCGTATTTCGGCCAGCGCGGTTCGTTGCGCAGGTCATCGCTGCGCACGATCGTTTGCTGCAGAGCCGCCTCGGCGCAGGGCCCCTCACCGAAATCGTGCTGCAGCTTGTCGAGCTGCGACGCCAGGTCGTCGGTGTCGGCGAGGGATTCGAATTCGCCGCCCTTTTTCACGAGCAGCACCCCGGCGATGTCGGCCCCCGGTATCACCTCGACCGCCGCCGCGGTCACGTCGGCCAGCACCTGCTCGAGGCGGCGCGGGGCGGCCATCCCGCGGACCAGCTCTGCCATCCGTACGGCGAGCTTGTATCGGGATTCTGGGTCTGAAGCGTCCATAAGCCCCCGATTCTGCATGATTTGCCCACCACTCGTAACCCGCGCAGCCCCCTTTAGGGGCATCTGTCGCACGTTCTCAAGGATCCGGCGCCGCGGGTTTGGCCGCAGAGCCCCGGTTACCCGAGGTCGACGACCCGATCGCAAACCCGAGGGAAGCGACATTCGGCGCGCCGTCGGGCGTCTTTGAACAACCGTGCGGACTCGGGTGGTCCCGGCCGTCACTCGGAGTCGGGGGTGGATACCCGGGTTAGCGGCGCCGAAACGGTGACGGCGGCGGTGCGCTCAGCGCAGCTTCGGTAAGACGTTGGCGCGGTAGAACTCGATGGCGGCGAGGGGATCGTCTTGGGGAAAGTGCAGAAACGGGACGGCACCGGCGTCGAGGACGCGCTGCACGGCGTCGACGTGGGTGGCCGGGTCGGTGCCCACGGTCCAGCCGGCCAGCACTTTGTCGATGGGGTTGATCTCGGCGGCGCGCTGGATCTCAACGGGATTGGGCTGATCGACCGCCCCGGCCGTGAAACGCCACAGCGTGGCGGCCCGGGTCGCCACGGCGGCATCGCCGACCACCGCGAACAGTTCGGCGCGCTTGCCCAGCGTGGCCACATCACGGCCGGCGGCTTGCGCACCGGCAGCGAAGGCCGCCAACAGTTTTGGATTCGTTACGTCGTGCGCCTGCGTGATCCACCCGTCCCCGTGTTGTCCGGCCAGCTTCGCGCTTTTCGGGCCGCCGGCGGCCACAAAGATCGGTGGAGGCGTAGTCGGAACATCGTAGAGTTTCAGCGAATTCGTTTGGAAATAGCGGCCGGAGAAAGAGATTCGCGAACCGCTCCACAGTTGGCGGATGAGGTCGATCGCTTCGACCAGCCGGTCGTGGCGCTCGGTGTAGTTCCCGTAGGTGTTGGTGGTGGCCTGTTCATTGAGCCGCTCGCCGGTGCCCACACCCAGAAACACCCTGCCCGGGTCGAGGATCGCCAGGGAGGCGAATGCCTGGGCGACCGTGGCGGGGTGGTAGCGGTAGGTCGGGCAGGTCACCCCGGTGCCGAATGAGACGCGGCTGGTGTTGTTGCCGACCAGCGCCAGCGTCAACCACGGAAACATCGCATGGCCCTCGTTGTCCTGCCACGGCTGAATGTGGTCGCTGGCCCAGACGTATTGAAAGCCGGCCTGTTCGGCCGCCTGAGCCTGTGCCACCAGCCGATCGGTGCGGAACTGCTCGTGCGAGAGGACGAGGCCAACGCCCTTGCCCGCCGGCGTCGGTGGGCCGCTGGATTTGTTGTGGTCGCCAGCCGGTTTCGCGCATCCGTCCGCCAGACCGACGGACCCGAGCACGCCCGCGCCGGCCGCCGCCCGCGCGAATACTCGCCGCGAGATGCCGGTCACCGGGTGGGCATACCCACCAGGCGGTGTGTCATACCCACTAGCCTGGCACAGGTGACCCCGCACGTGCGCCCGGCAGTCAGAGGCGACGTCCGCGCGCTGTCGCGCACCCTGGCCCGCGCGTTCTACGACGACCCGGTGATGATCTGGCTGATTCCCGATCACGACAAGCGGACCGCGCACCTGTCCCGGTTGTTCGCCACAATGACGCGCCACCACCACCTCGGTCGCGGCGGTGTGGAGGTGGCGTACGCGGATGAGGGTATCGGCGCGGCGGCGCTGTGGGATCCGCCCGACCAGTGGCGAGAGACGACCGGTGGGCAGCTGGCGATGACACCGACGTTCATGCGGGTGTTCGGCATCCGCTCGATGCGCGGACGCGCGGTGCAGGAATTGATGAAGAGCGTGCACCCGGAGGAACCGCACTGGTACCTCGCCGTGATCGGCAGCGATCCCGGGGTCCGCGGCACGGGATTCGGTCAGGCGCTGATGAGGTCGCGCCTGGATCGCTGCGACGCCGAATACTGTCCGGCCTATCTCGAGTCGAGCAAGCCCGAAAATGTGCCCTACTATGAGCGTTTCGGCTTCAGCGTCACCCGCGAGCTGGTGCTGCCGGACGGCGGTCCGAGCCTGTGGGCCATGTGGCGCCCGCCCCGGTAGCGGCTTGACGGAATCGCCCTCCGCCCGCGTTTAGCCCCCCGACGCGGCGGGCAATCGTCCTGGCATGAGCGATGACCCACAGGCCGACGAGCTGGTGGATCCCGCGGACTTTCCCGAAGAGGGCGGGCCGGGTGACACCTTGAACCCGAGCGAAGGTACCGACTCGGACGAATTGCGCAACGACGACGGCGACATCGTGGTCGACCCGCCCGAGGACTGGAGCGAGGCCAACCGGTTCGGCGTGACGGCCCGGGAAGAACGCGAGGGTGAGTCCCTCGACGCACGGCTGGCGGCCGAAGAGCCCGACGTTCCCGATGCCATGGAGCCGGTCGACGACGGACCCCGGCGCGCCCACCGGGGCCAGGTGGACGGCACGCCCGAAGACGGCGACTCGCTCTACGACGTCGTCGACGAGTAAGTCAGTGCTCGGCTGTTTACTGCAGCCGACGCGATCAGGGTGTGCTCTGCCAGCCGGCGATGCCGGTGGCGATCATCCTCAGCTGCTTGACGGCGAGCCGGCGGATGTCTTCGGTCGCCTCGATGCTCTGCGAATCCTCGATGGCCTCCGCGACGACGATCATGGCGTTGACGAACAGGGTCGCCAGCACGTTGAGATCCTCGGTGGTCCACTTGTTCAGCCCGGGGAATCGCGCCAGGTCGGTGGCCAGCTCGGAGGTGATCAGCCGGATCTCGGTGCGAATGGCATACCGCAGCACCGACAGGCCGCTGTTGCGTTCGCGGCCGATCAGCCGCCAGTGTTCGCGCCTGTCGGCGACGCTGGCGACCAGGATCTCGACGGACGACTCGATCACCCGGTTCGGGTCGAGCTTGCCGGCACGCGCATCACGCAGGGTGTCACGCAGACTTCGGAAGGACTCGTCGATCAGGACCAGGCCGAGGGCCTCCATCGATTCGAAATGCCGGTAAAACGCCGCCGGAACGATCCCGACCTCCCGGGTCACCTCGCGCAGGCTCAGGCTGGAGAAGCTGCGGTCCTGCAGGAGCTTGAGCGCCGCGGCGATAATGGCCCGGCGGGTCGCCTCCTTGCGCTCCTCACGCGACTGGCTCTCGCGTGAGCGTTCGCGGCCAGAGCCCCGCGCCCGTGAGCTGGGAGTACGGCTGTTCACTATGTGAACCCTACCACAGAGCGGCAGTAAACCCTTGACGAGTTGGCCGTTCCAGTCGCACAGTGTACATATGTTCACTCAAACCGCTCAAGTTTCCGGTCGAGTTCTCGCGAGGACCCTCCGGCAGCGCGTCTTGGGTTCAGAGCTATTAAACCTGCTGACCGGTCCGCACGGCGTCGACCGTTACACCGAACTCGTGGCGCCGACGTGGACGCTGGGCGAAGCCCGCGCCAAAGTGACCGACGTACGCCGGACCACCCCACGCAGTGTGACCCTCACCCTGACCCCCAACGACACCTTCCTGTCCGCTTACACCCTCAAGGCCGGCCAGTACGTCAACCTCACCGTCGAGATCGACGGCCGCCGGCACACCCGCTGCTATTCGCCCGCCAACGTCGAAGGCGCGGCCACCCTCGAGCTGACCATCGGCCGGCACGAGGGCGGCCTGGTCTCGAACTATCTGTACGAACACGCCCACCGCGGCATGGTGGTCGGTCTGACGGGTACCGGCGGCGACTTCACATTGCCGGCCGGCGGACCGCGCGGCCCGCGGCGCATCCTCTTCATCTCCGGGGGAAGCGGTATCACCCCCGTGCTGTCGATGGCGCGCACCTTGATCTCCCAGGGCCATCCGGGCGAGATCGCGTTCATCCACTACGCACGCACGCCCGCCGAGGCCTGCTACCGCAACGAGCTGGCCGCGATGTCCTCGGTGCGGGTGCTGCACGGCTACACCCGATCCGACGACGGCGACCTCGCCGGACGTTTCGGCCCGGAGCACCTAGCCACCGCGATGCCGTCACCCGATGCGGTATTCGTCTGCGGGCCACCGGCTCTGGTCGAAGCCGTGCAAGCGCACTGCGACAACGTCTACACCGAAAGCTTTGTGCCGCCCGTGTTCGATGCACCGGCAACTCCGTCGGGCGGACGGGTGACGTTCGCCGACAGTGGTGTCGGCGTCGTCGACGACGGACGGTCGCTGTTGGAACAGGCCGAGTCGGCGGGACTGTCTCCCGAAAACGGATGCCGGATGGGCATATGCCACACCTGCACGCGGCGCAAAACCGCCGGTACCGTGCGAAACCTGGTCACCGGCGCGGTCTCGACCGCTCCCGATGAGGACGTGCAGATCTGTGTGTCCGTTCCGGTCGGTGACGTGGACCTGTCGCTGTAGCGACAAGCCGCCCAGCCCACAGAAACGCTTGGAGGACAAGCAATGTCGAACGACAAGATCACCCTCACACCCGAACAGGCCGACGCGTTCGGCCGTGAACTCGATGCCATCAAGGAACGCGTGATGGCAGAACTCGGCGAACAGGACGCCGACTACATCCGCCGGGTCATCAAGACCCAGCGTGCGCTTGAAGTCGGTGGCCGGGCGTTGTTATTTCTGCCGCCGGCCTGGCTGCTGGGCACCACCATGCTGGGCCTGTCGAAGATCCTGGACAACATGGAGATCGGGCACAACATCATGCACGGCCAGTACGACTGGATGCGTGACCCGGCCATCTCCGGCCGCGCCTTCGAATGGGACACGGCGTGCCCGGCCGATCAGTGGCGGCACTCGCACAACTACATGCACCACACCCACACCAACATCGTGGGCATGGACCGCGACATCGGCTACGGCATCCTGCGGATGAGCGAGGACCAGCCCTGGGAGCCGTACTTCATCGGCAACCCGCTCTACGCATTCCTGCTGATGGTGTTGTTCCAGTACGGCGTCGCGCTGCACGAGCTGGAAACCGAGCGCATCCGCTCCGGCGAGATCCGGCTCGAGGACAAGCGCGAAGTCCTTCGGGCCATCTGGCGCAAGACCCGTCGGCAGGCCCTCAAGGACTACGTCGCCTTCCCGCTGCTGGCCGGACCGTTTGCGCCGTTCGTCTTCACCGGCAACCTGACGGCTAACCTGATGCGCAACGTGTGGTCGTACATGATCATCTTCTGCGGCCACTTCCCGGACGGGACACAGGAATTCACCGTCGAGGAAACCAAGGACGAGTCACGCGGCATGTGGTACTTCCGCCAGGTCCTCGGCTCGGCAAACCTCACCGGTGGCAAGCTCTTTCACCTGCTATCCGGCAACCTGTCGCACCAGATCGAGCACCACCTCTTCCCCGACGTGCCGGCGCGCCGCTACTCCGAGATCGCGCCCGAGGTGCAGGAGATCTGCGAACGCTACGGCATTCCGTACAACCGCGGTCCGCTGCTGCGCCAGTTCGGCACCGTCGTGCGCAAGATCGTCCGGCTGACCTTCCCAGATTCGTGGGTGCCCAAAGCCAGCGCCGACAAGGCCACCGAGTCTGAGCCGGTCGCCGCCTGAATCCACGCGGTCCGGGCATTGCCTCGCGCCGGGACAGGGGCACAATGAGGTCCGTGGAATGGACCGGCGCGCGGTATGCGGACACCCCGACAGTGGAAGCGTCGACGTGGATCGACGCGGACGCGGACCGGGTCTGGAGCTTGGTCTCGGATATCGCGCTGATGCCGGCGTTCAGCAGCGAGCTGAAGGCGGTGGAATGGGCCGAGGGATCCGACGGCCCGCGGGTCGGCGCCCGCTTCATCGGACACAACGAGCACGACGCTTTCGGGCAATGGAGCAGCACCTCGCAGATCGTCGCCTGCGATCAGCCGCGCGAATTCGCCTGGGCTGTCGGCGAACCCGACGACCCCGCCGCGAAGTGGCGATTCCGGTTGACACCCCGTGACGGCGGCACCGTCCTGAACTACTGGATGCAGATGGGGCCGGGCCGCTCGGGGCTGTCGGTGGCCCTTGAGTCGATGCCCGACAAGGAACAGAAAATCGTCTTCGTGCGGCTGCGCGAGTTCGAGGGCGCGATCGAAAAAACCCTGGTGGCGATCAAACGGCTGGCCGAACACGGGGTCCATTGATGCGGACCGCCACGACGGTCGAGCTGTCCGGTGCCGGCGCCGAGGTCGCCGGGGTCGTGGCGTTGGTCGTCGAGGCGGAGAAGCTGGGCCTCGACGTCTGCTGGGTGGCCGAGGCGTGGGGCGCGGACGCGCCGTCGGCGCTGGGCTACCTGGCGGCGAGGACTGGGCGGATGCTACTGGGTTCCGGCGTTTTTCAGGTCGGCACCCGGTCGCCGGTCATGGTCGCCCAGACCGCGATCACGCTGTCCAATCTGTCGAACGGGCGATTTCTGCTCGGTTTGGGTGCCTCGGGCCCGCAGGTCATCGAGGGCCTGCACGGTGTCTCGTTCAGCCGGCCGCTGGCGCGCATCTCCGAAACGGTCGACATCGTGCGGCACGTCTTCACGGGCGGGAAAATCTCGTATGCGGGAAGCGAATTCGAAATTCCGCGGCCCGGCGGGGCGGCGGTACCGATGCGTTTGTCGACCCGCGCCGAGCACGCTATTCCGGTGTACCTGGCCGCCCTGTCACCCGCGATGTTGCGGCTGACCGGACGAGTCGCCGACGGCTGGCTGGGCACCAGCTTTGTTCCCGAAGGCGCCGGCGACGCCTACTTCGCCCACCTCGACGACGGGCTGGCGGCCGCGAACCGCACCCGCGGCGACATGGACATCTGCCAGGGCGCCGAAGTCGCTTTCGCCGCAGACGAAGACGAATTGCGGGGCATGGTCGCGGGCCGCAAGAAAGAGCTGGCCTTCAGTCTTGGCGGCATGGGATCGTCGAGCACGAATTTCTACAACCGGGCCTACAGCCGACAGGGCTGGGCGGACGTCGCCGCCGAGGTCAGCGAGCGCTGGCAGCGCGGCGACCGGGACGGCGCGGCCGCCCTGGTGACCGACGACATGGTGCTGGCCACTACGCTCATCGGGACGGTGGAGATGGTCTCCGCGCGCCTTGCCGTGTGGCGCGATGCCGGGGTGAACACCGTGCGCCTTTATCCCGCGGGCGACACGCTGGACGCCAAGCTGGAGACGTTGGGCCGGGCGATCGAGCTGGTCCGCGAAACCTAGTGGCGATCGCGAGCGCGGCGTAGCCGGGTGAAGCGGGTCGCCACCATCCAACTCAGGTCACCGCGGTCGGTGCGTCAGCCGCCTTGACGAGTTTCACGTCCGGCCGCTGCGGTACGCCGTCGGCGAGGAACCACCGGAATGCCAGGTTGCCGCGCGGATAGCCCAGCGTGGTAAGCGAATTCGGGTGGGCCGTCTCGACGGGGGACAGGACCACCGTCACGGAGCCATCGCTGTTGGCGACGGCGCTGTGGCCGTTGAGGGAGCACTGGGCATCGCCCGCGCCGAAAGTCGCCATGAACTGGTTCCACACCACCAGGTTCCAGAATCGGCACGACGGCGGCCGGTGCGTGATGACCAGCGCCTCGTCCTCGTCCAGCACGAAACTGCCGTAGGAGTAGCAGGCGTCGCGCGCCGACCAGCCGAAGTTGGCGTCTGGCACCTGGTAGGGCTCTGCGAATGCGTTGGCGGCATGGGCGGTTTCGTGTCCGAGGGTGTGCGCGGCCCCATTCTTCTCGCGGACCCTCTCCGCGACGGCTAACGGCACGATGGCGAACATGGTGCGCAACCAGGTGGCGGCGGCCCGCAGACGCGCCGCGGTTTCGGCGTCGCCGTGCCGTATCGGGTCTGGCTCGTCGATCGCCTCGATCCGCCACGTCACCGGGCGCCCGGTCAGTGGGTTGGCCTGGTAGTCGCGGGTCATCAGCACCATGGCGTCGGGCGTCGCCGGGAAGTCGAAGGTGAAGTTGCCGTCGGCGTCGATGTCGAGATCGGTATCGCGGACGATCGAAACGACCCGATCGGACCAGGCGCCGGGCGAGGGTTCGTTGTAGGCCGTCACCGAAAAATACACGCTGTCGCCCTTATTGCCGCTGATGCGGTACCGCCGCTTCTCATCGACCGGGCAGATGAAGTAGTACGCGTCGGTGTTGTCGCCGCCCCACCGGCGATCGCGACGGAACGGGGTGTTGACGGCGACGAACTGGGGGCGACCGGGCTCGGGGAACAGGTAGGTGTCAAACGCGACGCCCAACGTGGTGGCCAGCATGCGGTAACCGTCGGCGACGTGCCGGTCGTCGGTGACGGCGCGGTCGCCCTCGAGGAACGAGTGATCCAGTTCGCCAAGCGTTTTCAGCAATTCCTGCCACGCGTCCGTCGATTGGTGCGTCATGCGCTGATTCCTTTCAGGAGCAACCCGGTGGTGCGATCGACCCACGCTTCGTCGAGTTCGCCGGGGCGGGTGAGCAGGCCGATCAGCGTGATGCCCGCAATCGCCTCGGTCAGTTCCGTGGCGCTCACGTCGGCGCGCACCTCGCCGCGGGCGCTAGCCCGCTCCAGCAATTCGCCGAGGCCGCCGCCGATGATGCCGGCGAAGCGCTCCAGCAGCGCCGAATGCAAGGTCGGATCGGCAGCCATCTCGCCGACGAGCCCGGGCAAGGCCGCCCTGGCGGCCGGTGTCGTCAGGAAAGCCATTGCGCGACGGACCATCTCATGCAAATCCTCGGGCAGCGATCCGGTGTCGGGGATCTCCGTCGCGGCGCCGATCGGGAACACCGCTTCGTGCACCAGATGCGCCTTGCTCGGCCAGCGGCGATAGATCGCGGGCTTGCTGGTGCCCGCTCGTTGGGCAATGGCGGAGACTAGCAGCGCGGAATAACCCGTTTCGGCGAGCAGCTCCACGGTGGCGCGCAACACCGCACCATCGATGCGCGGATCACGGGGCCGGCCAAAATCTACTACCATTACGAAACTCAGAGTAACATAAGTCGCCGTGACCGTTCGCCTCGACGACCTTGCCCGGCCCCGATTCAGCGCCGAGGGACAGCAAATCCTCGACATGATGGCCACGATGGCCCCGCAGTGCCCACTGGATGCCGACGCGCTGCACGCGCAGGCCTGCGCCGACACCGATCTGCACGACTTCGGCCCCGAAGATTACCGAGAACGCCTCGACGTCTATCTCACCGCGTTACGCGAGATCGACGGACTGCACGACGCCGGGGTCGTGAACTTCTACGGACAACTGCTGCAGCTGCTCAAGAACAGGCTGCTGCTGACGGACCTACTGCGCAGCCATCCCGAGATCAACGACATCGAACTACGCTCGCCGGTGGTCATCGCCGGACTGCCCCGCACCGGCACCACACACCTGCACAACCTGCTGGCCGCGCCGCCGACCTTCCGCACCATGCCGTACTGGGAAAGTGCCGAGCCGTTCCCGATGCCGAATGAGGTTGGCGTCGAACCGGATCCGCGGCGCGCTCGGATGGACGTCGCGGTCGGGGTGATCAACATGGTGATGCCACATTTCGCGCTCATGCACGAGATGACCACCGATCACGTGCACGAAGAGATCCAGCTGCTGGCCAATGACGTGTCCACGATGCTGCTGGAGACCCTCGCCGATGTGCCCCGCTGGCGTGACTACTACCAGGCGCACGACCAAACGCCGCATTACCAGTACCTCGCGACGCAACTCAAAGCGATGCAGTTCCTGCGCGGCGGGCGGCGCTGGCTGCTCAAGTCGCCCCAGCATCTCGAGCAGGTCGTGGTGCTGGATCGGGTCTTCCCCGACAGCATCGTCGTGTTCACCCACCGCGACCCGGTGCCGGTGGCGCTGTCGATGATCGCGATGATCACCTACTCCGCCCGCATGCACCGCTCGCCGGTGCCGGTGGAACAGATCGCCAACTCATGGATCGATCGTCTCGATCAGATGCTCACCGCCCTCGTCCGCGACCGCGACGCCATCGGACCGGAACGCTCGATCGACGTTCGGTTCGACGACTTCATGGCCGACGAACTCGGTGTTGCCGAGCGGGTCTACGCCCTGGCCGGCGAACCGTTCACCGACGAGGCGCGCCGTTCGATCGGCGACTATCTGTCGGGCCACCGGCGCGGCCGACTGGGCAACGTCGAGTCGTCCGCTGCGATGTTCGGGCTGGACGAGGACAGCCTGCGGGAGCGCTTCGCGCCGTATGTCGAGCGGTTCCTGGCCTAACCACTGCCGAGCCGCTACGTTCTCAATTCATGGTCACTATGCCCGAGCTCGACGGTGTCGAACACAGATACATCGAACTGGGAGACGGCGTGACGATCCATGTCGCGGACGCGGGTCCGGCGAGCGGACCGGCGGTGATGCTGGTGCACGGCTTTCCGCAGAACTGGTGGGAATGGCACGAGCTGATCGGGCCGCTGGCCACCGACGGCTACCGGGTGCTGTGTCCGGACCTGCGCGGCTCGGGTTGGAGTTCGGCGCCGCGCTCGAGCTACACCAAGGATGAGATGGCCGACGATCTGGCCGGGGTGCTGGAGCGGTTGGGCGTCGCTACGGTCAAGCTGGTGGCCCACGACTGGGGCGGGCCGGTCGCGTTCATCATGATGCTGCGCCATCCCGAGAAGGTGACCGGGTTCTTCGGGGTGAATACCGTTGCGCCGTGGGTGAAGCCGAGCCTTGCGACGCTGCGTAATATCTGGCGGTTCTGGTATCAGATCCCGATTTCGCTGCCGATCATCGGGCCGCGGGTGATCAGCGATCCCAACTCCCGGTTCGTCCGCATGCTCGGGTCATGGGTCGGCGGTGGTTACACCCTGCCTGAGGATGACACCCGCATGTACCTCGAGTGCATGCAGCAGCCCGGCCACGCGGAGGCCGGTTCGCGGTGGTATCGCAGCTTCCAAACCAAAGAGATGCGGCGATGGATGCGCGGCGAATACGACGGTGCTCGGGTCGACGTCCCGGTCCGCTGGCTGACGGGGACCAAAGATCCGGTGATTACGCCCGATCTCACCGACGGATATGCCGATCACATCAATGATTTCGAGGTCGAGCTGGTCGACGGCGTTGGCCATTGGATCGTCGACCAGCGGCCCGACCTGGTCCTGGACCGATTGCGCGCGTTTCTGAAACTTTGAGCTAGTCGACGCCTATGGTCACTTCCGTCGACTTGATGAACACGGTCGCCGGTTGCCCCACCTTGAGTCCGAGGTCGGCGGCCGCATCCTTGGTCACCGACGACGTGACGACCTGATCGCCACCGTCAAGCGTCACCTTCACAACGGCCATCACGGTGCCGAGTTCGACCTCGGTGATGGTCCCCCTGAGCTGGTTTCGGGTCGAGAGCCGCATCGCAGGATCCTCCATGTCGGAACGGGTGGGGTCTGCGGAGAGCGTAGCGCTGCCAGGCGCAGGCCGGATGGCTTGCGACACCTTCGGATTACGGGGATCGAGGGGCTAGTGCCGCGGCCCGAGCAGGGCTAAGGACGCATCGACGGCCGGTTCCACGATTTCTCGGACCGGCTTCCCGTCTTCGACCGCAAGCGCGGTCAGCTCCCGGAGACCGCCCAACAGGATCACGGACAACGGCGGGGTCAACGGAGGCAGCTTTGCGCGCCGGAACCCGGGACTGGCGCTGAGGTCGATCAGCAGGCTGGACAGCAACTGCAGTCCGCGACGCTGGACGGGCCGAGCGGCCGCACCCAGCGAGGGCAATTCACGGATCCAGCTCAACGTAATGGCCGGCCGAGCCTCGATGTATCCGACGTAGGCCTCGACCGCCTGCCGGATCTGCACGTGCCAGTCCGCCTCGGGATCGACCGAGGCCGTGATCTTCGCGCCCAGTTTCTCGATGTCGACGGCCAGTAGTTCGAGGAAGCATTCTTCCTTGCCGGCGAAGTGGTCGTAGAAGGTGCGCTTGGACGTGCGTGCGTAGCGGACGACGTCGGCGACCGTGCTGGCGCGATAGCCGCGCTCGCTGATCGAGGTGGCGAGGCCGTCGAGCAGCCGTTGCCGAAACGGATCCGGCTCGGCTGGTGCGTCATCCGCAACCGCGTCGGCGGCGGTCGCTGTCACCGCTGGTGTCACGCGGGCGCCCCTTTCGGTGGGTGCGGCACCTTGTCAGGCTTGGTACTTCAGAGTACCGTGCCGGGAAGAACCTGCGGTACATTGCCGTACCACCCCGGTGCCGGGCCATATGTTGGGAGAAGTCATCGTCATGAGCCAACAAGTCACCGCCCCGCCGGCCGCAGTCAAGTTGCCTCCGGCGGCCCGAATTCCCAAGGTATTTCAGGGCCTTGGATTCGCGGTGTCGCGGCGCACGATGATGCGACGACTGTCGCGCCGCTATGGCAGTGTCTTCACGTTGCGGCTTCCGATGTGGGGGCGCGTCATTGCGGTCAGTGACCCCGAGCTGGCCAAGCAGATCTTCACCACCAGCCCCGACGAGCTAGGCAACATCCAGCCCAATTTGAGCAGATTGTTCGGTTACGGCTCGGTATTCGGGCTCGAGGGCGACGAACACCGCCGCCGGCGGCGGCTGTTGGCGCCGCCGTTTCACGGCAAGAGCATGAAGAACTACGAGAGCATCATCGAAGAGGAGACGCTGCGCGAGATCGCCGGCTGGCCGCAGGGCGAGTCTTTCGCAACGCTGCCACCGATGATGCGGATCACGCTGAACGCCATCCTGCGCGCGGTCTTCGGGGCCGACGGCGCCGAACTCGACGAGCTGCGCCGGCTCATCCCGCCCTGGGTCACCCTGGGCTCGCGTCTGGCGTCGCTGCCGAAGCCGAAACGGAATTACGGCCGGTTCAGCCCGTGGTCCCGCCTGGACAAGTGGCGGCGTCAGTACGACAAGGTCATCGACACGTTGATCGCGGCCGAGCGCGCGGACCCCAATTTCGCCGAGCGGACCGACGTGCTCGCCCTGCTGCTGCGCAGCACCTACGACGACGGTTCGGCCATGTCGCGGAAGGACATTGGTGACGAGCTGCTCGCCCTGCTGGCGGCCGGGCACGAAACCACCGCGTCGACGTTGGGCTGGGCGTTCGAGCGGATAAGCCGGCACCCAGACCTGCTGAGGGCACTCGTCGAGGAGGCCGACAGCGGCGGCAGCGAGCTTCGCCAGGCGACCATCCTGGAGGTCCAGCGGGCGAGGACGGTGATCGACTTCGCCGGTCGCCACGTTTATCCAGAGACCTTCCAACTCGGCGAGTGGCTGATTCCGCGCGGTTATTCGATCATCGTCGGCATCGCGCAACTACACGACAACCCCGAGCTGTTCCCCGATCCCAAGCGCTTCGACCCCCAGCGCTTTATTGGAACGAAACCGTCGGCGCTGTCCTGGGTGCCGTTCGGCGGCGGGACCCGCCGATGTGTCGGGGCGGCATTCGCCAACATGGAGATGGATGTGGTGCTTCGAACGGTGTTGCGCCACTGCACTATTGAAACCACAGACGCACCGGATGAGCATTGGCATTGCCGCGGGGTGGCGTTCACGCCGAAGGACGGCGGCCGGATTGTGATGCACCGGCGCTGAGCCTGACCCAGGTCAGCCTTCGCCTCGCGGCGTGCCGGTGCGCCGGGTCGTTTCCAACGCAACACACAATTCCGCGGCGGCACGCGGTTCGGTAACCGGGCGTCCCGTCCGCTGCTCGATCTTGCGTAGCCGCTGGCGCACCGTATTGGGGTGGACATACAGGGCCTGCGCGGCACGCTCGGCCGAACCCCCGTGGTCGAACCACGCCTCCAGCGTGTCGAGCAGTGCTTCTCGTTCGTGCGCGGGCAATTCATCCAGCGCACCGAGAACGTTGGCCGCGACGCGGTCCATCACTTCGGGGGCGGCCACGGCCGTGATGGCCATGACGTCGCGGTCGAAGACGGTGATCGGGCCGCGATCGGGCCGCGACGCCGTCATCGCGATCCTCGCGTAGTGCAAGGCGCCGGCCGTTTGCCCGAGGTCAATTATCGTTGGGCTGACGTTCGCCCGTGGTGACGGTTATCGACCCGGCCCGGATGGCTTCGAAGAGTTCACCGGAGCGCCAGGACAATTCGTTGTAGTCGCGCGCATCGGCTTCTCAGCCCAGATGCGCGACTTGGGGTTTCGTGGGCACCACGATGACGGTGGGTCCGTCGGCAGAAAGTGCAACGTCGAATTCCTTGACCAACTGCTCCGTATCGCCCACCGTGACAGCATGGCAGCCGAAGCCGGTCGCCAGCGATTCGATATCCAGGCCGGGCAGGTCTAACCCCGGTACCCCTGGCGTTTTTTCAAGTAATGCAAAGGATTTCAAGACGGCGTACTCGCCGTTGCGCATCACCACGAACACAATCGGCAGTTTGTGCTGGGCCGCCGTCCAGATCGCTTGAATGGAATACTGAAACGATCCGTCGCCGATCGTCGCCACCACGGCCCGCTTGCGGCCACTGGCACGGTCGCCCAGCGCGACGCCGACCGCGCCCGGTACGCCCCACCCGATCCCCCCGCTGCCGGTGGCGAAGAACGAGTTCGACCGCACGGTTGGCAGCCAGCGCGCCTGCTCGGCCAGTGTCGACGTCGATTCGTTGACCAGCGCCGCCCCAGGCGGCTTCACCGTGTTCAAGGCGGAATACACCTGAGCCGGGGTCAACGGGGCGCCGGCCGGCTCCACCGTTCCCGGGGTGCGGTCCAGCGGGCTGGGTGTTGGCCTACCCGAACCGGTTTCGATCAGCGGGGTCAGCTCCTGCAGGGCAAGCCGTGTGTCGCTCAACAAGCTGTCGCCCACCGGTGCGGCACCCGTCAGCCACGGATCGGCGGTGATGTGCAACAGGTCGGTGCCGTCGGGTAGGTAGTCCCCGGCCACATACGGGTAGTAGCGGAACACTTGCGCGCCGATGACCACCACGAGGTCATGCCCGCGCAACACCTCGGTCACCTCGGCGATGGTCATCGGCAACATGCCCTGATACAGCGGATGATCCTCGGGGAACGACAATCGGTCCGGCAGCGCGCTTGCATGTACAGGCGCGTTGACCTTCTCGGCGAACACAACGGCGGCATCCCAGGCGCCGGCCCGATCGACCTCGGGGCCGAACACCAGCAGCGGCCGCCGCGCCCGGTTGATGCGCTCGGCGAAAGTCCTGAGGCGAGCGGCTTCCGGCGCACAGCGCTGACTTGCTGTGCGGATCACGGCCGGACCGAGCGCCGGCTTCTCCCAGTCGTCAAGCGGGATGGACAGATACACCGGGCCCGACGGCGGCTGCACCGCGAGGGTGTAGGCCCGCATGAACGCCGCCGGCACGTCCTCGGCACGGGCGGGCTGATACGCCCACTTCACCCACGGCAGTGGCAGCTGGGTCTCGCTGGTGTTGGTCAGATATGGCTCGCAGAGCACCATTTCGCGAGTTTGCTGACCCGCCGTGACGATCAGCGGGGTGTTGCTCTTGTACGCCGCGATAAGGCTCCCCATGGCGTTACCGGTGCCCGCCGCGGTGTGCAGGTTCACCAGGGCGGGCTTGCCGGTGGACTGTGCGAAACCGTCCGCCATGGCCAGCACCGACGCCTCCTGCAGTCCCAGCACGTAGCTGAAGTCGTCGGGAAAGTTCTTCAGGAACGTCTGCTCGGTCGATCCCGGATTGCCGAACACCGTCGTCAACCCCAACGAGCGCAGCAGGTCGTAGGTGACATCCCAGACGGTAGGTGAAGACGACATGAGCCCAAGTTCCCTTCGCGAGCGGACTTTTCACGCATATGAAAAGCGCACCCACGATGGCGCGCACTCGCGTTAGATCTTGCGCCTGCTGGACCGCGATGTCGATGTTGTGAGCGACATCGTTGCGCCCCGTTAACGGTGGCGCCGCACAGCGCCGGAAGGGCGCCGGACCCGACTCCTACTACTGGTCCGCGGTGGCGCGGCGCGGCAGCTTCCAGCCGGGGCGGATGTAGTGGCAGGTGTATCCGTTGGGATAGTGCTGCAGGTAGTCCTGATGTTCGGGCTCGGCTTCCCAGAAGTCGCCGGCCGGACTGACCTCGGTCACCACCTTGCCCGGCCACAGCCCGGACGCCTCGACATCGGCGATGGTGTCCAGCGCGATCCGCTTCTGCTCATCGTCGAGGTAGAAAATGGCCGACCGGTAACTGGGTCCCCGGTCGTTGCCCTGCCGGTCTTTCGTTGTCGGATCGTGAATCTGGAAGAAGAACTCCAGCATCGTGCGGTAATCGGTGAGCGTCGGGTCATAGACGATCTCGATGGCTTCGGCGTGCGTGCCGTGGTTGCGATAGGTCGCGTTAGGGACCTCACCGCCGGTGTAACCGACCCGGGTGGACACCACGCCCGGCTGCTTGCGGATCAGTTCCTGCATTCCCCAAAAGCAGCCGCCGGCCAGAATTGCTTTCTGGTTGGTCATCGTTCGTCCTCCTAACCGGCAACAATGACGCCAGGCTACACTCCGCCGATGAGTTGCAACGGGCCGCGAAATCATGAGCACGCCGAAGTTCTCCCGTAGCGAACTGGCCGCCGCCTTCGAAGAATTCGAAGCGACCGTCGATGCGGCGGCGCGATCGCAGGACTGGGACGCGTGGGTCCAGCACTACACACCCGACGTCCTGTACATCGAGCACGCGGCGGGCACCATGCACGGCCGCGACGAGGTCCGTGCGTGGATCAGCCGGACGATGAGCAGCTTTCCCGGCAGCCACATGGTGGCGTTCCCGTCGCTGTGGTCGGTGATCGACGAGCCGACGGGGCGCATCATCATGGAACTCGACAACCCGATGCGCGATCCCGGGGACGGCAGCGTCATCACCGCGACCAACATCTCGATCATCACCTACGCCGGTGAGGGCCTGTGGTGTCGGCAGGAAGACATCTACAACCCGTTGCGCTTCCTGCGGGCCGGGATGAAGTGGTGCCGCAAGGCGCAGGCCCTGGGCACGTTCGACGACGAGGCTGCGCGCTGGATGCGGGAGAACGGCGGCCAACAGTGAGGGAAGAGGGATCCGTGAGCACGAAACCAAAGCTGGTCATCGGCGCCAACGGCTTCCTGGGGTCGCATGTGACCCGCCAGCTTGTCGCCGACGGCGCGGACGTCCGGGCGATGGTGCGGTCGAACGCCAATACCCGCGCCATCGATGACCTCGCGCTGACCCGATTTCACGGCGACGTGTTCGACACCGCCGTGCTGCAGGAGGCGATGGACGGCGTCGACGACGTCTATTACTGCGTCGTCGACACCCGCGCCTGGCTGCGCGACACCTCGCCACTGTTTCGCACCAACGTCGAAGGGTTGCGCAACGTTCTCGATGTGGCCGTCACGCAACCCGACCTGCGCCGGTTCATCTTCACCAGCACCTACGCGACCGTCGGCCGGCGCCACGGGCACGTGGCGACCGAAGAAGACATCGTCGGCACCCGGGGGTTGTCGGACTACGTCCAGTCCCGGGTCCAGGCCGAGAACCTGGTGATGCGCTACGTGGCCGAGGCCGGGCTGCCCGCGGTGGCGATGTGCGTGTCGACGACCTACGGCAGCGGCGACTGGGGTCGCACCCCGCACGGAGCGTTCATCGCCGGCGCGGTCTTCGGCAAGCTGCCCTTCACGATGGAGGGCATCGCGCTGGAAGCTGTCGGCGTCACCGACGCCGCCCGGGCCATGATCTTGGCCGCCGAACACGGGCGCATCGGCGAGCGGTACTTGATCTCCGAACGAATGATCGCGCTGAAAGAGGTGGTCCGGATCGCGGCCGACGAGGCCGGGGTGCCGGTGCCGCGGCGCTCGATCCCGGTCCCGATGCTGTATGCGCTGGGGGCGCTGGGCAATCTGCGGGCCCGACTCACCGGCAAGGACGCCGAACTCAGCCTCGCGTCGGTGCGCATGATGCGTGCCGAGGCGCCCGTCGACCACAGCAAGGCCGTGCGCGAATTGGGCTGGCAGCCGCGCCCGGTCCAGGAATCCATCCGCGAGGCGGCCCGCTTCTGGGCCGCACTGAAGACCGCGCAGGCCGGCCGAAAAGCCACCCAGGACAGCGGCGCCGCCCGCGCCGAATAGGCTTCGTTCGCGTGGGACGCCTTCAGCTCGATCTGCACGGGCCGCCGCAGACCATGCTGGCGACGTTGTACGCCAAGGCCCTCGACGCCGATCTGCCCAAGCCGATCCTGGGTGATCGCTACGCCAAGGAAATCGTCGGGCGAATCGACTACGACTGGTCGAAAACCACCATCACGCCGCGTAATTCGACGTCGGTGACGACGCGCACGGCGCACTTCGACATCTGGGTGCGCCAATTCCTCGCCGCGCATCCAAGCGCCGTCGTTCTCCATGTGGGCTGCGGGTTGGACAGCCGCTACTTCCGGTTGCAGCCGGGGCCGCACGTCGAGTGGTACGACATCGACTACCCCGATGTCGCCAGGCTGTGCACCCAGCTCTACCCCGCGACCGATAACCGCCGGGTGATCGCGGCGTCGGTCATCGACCCGGCCTGGGTCGCCGAGACACCCAACGACCGGCCCACGCTGATGATCGCCGAGGGACTGACCATGTATCTCGACCCCTCGGAGGGCGTTGCGATGCTGCGCCGAATCGTCGATCGCTTCGAAGCCGGCGAGCTTCAGTTCGACGCCTTCAACCGGTTGGGCATCAAGTCGCAGTGGATGAACAAGGTGGTGCGCCGCTCGGGCTCAAAGCTGAGCTGGGGTATCGACGGACCCGCCGACATCCTGTCCGCCGTGCCCGGCACCCGCTTGCTGTCCTGGCAGCGGTGGTTCGAATCGGAGACGTTCACGTGGCTACCGCGCAGGTATCGGGTGCTCGGCAGGACCATGGCGCTGGTACCGGCCGTGGCGAACATGTCGCAATACCACCGCTACGCATTCGGCCCCGCCTGATCGGGAAGTGATGGGCGCAGGCTGGTGTTGCAATCGTTATCCGCGTCTGAGGAGGATCCATGAGCCACCCGGAAATCAAAGAACCCAGCGCCGGGCACCCGATCACCATCGAGCCGACCAAGGGCCGCGTCCAGGTCACGGTCAATGGCGAGCTCGTCGCCGACAGTACGGCCGCACTCGAGCTGCGTGAAGCCACTTTGCCTGCGGTGCAATACATTCCGATCGCCGACGTGGTGCAGGAGCGGCTCACCCGGACCGACACCACCACACACTGCCCCTTCAAGGGCGACGCCAGCTACTACAGCGTGACCACCTCGGCCGGTGACACTGTCAACGACGTGATCTGGACGTATGAGCAGCCGTATCCGGCGGTCGCGGCGATTGCCGGGCATGTCGCGTTCTACCCCAACAAGGCCGACATCATCGTCTCGGCTCAGTAGGGGAGCCACCCGGGAAGTGCGCTCGCTACCGCGCGGGTGTCGCTGTACAAACGCATCGCGACGATCAGCCCGTCGCGGGTATCGAAGATGCACACGAACGGGCTGTCGTACTCGATGCCGGCGGAGGTGGTGCCGGTCGCCTGCGCCTCTACCACCACCGTCTCGCCCTCGTTGACGCAGCGCTCCAAATCGATGGTCAGTTCGAGATCTTGTTTGCGCCGCTCGACCGCCCGCCGAAATGTCTGCTTGTCGCAGGAAGTACGCGTGTAGAGCGTCCAGTAGGTGAAGTCTTCGCTGAGCAGGGCGAAACCCTCGTCAAGATCGCCGCCGTCGCTGGTGCTCTGCAGGAACATCCAGGCCAGTTCGCCCTGCGGGTCATCGAACGGCGTCATCACACCGCAATATTGACTTGGGACGCAGTTCACGGTCAATCAGTTCAGTCGGAGGTCACAGGTGAAGAGCACGCGCACGGTCGTGTTCCCCGGAGCCGTCAGCTTCGGGCACACGCTGGCGCCCCTTCGCCGTGGCCGCGGGGACCCGTGTTTCCGGGCTCCCGGTGACGGATCGATCTGGCGCACTAGCCTGCTGCCCACCGGACCCGTCACGGCCCGGATCAGCCGCGTCACCCACAATGCCGCACACGGTGTGGCGTGGGGCAGCGGCGCACCGGAGTTCATCGAAATGCTGCCCGGCATGTTGGGTCTCGAGGACGACGACTCGGACTTCGTGCCGCGGCACCCGACGGTTGCCGCCGCGCACCAAAGGGTTCCGCACTTGCGCCTGGGCCGCACCGGGCTGGTGCTGGAGGCGCTGATCCCGGCGATCATCGAGCAGCGGGTGCCCGGCGCCGACGCGTTTCGCTCGTGGCGGGTGCTGGTGTCGAAGTACGGGACCCCGGCGCCCGGGCCGGCACCGGAGGGGATGCGGGTCATGCCGTCCGCGCAGGTTTGGCGGAACATCCCGTCGTGGGAGTTTCATCGCGCCAACGTCGATCCGAGGCGGGCCCAGGCGGTGGTGACGTGTGCGCGGCGGGCCCCCTCGTTAGAACGGCTGGTGTCTCGGTCGACGGAGCAGGCGCGTGCGGCGCTGATGTCGCTGCCCGGCGTGGGGGAATGGACCGCCGCCGAGACGGCGCAACGCGCCTTCGGCGATGCCGACGCCGTGTCGGTGGGTGATTACCACATTCCGAAAATGATCGGGTGGACGCTGTTGGGGCGGCCCGTCGACGACTCGGGCATGCTCGAACTACTCGAGCCGATGCGGCCCCACCGCCAGCGTGTGGTGCGGCTGCTCGAAGCCAGCGGACTGGCATACGAACCCCGCCGCGGGCCGCGACTACCGGTGCAGCAAATCCACTCGCTTTGATCGCCGCGTTTTTCAACTGGGCCATCGGGTACTCAATAAGGCAAGTAACTTGTGCCAACCCCATGGAAGGAAGCTAGGAAACAAGCGATGACTCAGTTCACAATTCCGGGATTGACCGACAAGCAGGCAGTGCGGCTCACCGAACTGCTGCAAAAGCAACTGAGCACCTACAACGATCTTCATCTGACGCTGAAGCACATCCACTGGAACGTGGTCGGCCCCAACTTCATCGGCGTACACGAGATGATCGACCCGCAAGTGGACGCAGTCCGCGGGTTTGCCGATGATGTCGCCGAACGCATTGCGGCCCTTGGTGCTTCGCCGCAGGGTACGCCAGGCGCCATCCTCAACGACCGTTCCTGGGACGACTACTCAGTCGGCCGCGACACGGTCCAGGCGCACCTGGCCGCGCTCGACCTCGTCTACAACGGCGTCATCGAGGACATCCGCCAATACATCGACGAGACGGACGAACTCGACCAGGTCACCCAGGACCTGTTGATCGGCCAGGCGGGCCAGCTGGAGAAGTTCCAATGGTTCGTCCGGGCGCACCTGGAAAGCGCCGGCGGCGAGCTGGCGCACAAGGGCAAGAGCACCGAAAAGGATGCTGCCAGTAGCGCTCGCGGCAAATCCTGACGCCAGCGTTCTACCGTCCTGGTGACGACTCGGTGCCGCGTGAACCGTTTTTGGGCACGAGGACATTGATCCGGTCGCCTGCCGAAAGCCGTACGGTGGGCTGCGCGTCGACGAGCCGTCGATTGTGCACGACGGATACCGGGACGTGGCCCGCCGGCCATTCGAAATCGTCCAGGTTGCGCCCGACTGCTACCGAATCGGCTGTGAGGGTGTGCTCGACGATGCAGTACCCGTCGAGCTGACTTCGCGGATCGTGTTCGGGGCCGGGTGTCCCCGGGTCGGCCGTGACGTGGGTAGCGACTGCGCGCAGCACGTTCTGGTTGGTCAGCCAGCCCTGAACGCGCCGTGCGTCGGTGTCGATCACCGGTAAGCCGTCGCGGCCGTAGAGGACGAGCTGACGCAAGGCCTGGGCGAGGCTGTCATTGGCAAACAGCGCCTGAGGTTCACGGACGCGGGTCACGGGGCCGAGCAGTGCGGTCCAGTCATGCGTCGCGTCACCCGTCGGGTCGGTCAGGTTGAGTGGGGCGGCGAACGGGTGCATGGCGTCAGCCACCGTCAGGCCGGCGAAGGCGTGCGTGGGTGTTGGCCGGTCGATGTCGATGCCCCGGCGTAACAGCTTGGCGGTGTAGATGGTGCCGTAGGAGAGACCGCGCGACACGGTGGTGCCGACGGCGACGGCCAGCATGACCGGCAGGGTAAGGGTGAAGTCGCCGGTCATCTCGACAGTGCTGGCCAGTGCCGTGAGCGGGGCCCGCGAAGCAGAAGCGAACACCGCGCCCATGCCGACAATGGCGTAGAGCGCCGGATGCCCGACCGCCGTGCCGATGACGTGCTGAACGATGAGGCCGAAGGCCATGCCCGACGTGGCCCCCACGAACAACGACGGAGCGAATACGCCGCCGGAGCCGCCGATCCCAATGGTCAAGCTGCACGCCAGCATCTTTCCGGCGGCGAGGATCACCAGAAACCACAAGGCGTAATGGCCGGCGAAAGCGGCATACATGACCGGGTAGCCGACCCCGTAGAGCTGGGGCACGGCGAGCAGCAGTAGGCCCAGCACGATTCCACCGACAGCCGGGCGCGCCCAGTCCGGGCGGCTTCCCCATAGCCGGTCGCACACGTCCTCGGTCTTGTACAGCAGGTTCTTGAAGACGATCCCGAGCAGCCCGGCGATCGCCGCGAGGAGCGCCACCAACAAATAGTTGGCGATGTGATTGAGTTCGATGCCTTCCGGCAGCTGGGTGAGGAAGGGGGCCGAGCCGAAGAAGACGCGGGCTATCACGTCGGCCACCATCGCCGAAAGCATGATGGTGAATATCGCTTCGACGGAGAGTTCGCGCAGGATCAGTTCGACGGCGAAAAACACGCCGGTGATCGGGGCGTTGAACGTTGCCGAGATGCCGCCGGCGGCGCCGCAGGCCACCAGCACCCTGAGCCGGTTCTCTGGCATCCGCACCCATTGGCCCAAGCTCGACGCCAGGGCGGCGCCAATCTGCACGATCGGTCCTTCCCGACCAACCGAGCCGCCGGTGCCGATGCACATCGCTGAGGCCAGCGCCTTGACGACTGTCACCTGAGGCCGGATGCGGCCGCCGTTCTCTGCGACCGCGATCATGACTTCCGGCACGCCGTGGCCCCGCGCCTCTCGCGCGAACCGGTTGATCAGCGGCCCATAAAGCAACCCGCCGATTACGGGGATGACCGCATAGAACCCGACCCCCAACCACGGTAGGTGAGCGCTGGCCACCCAACCCTGCTGGCCGAACTCGTCGTGCCCGGTTGCCAGCCAGGTGAAGCCAAAGATCAGATACCGGAATGCCGCAGCGCCGAGCCCGGCGCCGATCCCCACCACGATCGCCACGCAGAACAATCCGAGGCGGTTCGCCCGCGCCCAGCTGGCGACCTGCCCGACGGCATTGGACACCCTCGGCCGCGTCCGGGCCGGTTTGGCCGCCGCCCTGTTTTGCTCCATCCCCCGGTCACCTTTCTCAGCGGCCTTCTCGCGTCGGCGTTCGAGGTCATTGCGACGCCGCATCGAACATCGCGAGACGGGCACGACGACGATATTTACCTCGGCAAATATTGCCTTATCAAACTATCGTTCGCACGGCGGCCGTCCTGGCCGGGGCCGATCGAACGTGTCCTCTGCCGACGACGCCGCCTGCAGCCGCATGTGACGAGGTTGCGGAATAAGTGGACCCGAGTCCAGTTATATAGGCCATCCGCTATATGAGGAGGCCAGATGCCTGCAGTCACGGCTAACACGCTGACGTTGCCACGAGTGAGCGGTCCCGGTCCCGCCGACACCGAACGGCCGGTCCGATCGATCACGATCGGGCCGCGGGGGTACGAGGGCGAGGGTTTCCCGGTCGTGCGTGCTTTCGCGGGAGTCAGCGCGGCCGCGCTCGACCCCTTCGTGCACATGGACCAGATGGGTGCGGTCGAATACGCACCGGGGGAGCCCCGGGGCACCGACTGGCATCCGCACCGCGGTTTCGAAACCGTGACCTACATGCTCGACGGGAAGTTCGCACACCAGGACTCCCACGGCGGTGGCGGCCTGATCACCGACGGTGCGACGCAGTGGATGACGGCAGGCTCGGGGATCCTGCACATCGAGACGCCGCCGGCCGAACTGGTCGACAGAGGAGGACTCTTTCACGGCGTCCAGCTCTGGGTGAATCTGCCGAAGAAAGACAAGTTCGCGCCCCCGCGGTATCAGGCCCTCGCGGGCGGCGACGTCGCGTTGCTCGCATCCGACGACGGTGGGGCGCTGATCCGCATCATCGCCGGCGAGATCGCCGGACACCGCGGGCCCGGTGTCACCCACACCCCGATCACCCTCGCGCACGCGACGATCGAAAACGGGGCCCGGCTCAACATGCCCTGGCCGCGAGACTTCAATGCGCTGGTGTATGTGCTGTCCGGTAGTGGGTACGTCGGTCCGGTAGCCCATCCGATCCATGAAGGGCAGTTAGCGGTCCTGGGGCCCGGTGATCGGATCACCGTGGGGGCCCGGCAGGTCGCGGATTCGGATCACGCGCCGGTTCGCCCCGCCATTGATGTGCTGCTTTTGGGCGGTCGGCCGATTCGTGAGCCGGTATTCCACTACGGGCCTTTCGTGATGAACACGCGCGTGGAATTGATCGAGGCGCTAGAGGACTACCAGGCCGGGAGATTTGGCACCATTCCGCCGAATGCGCTAATGCCGCACCGCAGCGGTGGCACACTTTAGCAATGCTTCCACGGGGGAATCGCCGGCCCGGGCGCCCGCCTGCGGCGAAGGCCGACGAGACTCGCCGACGGATCATCCAAGCGGCTCGTTTGGTATTCAGCGAGCGGGGCTACGACGGCGCGACCTTCCAGGCCATCGCGGCGCGCGCCGACCTCACCCGCCCGGCGATCAATCACTATTTCTCGAGCAAGCGGGTGCTGTATCAGGAAGTGCTGGACGAAACAAATGAATTCATTATCGGGACCGGCATTAAACGGGCGGACCGGGAAACCACGCTGGTGGCGCGGCTGACGGCGTTCATCTCCGCGGCGGTGAAAGCTAATTCGGAAAATCCCGCGGGGTCAGCATTCATTATCGGTGGCGTTCTTGAATCGCAGCGGCACCCCGAATGGAGCAAAACCGAAAATGAGTCCGTACGGATGGCTCGGGAATTTTTGTCGCGCGTCGTCAACGACGCGATCCGGTCCGGCGAGGTCGTCGCCGACGTCGATGCCTCGGCGTTGGTCGAAACCCTGCTCGTGGTGATCTCCGGCGTGGGTCTGTACGCGGGGTATATCCGTGGCCAAGACGCGATGCTGGCGGTCACCGGCATGCTGCGCCAACTGCTGGAAGGCGCGCTCTTCCGCCCAGAGGGATAAGGGCGGTTCGGGGCGCAGTGAAGTTGCGCACAAAGCGTATAGGCTAACTAACTTATCCCGGTACCATGGTCGGGTTATGACTGATCTGGACGCTTCGTTGCCGCCTTCTGTACGGTCTGCCGGCGACAGCTGGACCATCACCGAACTCGTCGGCGCCACCGCGCTGGGCGTCGCCGCGTCACGCGCCGCGGAATCCGCCGGACCCGATCCGCTGATTCGCGACGACTTCGCGCGCCTGCTGGTGTCGCCGGCCGGTCCGGCATGGGCGCGGCTGGCCGACCCCGAGCTCGCCTGGCTCGACGGCGATCAGCACGGACAGCGCTCGCATCGATGCGGCATCGACTACCAGGCCGTGCGCACCCACTTCTTTGACGAGTACTTCGCCGACGCCATCGGCGCCGGGATCCGCCAAGCGGTGATCCTGGCGGCCGGGCTCGACTCCAGGGCCTACCGGTTGGACTGGTCGGCCGGCACCGCGGTCTACGAGATCGACCAGCCCCAGGTGCTGGAGTACAAGGCCGGGATCCTGCAGCAGCACGGGGCCGTGCCCTCGGCTATCCGGCGCCCCGTCCCAGTTGACCTGCGTGACGATTGGCCCGCCGCCCTGACCGCCGCAGGCTTCGACCGCACCCAACCCACCGCGTGGCTGGCCGAAGGGCTGCTGCCGTATCTGCCCAGCGACGCCCAGGACCGGCTGTTCGAGATGGTCACCGCGCTCAGCGCGCCGGAGAGTCAGTTCGCGATCGAGATGTTCGGCATGAACTCCCGAAGCAATTCTTCGCGCTGGCTGCGGATGCGGGAACGGCTCGGCCTGGATGTGAACGTCCACGCCCTGACCTATCACGAGCCGGACCGTTCGGACGCCGCCGCGTGGCTGGCCGACCACGGCTGGCACGTGCACAGCGTGAGGAATCGCGACGAGATGGCCCGGCTGGGTCGTCCGGTACCCGACGACCTGGCCGACGAGGCGGTCCGCAGCACACTGCTGCGTGCGCGTCTTGCCAAGCCCACCCCTGACCAAGGATCGACCAAGGAGCACCGCCCATGAGTTCACTGCGCACCCACGACGACACCTGGGACATCAAGAGCAGCGTCGGCACCACCGCGGTGATGGTGGCCGCCGCCCGCGCCATCGAGACCGAGCAGCCCGACGCGCTGATCCGTGACCCCTACGCGCGACTGCTCGTGAACAACGCCGGTGCCGACGTTTTATGGGAGGCCATGCTCGACCCGGACGTGGTGGCCAAGATCGAAGCCATCGATGAAGAATCCGCCGCTCGCATGCAGCACATGCGCGGCTATCAGGCGGTTCGGACCCACTTCTTCGACTCATACTTCGCCGACGCCGTCGCCGCGGGGATCCGGCAGATCGTGATCCTCGCGTCGGGACTGGACTCGCGGGCTTACCGCCTCGACTGGCCGGCCGGCACCACGGTTTACGAGATCGATCAGCCGCAGGTGCTGGACTACAAATCCACCACGCTGGCCGAGAGCGGCGCCAAGCCTTCCGCCGATCGTCGCGAGGTGGCGATCGACCTGCGTGAGGATTGGCCGGCCGCGCTGCGCGCCGCCGGCTTCGACCCGGCCCAGCCGACCGCCTGGCTGGCCGAGGGATTGCTGATGTATTTGCCCGCCGAGGCCCAGGACAAGCTGTTCACCCAGATCGGCGAGCTGAGCCCGGCCGGCAGCCGCGTCTCCGCGGAAACCGCACCCATGCACGCCGAGGAGCGGCGCCAGCAGATGCGGGAACGGTTCAAGAAGGTGGCCGACCAGCTCGGGCTGGAGGAGACTGTCGACGTCGGCGAGCTGATGTACCGCGATGAGCACCGCGCGAACCTCGCCGACTGGCTCAACGAAAACGGCTGGCGCGCCACGGCGCAGAACTCGATCGATGAGATGCACCGCCTGGGCCGCGGGGTGCAAAGTTCTGCGGTGGACGAAGACCGGGACGCCTTCTCCGACTTCGTGATCGGCGAGCGCCTGTAACGGCACACGCCGGCGGCACGTTCACCGTTGGCTCGCGGCTGCGGTTACCGGGAATTCGCCTGGTCATCGGGGACAATGGTCACTCATTATGGCCAGCGGTGGATCCGATCAGTCGCGCCGCTGGGTGCTGTTGAAAGGCCGGCTGGTCGCCGGCATCGCCTCGGCGTTCGTCATGGCCATCACCGGTATCGGCTGGACGGGTTACCACACGGCACTGGGCAAGATCTTCATTTCCCATGCGCTACCGAACGCGGCGACAACCCTGGACGGCAACCAGAACATCCTGCTGATGGGGTTGGACAGCCGGTTGGACCAGAACGGTAAGCCGCTGCCGCAAGAGATCTACGAGGCGCTGCATGCCGGCGACGAAAGCTCGGGCGGCTACAACGCCAATGTCCTTATCGTGGTGCATATTTCGGACGGGGACGGGCCGGTCACCGCGATTTCGATTCCGCGCGACGACTACGCGGACCTGCCGGGCTGCCCGGGGTCTGTCTGCGCCGGCAAGATCAAGCAGGCCTACGGCCTGGCTTACCAGCAGTCGCTGAATTCGCAGGCGGCCGGGAACTCGGGTGGGGCGGGCGCCAACAATTTGACGGCTCGCGAGCAGACCGCCCGCGAGGCCGGCCGCAAGGCCGAAATCAGCGCCGTCAACGACTTTCTGGGCATCTCGGTCGACCACTTCGTCGAGGTCACGCTGGGCGCGTTCTTTCAGATAGCCAAGGCCGTCGAACCGATCACCGTGTGCCTCAACGCGGATACGCGGGACAGCTACTCGGGTGCCGACTTCCACCAGGGGGTTCAGCGCATCGACGCCGCCGACGCGATGGCGTTCGTCCGGCAGCGGCGCGATGAAAACGACGGCTCGTTCACCGATTTCGACCGCACGCGACGGCAGCAGGCGTTCCTGGTGTCGTTGGTCAAGGCGGCGCGCAGCGGTGGCGTGCTGTCCAGCGTGAGCGGGCTGCGCAAATTGCTGCAGGTCGCCCGCGACAACGTCGCCGTCGACGACGGGCTGGACATCATGGAATTCGCTTCGCGGGCCGCGCAACTGAGCGAGCGGCCGCTGTCGCTGTACACCCTGCCGATTTCCGGCTTCGGCAAAGACGCCAACGGATCCGACATCAACCAGGTCGACCTTCCGACCATCCGGCGCATCGTCAACGAGCGCTTCATGTCGGACACACCGGTCGCGCTCGAGGCCGCATCACCGCCCACCCAGGCACCGCCCGCGTTGGCCGAACCGGCGATTCTCGACGTCGTCAACGCCACCTCACGTGACGGACTCGCGGCCGCCCTCGAGGAGGCCTTCGCGGGCCGCGGCTTCACCCGCGGCAGCGCCACGACCGCGGCGGTCCCGGCCGACGACAGCATCATCGAGTACGGCCCTGGCGCCGACCGGGCCGCGCAGTCACTGGCCGATCAGCTGCATCTGCGGTCGGCGGCCAACGATACCGTCGCCGCCGGCACCGTGCGGCTAACGGTAGGCGCGCGGTTTCCCGCGGCGGATTATCTGGCTCACCCCGGTGCGACGCCCGACCCGTCCGGGTCCGCGCAGGTGAGTGCCGTGGCCGCCACCGGAACCGGCGACCGCGCTCCCGCGCCGACCGACCTCAGCCAGATGACCTCGGCCAACGTCCCCTGCGTCAAGTAACCGCGCGGGCCCGCCCCGGTTCCGGGGCGATCCGTCTCGGCGTTGCCGGGGTGAGCCGGATCCTTCCCACTGCTCTCCCAACCGGATGGTTAGTATCGCGGTTATCACCGATGAGCGGCCGCCACGCTGCGCGACTCTGCTCGGGAAGGACAATGATGACCACCGAATCGGTTGCATCGACGACATCGCCCGCCAAGGACTCGACGAACGGGACCGCACCCGCCGATATCGCCGCCACGGTCGCCCGGCTACGCCAGACCTTCGCCACCGGACGCACCCGCGACGTCGAATGGCGCAAACGCCAGCTGCTGCAACTGGTGAAGCTGATGGAGGAGAACGAGGCCGCGATCGCCGCCGCTCTCGCCGAAGACCTGGACCGCAGCCCCTTCGAGGCCTACATCGCCGACATCGCCACCACCGCCGGTGAGGCCAAGTACGCGGCCAAGCGGGTGCGCAGGTGGACGCGGCGCAAATACCAACTGCTGGAGGTGCCGCAGCTGCCGGGCCGCGGCTGGGTGGAGTACGAGCCCTACGGCACCGTGCTGATCATCGGCGCCTGGAATTACCCGTTCTACCTAACGCTGGGTCCGGCGGTCGGAGCGATCGCCGCGGGCAACGCCGTCATCCTCAAGCCCTCGGAAATCGCCCCGGCATCCGCGCACCTGATGGCCGACCTGGTGCCGAAATACCTTGACACGGACGCCATCACGGTGGTCGAGGGCGACGGCGCGACGAGCCAGGAACTGATCGCGCAGGGCCTGGACCGCGTGCTGTTCACCGGCGGCACCGAGATCGGCCGCAAGGTCTACGAAGGCGCGGCGCCGCACCTGACCCCCTGCACGCTGGAGCTCGGCGGTAAGAGTCCGGTCATCGTCGCGGCGGACGCCGACGTGGAGGTGGCGGCCAAGCGGATCGCCTGGATGAAACTGCTCAACGCCGGGCAGACCTGCGTCGCACCCGACTACGTCTTGGCGGACGCCACGATCCGCGACGACCTGGTCAACAAGATCGGCGCCGCCATCACTAAATTCACCTCCGACAAGCCGGACGGCATGCGGGTGGTCAATCAGCGTCAGTTCGACCGGATCAGTTCTTACCTGTCCGGGGGCGACGGCAAGGTCATCGTCGGCGGGGCCTGCGACGCATCGACCCTGCGTATCCAGCCCGCCGTCGTGGTGGACCCCGACCCGGACGGCCCGCTGATGCAGAACGAGATCTTCGGTCCGGTGCTGCCGGTGATCACCGTCAAAAACCTGGACGAGGCAATACGTTTCGTGAACTCACGGCCCAAGCCGCTGTCGGCGTACTTGTTCACCAAGCGGCGCGAGACCCGCGAGCGGGTGATCAAAGAGGTGCCGGCCGGCGGCATGCTGGTCAACCACGTTGCCTTCCAGGTGTCGACGGCCAAACTGCCGTTCGGTGGCGTCGGCGCGTCAGGAATGGGTGCCTACCACGGCAAGTGGGGCTTCGATGAGTTCAGCCACCGCAAGTCGGTCCTGACCAAACCCACTCGGCCCGATCTGTCGAGCTTCATCTATCCTCCGTACACCGAGCGGGCCTTCAAGATGGCCCGCCGGATGTTCTGACACCTGGCTTCACTGAAACCGTTGCCAGACCGAGATTTTCACAGCAGAGAGGAAACTTATGCCCGGAGTGCAGGATCGCGTCATCGTCGTCACCGGAGCCGGTGGAGGACTGGGCCGTGACTACGCCCTGACCCTCGCCAAGGAAGGCGCCAGCGTCGTGGTCAACGACCTCGGCGGTTCACGCGACGGCACCGGCGCCGGCCACAACATGGCCGACGAGGTCGTCAAGGAGATCAAGGACGCCGGCGGACGGGCGGTCGCCAACTACGACAGCGTCGCCGAGTCCGAGGGCGCCGAGAACATCGTCAAAACCGCGCTCGACGAATTCGGCGCCGTGCACGGCGTGGTCAGCAACGCCGGCATCCTGCGCGACGGCACCTTCCACAAGATGTCCTTCGAGAACTGGGACGCCGTGCTCAAGGTGCACCTCTACGGCGGCTACAACGTCATCCGCGCAGCGTGGCCGCACTTCCGTGAGCAGAGCTACGGCCGGGTGGTCGTCGCCACCTCCACCAGCGGCCTGTTCGGCAACTTCGGCCAGACCAACTACGGCGCTGCCAAACTCGGCCTGGTCGGTCTGATCAACAGCCTGGCGCTCGAGGGTGCAAAGTACAACATCCACGCCAACGCCGTCGCCCCGATCGCGGCGACCCGGATGACCGAGGACATCCTGCCCAAGGAGGTGCTCGAAAAGCTGACGCCCGAGTACGTCGCACCGGTGGTGGCCTACCTGTGCACCGAGGAAAACCCAAATAGCGCTTCGATTTTCGTGGTCGGCGGCGGCAAGGTGCAGCGCGTCGCGCTGTTCCAGAACAAGGGCGTCAACTACGACAAGCCGCCGACGGTGGAGGACATCGCCGCGCATTGGGGTGAGATCACCGACCTGTCCGCGGCGAAGCAGGCCGAATTCAAGCTGGGGTGAACCAGTTGCGACCGGGTGGTCAGCGAGTCAGGCGAGCAGCTCGCTGCGCAGACGTTCCACGTCCGCCTCGCTGACACCCGCGTCGCGCAGGTAGGCGCGCAGCGACCCGAATTGCTCGTCGATCGTTTGGCGCGCGGCGTCCAGGTACTCCGGACGTACGCCCAGGACTCCATCCCCCAGCCGGGCCTTGGTGAATGTGACCACCTCGGGGGTCAATTCGACGTCAGACCGTTTCTGGATCATCTCGTAGATGTGGTCGCGTAGTTCGGGGACCGCTGCGTTGCTGCGCAGGTAGTCCGCGACGATGGTGTCTCGATCGACGTCGAGCACTTCCAGCACTGTGGCGATCACGAAGCCGGTGCGGTCCTTACCCGCGAAGCAGTGCGTGAGCACCGAACGCCCGGCGGCCAGCAACGAAAAGACTTGCCGCACAGCGCGTTGCGCTCCGTTGCGGGTCGGGAACTGCCGGTACTCGTCGATCATGTGCAGGATGGCGGCCTCATTGACCTCTTCGTCGGATTGGCTCGCGTCGCCCTCGAACAGCCGCCGGAATGCGTGCTCGTGCGGGGCGTCGTCGTCGCTCGGCGCGTCGTCACCGAGGTCGGGCAGGGGGAGCCGATGGATCTCGACGCCGTGGGGAACCAGTCCCGGACCGCGCCGCGCGACTTCCTGGTTGGCGCGCAGATCGGCGACGTCGGTGATGCCCAACTCGCTCAGCGTGGCGCGGCCCTGGTCGTCGAGGCGGCTCAACTCGCCGGACCGGAACAGCCGCCCGGGCCGCAGCCCGGGCGCGCCGTCGGAGACGTCGCGAAAGTTCCACGCGCCGGACAGTTCTCGCAGAGCCTCAGTCATGCGCGGTGACCGCCGCGGCGAGCGCAGACTTTTCCCGGCCGAGCTCGGCGCGCGCGATGGTCCGCATGTGCACCTCGTCGGGCCCGTCGAAGAGCCGCATGGCGCGATGCCAGGCGTACAGCCGGGCCAGTGTCGTGTCCTCGCTGACGCCGGCGGCCCCGTGCACCTGGATGGCGCGGTCGATGACGTTGCACGCCACCTGCGGGGCGACCGCCTTGATCTGCGAGACCAGCGTGTGGGCGGCCTTGTTGCCGTGTTGGTCGATGGTCCATGCGGCTTTCTCGCAGAGCAGCCGGGCCTGGTCGATCTCGTTGCGGGACTTGGCAATCTGCTCGCGCACCACGCCCTGCTCGGCCAGCGGGCGGCCGAACGCCACCCGTTTGGAGGCCCGGTCCACCATGAGGGCCAGCGCACGTTCGGAGCCGCCCAGCGCTCGCATGCAGTGGTGGATGCGGCCCGGCCCCAGCCGCGCCTGCGCGATCGCGAAGCCCCCGCCCTCCTCGCCGAGCAGGTTGGTGACGGGCACCCGGACGTTGTCGTAGATGATCTCGCAATGCCCGGGCTGGTCCTGGAAGCCGAAGACCGTGGTCGAGCGGACCACCGTAACGCCCGGGGTGTCCATCGGCACCAGCACCATCGACTGCTGCTGGTGGCTGGCTGCGTCGGGGTTGGTGCGGCCCATCACGATGAGGATCTTGCAGCGCGGGTCCGCCGCCCCGGAGGTCCACCATTTGCGGCCGTTGATCACGTAGTCGCCGCCGTCGCGGACGATGGAGGTCTCGATGTTGCGGGCGTCGCTGCTGGCCACCGCCGGTTCGGTCATCGAGAAGCCGCTGCGGATCTCGCCGGCCAGCAGGGGCTCCAGCCACTGCTTGCGCTGGTCCTGGGTGGCGAACAGGTGCAGGGTCTCCATGTTGCCGGTGTCGGGTGCCCCGCAGTTGAGTGCCTCGGGGGCGATCTCCAGGCTCCAGCCGGTGATCTCAGCCAGCGGCGCGTATTCCAGGTTGGTCAGGCCGGACTCCGCCGGCAGGAACAGGTTCCACAGACCCTGCGCCCGGGCCTTTATCTTGAGCTCCTCGACTATTGGCGGCACCGTGTGATCGTGCGGGCCGGCTTCGTCACGGAATTTGTCGTACTCGGCCTCGGCCGGAAAGACATGCTCGGTCATGAAGTCGGACAGTCGCTTGTGGTAGTCGCTGGCTTTGGCCGACATCGCGAAGTCCATGCCCGTCACGATAGGACACGTGTCGAGTCGCTGCGTTTCCGGTCGTCAGCGCGATGCTTACACCGCGGTGAAAACGCGCCGCCGCCGGGCGCACGATAGACGGCATGAGTGAATCCCGCCCCCCGTTGCCTCCGTTCACCCACGAAACCGCGCTGCAGAAGGTCCAGGCGGCCGAGGACGCCTGGAACACCCGCGATCCCCAGCGCGTCAGCCAGGCCTACACGCTCGATTCGCACTGGCGGAATCGAGACGAGCACATCGTCGGCCGCAACGAAATCGTGGCGTTTCTGACTCGCAAGTGGCAGCGCGAACTGGACTATTCGCTGCGCAAGAGCCTGTGGAGTTTTCACGGCAACCGCATCGCGGTGCGGTTCCAGTACGAGTCCCGCGACCAGTCCGGCCAGTGGCATCGCAGCTACGGCAACGAGCTGTGGGAGTTCACCGAGGCGGGGCTGATGGCGCGTCGCGAAGCCAGCATCAACGACGTGCCGATCGACGAATCGCAGCGCCGCTTCTTTGGGCCCCGCCCCGAGTCCGAACAGGGCCAAGAGATCCCGCTGTGGTAGCCGGAAGCCACAACGCCTTCTTGTGACTTCACAACGCAGCGGCCGCTACTGCGTCCGCGTCGGGTGACGAACCATCGACGGGAGTTGATCGGCCGGTCGCGGGTATCCCGCCCCGGTCGATCGCACGTCTGGGCCGAATCCCGGCAGGCGTTAAGGTAGCGAAGCGTGCTGGCCAGCCAGCGGCACATTCAAACGGCAGGAAAGTACGGAAAGTAGATGTACGCGCCATGACAGATGCGCAGACGACGGTAGGAGTGGTCGCCGAATCCGGCGCCGACGAGCGGCGGGTTGCGCTGGTGCCGAAGGCGGTGGCGTCGCTGGTGAGCAACGGCGTCGCGGTGGTGGTCGAGTCCGGCGCGGGTGAACGGGCCCTGCTGCCCGACGCGCTCTACACCGAGGCCGGGGCCACCATCGGCGACGCGTGGGCCGCCGAGGTGGTGGTCAAGGTCGCGCCGCCGACCCAGGCCGAGGTCGGCAAGCTACGCAGCGGCCAGACGCTGATCGGCTTCCTCGCGCCGCGCAACGCCGAGAACTCGATCGGGGCGCTCAAGCAGGCCGGCGTGCAGGCGTTCGCACTCGAGGCCATTCCGCGGATCTCGCGCGCCCAGGCGATGGACGCCTTGTCGTCGCAGGGCAACGTCTCCGGGTACAAGGCCGTGCTGCTGGCGGCCTCGGAATCCACCCGCTTCTTCCCGATGCTGACGACGGCGGCCGGAACCGTTAAGCCCGCCACCGTGCTGGTGCTCGGGGTGGGCGTGGCCGGGTTGCAGGCGCTGGCGACGGCCAAGCGGCTGGGCGCGCGCACCACCGGCTATGACGTCCGCCCCGAGGTGGCCGACCAGGTCCGTTCGGTGGGGGCGCAGTGGCTCGACATCGGCATCTCGGAAACAATCACAGCCTCCGGTGAGGGCGGGTACGCCCGTGAGCTCACCGATGGGGAGCGCGCCCAGCAGCAGAAGGCGCTGGAGGAGGCGATCGCCGGATTCGACGTCGTGATCACCACGGCGCTGGTCCCGGGACGCCCGGCGCCGCGTCTGGTCACCGCGGCGGCGGTGGAGGCGATGAAGCCGGGCAGCGTGGTGGTCGACCTGGCCGGGGAGACCGGGGGCAACTGCGAGCTCACCGAGCCCGGGCGCACGGTCGTCAAGCACGACGTCACCATCGCCTCGCCGTTGAACCTGCCGGCCACCATGCCCGAACACGCCAGCGAGCTCTACAGCAAGAACATCACCGCACTGCTGGACCTGCTGCTCACCGACGGCAAGCTGGCCCCCGACTTCGACGACGTGGTCGTCGCGGACTCCTGCGTGACGCGCGCCGGCGACGATGCGGAACGAAGTGACGCTGAGAAGCGGCGCACATGACGAGGGCCTGAGAGGACGACATGTACGACGAACTATTGGCCAACCTGGCGATCCTGGTGCTGTCCGGATTCGTCGGGTTCGCGGTCATTTCCAAGGTGCCCAACACGCTGCACACGCCGCTGATGTCGGGCACCAACGCCATTCACGGCATCGTGGTGCTGGGCGCGCTGGTGGTGTTCGGCTCGGTCGAGCATCCCTCACTGGCGGTGCAGATCATCCTGTTCGTCGCGGTGGTGTTCGGCACGCTGAACGTCATCGGCGGGTTTATCGTCACCGACCGGATGCTGGGCATGTTCAAGGGCAAGAAGAAACCCGTAGCGGCCGTTAAGGCCGAGAAGGCAGAAGGGCCGGCGACCAAATGAACTACTTGGTAATCGGCCTTTACATCATTTCCTTCGCCCTTTTCATCTACGGCTTGATGGGCCTGACCGGTCCCAAGACGGCGGTGCGCGGCAACCTGATCGCCGCGGTGGGAATGGCGCTGGCGGTGACGGCGACCCTGATCAAGATCCGCCACACCGACCAGTGGGTGCTGATCATCGCCGGCCTGGTGGTGGGCGTGGTGCTCGGCGTCCCGCCCGCCCGCTACACGAAGATGACGGCGATGCCGCAGCTGGTGGCGTTCTTCAACGGCGTCGGCGGCGGCACTGTCGCGCTGATCGCGCTCTCGGAATTCATTGAGACAAGCGGCTTTTCGGCCTTCCAGCACGGCGAGTCACCGACCGTTCACATCGTGGTGGCCTCGTTGTTCGCCGCGATCATCGGCTCGATCTCGTTCTGGGGATCGATCATCGCGTTTGGCAAGCTGCAGGAAATCATCTCCGGCTCGCCGATCGGCTTCGGCAGGGCGCAACAGCTGATCAACCTGCTGCTGCTGGCCGCCGCCGTGGTCGCCGCGGTGGTGATCGGCCTGCACGCCCACCCCGGCCCTCCCGGCGGAACCGCCGGAGCATCACTGTGGTGGATGGTCGGGCTGCTCGCGGCCGCGGGTGTGCTGGGCCTAATGGTGGTGCTGCCCATCGGTGGTGCCGACATGCCCGTGGTCATCTCGCTGCTGAACGCGATGACCGGCCTCTCGGCCGCCGCGGCGGGCCTGGCGTTGAACAACACCGCGATGATCGTCGCGGGCATGATCGTCGGCGCGTCCGGCTCGATCCTGACCAACCTGATGGCCAAGGCCATGAACCGCTCGATCCCGGCGATCGTCGCCGGCGGCTTCGGCGGCGGCGGGGTCGCCCCGAGCGGCGGCGACGGCGGCGACAAGACCGTCAAGGCCACCTCGGCCGCCGATGCCGCGATCCAGATGGCCTACGCCAACCAGGTGATCGTGGTGCCCGGCTACGGGCTGGCCGTCGCGCAGGCCCAGCACGCCGTCAAGGACATGGCGAGCCTGCTGGAGAACAAGGGCGTGACGGTGAAGTACGCGATCCACCCGGTGGCGGGCCGGATGCCCGGGCACATGAACGTGTTGCTGGCCGAGGCCGAGGTCGACTACGACGCCATGAAGGACATGGACGACATCAACGACGAGTTCGCCCGCACCGACGTCGCGATCGTCATCGGCGCCAACGACGTCACCAACCCGGCGGCCCGCAACGACGCGTCCAGCCCGATCTACGGCATGCCGATCCTCAACGTGGACAAGGCCAAGTCGGTGATTGTGCTCAAGCGGTCGATGAACTCGGGCTTCGCCGGCATCGACAACCCGCTGTTCTACGGCGAGGGCACCAGCATGCTGTTCGGCGACGCGAAGAAATCGGTGACCGCGGTCGCCGAGGAACTCAAAGCGCTATAACCAGCGTGGTGATCGCAAGCGCAGCCGGGGTGGGCGCAGCGGGTCACCACGAAAAAGATGGGGCTAGACGGGCGGGTACGCCGGGGGCGGGTATCCGTTGCCGTCAGTCACCCCACGCAAACCCCAGGTCAGGTACCGCATGAAGAACTCGATCTCGTCGCTTCCGTCGTAGTCCGGACTCGGATCCATCGGCCCCACCTCTCGACTCATCGCGTTCGAGAAGGAGTCTAGTCGCATACGCCTGCACGTGACACCCGGCGTTTTGCTTAAACTGTCCAACCAGTTGATTGATAGCTATTCTGGCCGAACTGGCCCTGGCCAGGCCATACCGACGATAGTGAGAACAGATGCCCACCGACAGCATCACCCCGAATGGGCTGACCCGGCGCGAAGAGCTGCTGGCGGTTGCCACCAAGCTGTTTGCGGCGCGCGGCTATCACGGCACCCGGATGGACGATGTGGCCGACGTGATCGGCCTGAACAAGGCGACCGTCTATCACTATTACGCCAGCAAGTCGTTGATCCTGTTCGACATCTACCGTCAGGCCGCCGAGGGCACGCTGGCCGCCGTCCACGACGACCCGTCCTGGACGGCGCGCGAGGCGCTCTACCAGTACACGGTCCGGCTGCTGACCGGTATTGCCAGCGACCCGGAGCGGGCCGCGGTGTACTTCCAGGAGCAGCCGTACATCACCGAATGGTTCACCAGCGAGCAGGTCGCCGAGGTCCGCGAGAAGGAAGCCCAGGTCTACCACCACGTGCACGGCCTGATCGACCGCGGGATCGCCAGTGGCGAGTTCTACCAGTGCGACTCGCATGTGCTGGCGCTGGGCTACATCGGCATGACGCTGGGCAGCTACCGCTGGCTGCGGCCCAGCGGACGGCGATCGGCCAAGGAGATCGCCGCCGAGTTCAGCACCGCGCTGCTGCGCGGGCTGATCCGCGACGAGGCCATCCGCACAACCTCTCCGCTGGGGCCCTAGGCGCGCGCACCTTTGAGGTGCTCGTCGAGGAACGCGACCTGGTCGGCGACCACCCGGTGGAAGGCGTCGTCGACGTAGATCGCGAAATGACCCTCGGGATACAGCCTGACCTCGCCGCGGGGCGCTTTGGCCGCGTGCCGCAGCGTCGCCGAAGCGGGTGCCACCGAGTCGGCTTCGCACACACAGAACAGGATCGGGCACGCGATCTTGGAAGTGGAGCGACCCGGGCGATAGCTGAAGATCTGCAACGCGATTCGGGCGGCGACCTCATTACGGAATCCGGCCCCGTCGGGGACCAGCCGCAGATAGCCCGCATACGCGTCGGGCGTGTTCATCAGTGCGACCTCGCCGGGCTTGCCGGCCGTCGCGACCATCACCGGCGGCCTGCCAAGCCGGCCTGCGAGCGCGTCGCGCAGCGCCCGCGCGGTCATGCGTGCGGCGGTGAGCGGGTTGGTGATGGTGCGCGCCGACGCGAGGCCGTCGGTGAACGGGCATTGGGCGACGGCCGCGGCGATGCCCGGCAGCTTGGCCGCCGTGGCGATGACGTGCCCGCCGCCAAAAGAGGTGCCCCACAAGCCGATCCGGTCGGGATCGATGCCGGGCAGGGTGCGGGCGTAGGCGACGGCCGCGGCCCAGTCGGCGAGCTGCATGCCGACGTCGACGACCTGACGCGACCGGCCCTCGCTGTCGCCGAAGTTGCGGTAGTCGAACACCAGGCACGCGTAGCCGGCCGCGTTGAACCGCTCCGCATACGCGTCCAGTCGCATGCTGCGCACCGCGCCCAGGCCGTGCGCCATCACCAGCAGCGGCGCGGGCCCGTCGCCCGGCGGCCGGTAGAGCCAGGCGCTGATCAGGTCGTCGCCGGACGGGAACCGAAGGTCTTCGCGTGGTGTCATCAGCGATCGATTCTGCCTCGGTCGATCGTTACCAGCCAGGTATGCGCTTCCAAATTAATGGACTAGTGTCTAGAAAAGTTTGAGCGCTCAACGGACGGAGACTCTCATGGCGATCCGCGTCGCGCACGTCGGTACCGGAAATGTCGGAGGGCTGGCCCTCGCCGAACTCATCGCCAACCCGCAGTACGAGCTGACCGGGGTGTGCGTCTCCACGCCCGAAAAGGTGGGCAAGGACGCCGGGGAGCTGTGCGGCGTCGGCCTGGACGCCGGCGTCGTCACCGGTGTCACCGCCGTCAACGACCTGGACGCCATCATCGCCGCCAAGCCCGACTGCGTCGTCTACTGCGCGATGGGCGACACCCGGCTGCCCGAGGCGATGGCCGACGTCATGCGCATCCTGGCCGCGGGCATCAACGTCGTCGGGTCGTCGCCCGGCCTGCTGCAGTACCCGTGGGGTGTCATGCCCGGCAAATACATCGCCCGCGTGGAAGACGCTGCCAAGCAAGGTAATTCGAGCATCTTCATCAGCGGCGTCGACCCCGGATTCGCCAACGACCTGATCCCGTTCGCGCTCGCGGGCACCTGTCAGCGCATCGAGCAGGTGCGCTGCATGGAGATTCACGACTACGCGTCGTACAACGGGACCGAGGTCATGGACTACATGGGATTCGCCAAGCCCATGGACGAGATCCCGATGCTGCTGCAGCCGGGCATCCTCAGCATCGCCTGGGGGACCGCGATCCGTCAGCTGGCTGCGGGTCTGGGCATCGAGGTCGACGAGATCACCGAGTCCTATCAGCGCGAGCCCGCCCCCGAGGATTTCGACATCGCGGTCGGCCGCGTGGCCAAGGGCACGGTTGCCGTGCTGCAGTTCGAGATTCGCGGCATGGTCAAGGGTCACCCCGCGATCGTCATCGAGCACGTCACCCGGCTGCGGCCGGACCTGCGCCCCGATCTGCCCCAGCCCGCCTCCGGCGACGGCTCCTACCGCGTCGAGATCACCGGCGAGCCGTCGTATGCCGTGGACATCATCCCGAGCAGCCGCAGGGGCGACCACAACCACGCGGCGATCGCGGGTGCCGCGGGCCGCGTCGTCAACGCCATCCCCGCGGTGATCGCGGCGCCGCCGGGCATTCGCACCACCCTGGACTTGCCGTTGGTAACCGGCAAAGGCCTTTACGCACCAAGCACTTTGGTGACCACTTAAATCGAAAGGAGACCCACGTGGGTCGGGTAGACGGCAAGGTAGCGCTGATCAGTGGTGGCGCCGGCGGTATGGGAGCCGAAGATGCGCGCCTGCTGGTCGAGGAAGGCGCCAAGGTCGTTATCGGCGACATCCTGGACGACCAGGGCAAGGCGCTGGCCGACGAGCTCGGCGACTCCGCGCGCTACGTGCATCTCGACGTCACCCAGCCCGACCAGTGGGATGCCGCCGTGGCCACCGCGATCGGCGAATTCGGCAAGCTCAACGTGCTGGTCAACAACGCCGGCACCGTCGCGCTCGGCCCGCTGAAGAGCTTCGATCTGGCCAAGTGGCAGAAGGTGATTGACGTCAACCTGACGGGGACGTTCCTGGGCATGCGGGTTGCGGTCGAGCCGATGATCGAGGCGGGGGGCGGCTCGATCATCAACGTGTCGTCCATCGAGGGCCTGCGCGGCGCGCCCATGGTGCACCCCTACGTCGCGTCCAAGTGGGGCGTGCGCGGGCTGGCGAAGTCGGCGGCATTGGAGCTGGCGCCGCACAACATTCGGGTGAACTCAGTGCACCCGGGGTTCATCCGCACCCCGATGACCGCCCACCTGCCCGAGGACATGGTGACGATCCCGCTCGGGCGGCCGGGCGAGGTTCGGGAAGTCGCGACGTTCGTACTTTTCCTGGCCAGCGACGAGTCGTCCTACTCCACCGGCAGCGAGTTCATTATGGACGGCGGGCTTATCACCGACGTGAATCACAAGGAGTTCTAGGGCGGTGCTATAACCGCGAGCATGCTGCGCAGCCTGGCGGGCCTGGTCGGATCGAACCACGTCGTCACCGATCCCGATGTGCTGGCGGCGCGCAGCGTCGACCACACCGGCCGGTACCGGGGCAAGGCGAGCGCGCTGGTGCGGCCGGGTACGGCCGAGCAAGTCGCCGAGGTGCTGCGGGTGTGCCGCGACGCCGGGGCGCACGTGACGGTGCAGGGCGGCCGCACCTCGCTGGTGGCCGGCACCGTTCCCGAGCACGACGACGTGTTGTTGTCCACCGAGCGGCTGCACGCCATCGGTGACGTCGACTCCGTCGAACGCCGCATCCAGGCCGGCGCCGGGGCCACCCTGGCCGCGGTGCAACGGGCCGCGGGCGCGGCCGGTTTGGTGTTCGGCGTGGATCTGGCGGCCCGCGACACCGCGACGGTCGGCGGGATGGCGTCGACGAACGCCGGCGGCCTGCGCACGGTCCGCTACGGCAACATGGGCGAGCAGGTGGTGGGCGTGCAGGTGGCGCTGCCCGACGGCACACTGCTGCGCCGGCACAGCCGGGTGCGCCGGGACAACACCGGCTACGACCTGCCGGCGTTGTTCGTGGGCGCTGAGGGCACGCTGGGCGTCATCACCGAGCTGGACCTGCGGCTGCACCCCACCCCGTCGCACCGGGTGACGGCGATCTGCGGGTTCGCCGACCTCGAGGCGCTGGTGGAGGCCGGCCGGCTGTTCCGCGACGTCGACGGCATCGCGGCCCTGGAACTGATCGACGCCCGCGCCGCCGCGCTGACCGGCGAGCACCGCGGAGTCGGTTCACCGGTCAACGGCGATTGGCTGCTGTTGGTCGAACTGGCGGCCGATCACGACCAGACCGAGCGACTCGCCGAGCTGCTCGACGGCGTGTCGATGTGTGGCGAACCCGCGGTCGGTGTGGATCCTGTTGCGCAGCAACGGTTGTGGCAGGTCCGCGAATCACTGGTCGAGGTGCTCGGCGTGTACGGGCCGCCGCTGAAGTTCGACGTCTCGTTGCCGCTGTCGTCGATCGTCGAATTCGAAAGGCACGCAGTCGATTTGGTGCACAACCATGCACCCGACGCGCTGCCGGTGCTGTTCGGCCACATCGGCGAGGGCAACCTGCACCTGAACGTGTTGCGCTGCCCGGCCGACCGGGAGCGGGCGCTGTATGAGCCGATGATGGACCTCATCGCACGCTGCGGGGGCAACGTCAGTTCCGAACACGGCATCGGCAGCCGCAAGCGGCCCTACCTCGGTATGTCCCGCGAGGCCGCGGACATCGCCGCGATGCGCACGGTCAAAGCCGCGCTGGATCCGACTGGATTCCTCAATGCCGCGGTACTTTTCGATTAGGCGAGCATCAGACCGGAAGAAGGTACACGCTGCCCGGCTGGTGTACGCCGAAACTGCTGTGGTCCTTGATTCAGGCTGGCCCAGGGGCTGCCCCACTGACACGGTCACCGTTGGGCCATCGCTGTAGCTGTAGCTGTAGCTGTCGCGGTTAGCGGACAGAACTGGGCTCTCTTTCGCGTTGGAGCATTGCCAGCACCCTCACCCGCGCCGAAAAGCGGCATTCGCTGGACAGCGGGCGGACCTGCGGCCTGTACTTAGGCCATATCTTCACGGGTTATCGGGAGTTCGCGGAGGCAGGAATGACAACTGCGGGCGGTCAGGCGGGTCAGGGCATGACACTGGAAGAGCAAGCGCTGGCCGGCTCGGGCGCGGATCTTGTTCTCGAGGGCGGGGGAGTCAAGGGGATCGCCCTGGCCGGGGCCGTCCTGACCCTGCATAACGCGGGCTTTGTCTTTCCCCGGATCGGCGGCACGTCGGCCGGCGCCATTGCGGCCGCCCTTATCGCCGCATATCAGGTCAGGAGCGTCCCGCTTACCCAGCTACAGACGGATATGGCCGAGCTGGACTACACCCAGTTCATGCAGAAGACCTGGGCCGAGAAGCACCTGGGCCTGATCGGGAACGCCACCGCGCTGGTGAGCCACCAGGGCCTGTACGCCAGTTCCTACGTCCAAGAGTGGCTGACCTCGAAGCTGGAGCCGCTGGGCATCCGCACTTTCGCCGACCTCAAGATCACCAGGGACGCCGGCACCGCCCTGGCCCCGTACCAGCGCTACCGGCTGGTCACCCACACCTCGGACCTGACGCGCGGCGCCCTGGTCCGGCTGCCCTGGGACCTGCCCTATTACCTGCTGAGCAGCAAGGATCAGGGTGATCCGGCCCGGCAGATCGAGGTCATCGACAGCTATCCGATCGTGGACGCAGTCCGCGCGTCGATGTCGATCCCGTTCTTCTTCCAGCCCTTTGAACAGAAGACGGTCCTGGGCGCCTGCACCTGGGTCGACGGCGGGCTGCTGCAGAACTTCCCGGTGACCGTCTTCGACCGGACCGACGGCCGGCCTAACCGGTGGCCGACGTTCGGTATCAAGCTCTCGTCGCGGCCGGCGCTGAACACCCCGGACGTGCCGGTGCAGGGCGATCTCCGCGAGGTCGTCTCGATCGCGCACACGGCCATGGGCGAGTGGAACCGCTACCCGCTGGCCGATGAGGGCGTCGGCGCCCGGACGGTGTTTGTGGACACGATGGGCATCGCCAGCACCGATTTCGGGCTGACGACCGACCAGCGCGACAAGCTGTTCGCCGATGGCGAGGCCGCGGCGGGCAAGTTCCTGGCCGCCTGGACCGAGGCTCACCGCGACCCGGGTCACGACCGCCGAACTAGCCGCCGACGCCGCGGGTGAGGTCCAGCCGTGACTTCCGCAGGTTCGACTAGCTGCCCCTGATCCCGACGGCGTGCCGCAGCTGCGCCAGGAACTGCTCGGCGTCGTCGCTTGGCACGATGTAGTGCGATATCGCAATCCGGATCACCGTCGCGGCCTTGACCGCGGCGTTGGGCCCGGGCAGGTGGCGCTGCAGGCCCTCGCGCATCTGCGGGATGACCCAGGAGAACTGGGCGATGGTGTGCTCGGGCTCGACGTCGACCATGCGCACACCGGAGTACGAATGCTGGTATTCGACGATGAACCGCAGCACGGCGTCGAGCTTGTCCACGCCCTTGAGGCCGGCGGTGGCCTTCACCAGACCGCTTTCGAAGATCTGACGCTCATAGCTCGAAAACGCCGACAGCAACTCCTCTTTGGACGCAAACCAGCGATACAGCGTCGGCCGGGAGACGCCCGCCTGGGTGGCGACGTCGGACAGGCTGAGCTTGGTCTTGCCGTTTCGGCCCAGCACCTCGGCGGTGGCCGCCAGAATCCGCTGACGGGTCGAGGTGTCGGTGTCGGCGATCGTCGTCGCCCGGACCGGGTGGCTCATGAGTCAAGCTTTTCGAAGTATCGCCGAGGTGTCATGGTCATTCGCTCCCACGTTAGGCCCGAGGAGGGCGCCGCCGCACCAGTACCGACTGCTGGATGGCGCCGACCGCGCCCTGCTCGTCGAACAGCGTGCCGATCGTCGTCCCGATGCCGTCCGGCCCGTAGCTGGTTTCCGCACGAATGCCGATCCAGTCGCCGTCGGGAACACGAAACACGTGCACGGCCAGGTCGGTGTTGAGGAACGTCCACTTGGTGATGTCCAGCTTGCTGCCGATGCCGTTGGCGCAGTCGGCCACCGCGAACAGCCGTTCCAGCTGCGTCATGGACTCGCCGTTGACCAGGTCGACGGTCGGGTTGATCCAGGATTCGCCCGGGCCCTCGCTCAGCGGCTCGGTCAGCCACAGCCACTGAAGGCTGTGCACGTAGTTGCGGTCCCAGTCCCGTGCCTTCAGGTTGCGGTTGAAGGCCTCGGCCCGGGGCCCCGGCAGTGGCGCCGCGGCGTGCGCCAGGGTCTGCGTGTCCTGGTGCTGCAAGCGCCATCCGGTGGCGCGCGCGACCGGTCGCGGAGTGCCGTCGGGTCCGGGGGACAGCATCTCGGCGCTGAGCAGTTCGATCTGCTTGCCCGGGCGCTGCACCTCCGAGCGCACCCACAGATCGCCCTCGGCCGGCACCCCGCCCAACAAGTCGATGACGACCCGGGACAGGCGGGTGTCGTCGCGCTGTTCGCACCGCTCCAGCGCCCGGACCAGCAGCGCCGACACCGGACCGCCGTGCTGGATGGCCGCCGACCAGGTGCCGCGCGCGAGATCGGTCGCCCGGAACTTCTCGCCCATCGCGGCGTCGTCGCCGGCCGGATCGATCAGCTCGTAGTAGGCGTCGGTCATCGTCAACCTCTCGGGTCAGGGCAGGCCGGCGCCGGGAGTGGTCACTGTGACGACATCCAGCCGGGAAAGCCGGGTGCCGACCAGGCGTTGAGGATAGGCCTCCGTGCTCGACAACAGAAACAGCGTGCGCCGCTGCGGACCGCCCAGGGCGCAGGCGATGGCGACCCGGTCGCCCATGTCAATGCGGTCGGTCACCGTGCCGCCCGCCACGATCCGCTCGAACTGATGGGCCAGGGTCATCGACACCCACACCCCACCCTCGGCGTCCAGGGCGATGCCGTCGGGCGGCCCGTCCAGGCCGTCGGCGAACACCCGGCGATCGGACAGCCCGCCGTCGTCGCCGATGGAAAACGCGGTCAGCCGCCGGCCCGTCGATTCGGCGACGATCAGCGTCGTGCGATCCGGTGTGATCGCCATGCCATTGGGGAAGTCGAGGTCTCGGGCCACGATAGTGGCCCTGGTCGCACGGTCGTCGGGATCGAGACGAATGATGACGCCGCCGCGCAGCGCCTGGCACCCGATGTAGGCGCGGCCCGCGTCGTCGACGACCATGTCGCCGAGGTTGGCCGGCGCCAGGTCGGTGAGATCGGCGATGGTGACCACGGTTTCGCCGTCATAGCGCAGCACCTGCCGGTCCTCGGTCGAGGCGATCAGCAGCGACCCGTCGGGACGGAAGCCCAGCCCCGACGGCGAGTGCCCGGGCAGCGGCAGCGTGGTCAGCGAGCCGCCCATGGTCGCGGTGTGGACCGCTTCGCCCAGCATGTCGGAGAACCACAGCAGGCCCTCGAACCAGCGCGGGCCCTCGCCGAAGCAGAACCCGTTGGCCAGCGGCTCGGGAATCATCCTCGCACTCCGGCAAATCGGTCCGCTTTACAAAACACCGAAAAAGTGTCATGCACCGCGGGTACCGGTGTCAATCTGCCGATCGGGCGAGTTCCCGCGCTACGGCCTCGTGGTACGCGTCGATGTTGGCCGGGTTGGCCGAGGCGATGAGCTGATCGGTCAGCGGGGCGTGTTTGTACGCCTCGATCGTCATGGTCCGGGAGAACAGCGTGACGCCCTGCCCGGGCCGGGTGAAGTGGTAGGAGACCGTAATGCGGCCCTCCATTCCGCCTTGAAAAATACCGCCGTCGCGATCATGGCCCAGGCGCCCGATCGAGGTGAACACGAACAGTGTTGGGCGCACGGCGGCGGCCAACTGCCAGCTGAAGATCCGCTTGCCGTCGGGCCCGGCTTCCTCCCAAGTGTCACCGCCTTGAGCGGGAGCTCCGGCAATTTGCCGATGTGCGCGCTGCCGGGGTAGGTCTTCGTCCAGTTTTGCGGATTGGTGACGAAGTCGTACACCGTCTCGGCGGACTGGGTGAACGCGGTCTCTGAGGTGGTAGTCACGATACCCAATGGTGTTGTCTCCCTTAGCGTCCCGCTGTCCGACGGACCTGCCGGGCCGCCGTCTTGTTAGCCAAGCTTTACAAATCCTACTCAAAGTGTCACGCTGAGCGCTGAGCCGCGAGCGCGAGAGGTGGAGTGGATTGACCACGGAATCTGAGCAGACTGAGTGGACGGTGCAGGGCCTGCTGGATCTGTTCGACGTGCAGGAAGACGGGCAAGACCGTTTCACCGGTGAGACCGGCATCGCGGTGGGCGACGAACGCCAGGTGGTAGAGGGCACCCAGGTGCTCGCGCAGGCGATCGTCGCCGTGGCCAAGCGGTTCCCGGACAAGTCGGTGCGCTCGGCGCACGCGGTCTTCTCGCGCGCCGTCACCGTCGGCCCGCCCATCGAACTGGTTCTCGACGTCGTATCCGAAGGCCGCTCCACCGCCACCGCCGTGGTCGCCGTGCACCAGAACGGCCGGCGCTGCCTGAGCATTACGGTGCTGGCCGACGTCCCGACCGACGACGTCATCCGTCACCATCTGCCACGTCCGCAGGTGGCCGCCCCGGCCGACGCGCACCACTCACCGATGCCGATGGTCGGCCGCGAGCTGCGCCTGGTCGACGTCGTCGACGTCAACAGCCCCGACGAGGTCGGCCCGCCGGAGCTCTACGCGTGGCTGCACTACGACCCGATCCCGACCCGCGACGAGTTGGCCAAGGCGCTGCTGGCGTACTTCACCGGCCATCTCGGAATCTCCACCACGATGCGGGCGCACGAGGGCATCGGCACCGCCCAGGCGCACCTGACCGTGTCCACCGCACCCATGAGCATCTCCGTGGCGTTCCACGAACCGGTGGACTGGACGGGGTGGCTGCTCTACACCCACGAGAGCACCCAGGTCGGCGCGGGCATGTCGTATGTGCGCGGCACCGTGCACTCGGAAGAGGGTGAGCTGCTGGCCTCGTTCGCGCAGGAGGCGCTGATCCGGCCGCTGCGCACCAGCGACACCGCGATCGACTCGCGCGCACGGTTCTAAACGCCGGAGGCAGCGATGCGGTTCACCATCACCCACCCGATGCACAGCCATCCCTACAACCCGGAGCTGGTGAGCGGGGACGGCATCGGCAAGGTGGCCGCCGCGACGGAAGCGGCCGGGATCCACGGCTTCGGCTTCACCGATCACCCGGCCCCCTCGCAGCGATGGCTGGAGGCCGGTGGGCACGATGCGTTAGATCCTTTCGTCGCACTGGGTTTCGCGGCCGCCACCACGTCAACGCTGCGGCTGATCCCGAACATCGTGGTGCTGCCCTATCGAAACCCGTTCGTGGTGGCCAAGTCCGGCGCCACCCTGGACCTGCTCTCCGGTGGCCGATTCACGCTCGCGGTGGGCGTGGGCTACCTCAAGCGCGAATTTGCGGCACTGGGCGTCAGCTACGACGAGCGCGCCGAGCTGTTCGAGGAATCCCTACAGGTGATCCGGGCCATCTGGACCGGTGACGACATCTCCTTTGAGGGAAAGCATTTCAGCGCGCGGGGCATCACCGCACATCCCCGGCCCGTGAGCGATCCGCATCCGCCGATCTGGATCGGCGGCAACACGTCGTCATCGCGGCAGCGGGTGGCCCAGTACGGCGACGGGTGGTGCCCGTTCCCCGCGCCGCCGCAGTTGGCCCAGACCGCGGGCACGGCCGTCATCGACTCCATGCAGAAGCTCGCCGATGGCATCGACGACCTGCGGCGTAGATGCGATGCCGCGCAGCGGGATTGGTCGGCGATCGACATCACTTTCACCAACTTCGAGGGCGGCAGCCCCGGGAATGACGACTTCAACGCCGACGCCTACCTCGACGGCCTGGACAAGCTAACGAAGCTGGGCGTGACGTGGGTCAGCATCCACCTGCCCGGCGACAGCATGACGCACGCGCTGGAGACCCTCGACCGGTTCCGCACCCTGGTGATCGACGCGGCCTGATGGACTTCTCTCGCGTCGAACTTTCGCCCGAGGATCAGAAATTCTTCGATGAGACCCGGGCCTTCCTCGCCGAACACGTCACGGACGAGGTGCGCCGCCGCGATCGCGAGACTGGCGAAAACTTCAGCGAGCCGGTGCATTTGGCGCTGGGCGAAGCGGGGTATCTGACATCGGACTGGCAGCTGGAGTCCGAAGGGGGATTCGACCCGGTGCGCCGGCGAATCTTTCACCTCGAAATCGGCCGCGCCCATACGCCGTGGTTCCACTGGGGCACCACCGCGGTCGTCGCGCGCCTGGTGCAGCAGTTCGGGGCTCCCGAACTCGTCGAGTCGTTGCTGCCCGGCGTGCTGTCCGGCGAGACCCGGCTGTGTCTGGGATACACCGAGCCCGAGGGCGGCTCGGACGTGGCCACCTGCAAGACCCGCGCGGTGCGCGAGGCGGATGGATCGAGTTGGGTCATCAACGGCTCCAAGATGTTTACCTCGAACGCGCAGAATGCCAAATATGTATTCCTGCTTACCAACACCGATCCCCAGGGCCCGAAACACAAGAACCTGACCATGTTCCTGGTACCGCTGAATACACCCGGGATCGAGATCCAGGGCATCCGCACGGTCGACGGCGACCGCACCAACATCGTCTACTACAGCGACGTCCGGGTCGATGACCTCTACCGGATCGGCGAGGTCAACGGCGGCTGGACGGTGATGCGGTTCGCCCTCGATGCCGAACATGGCATCGCCGACCCGGCAGACCATGGCCTGCAGAATATTTCGATGCTGTCCGAGCATGGCCACCTGATGGCCGAGGCGGCCGACGGGGTCGCGGCACGCGTAGCGGGGCTCGACGACGACTCGGTGAAATACCGGCTGGGGCGCAGCATGGCCCGCATCGAGGCGGCGCTGTCGACTCCCGGCATGTACGGGCGCGTCGCGATCATCCAGACAATGCGTGACGTCTCACCGGAATTGATGGACATCCTGGGAGCCGCATCCGCGTTGCCCACCGAAACACCGGGTTCCGCCGACGACGGCGCGATGGAATTCATCTTCCGGCACGGGGTTCCCGCCGGCATCTACGGCGGCACCATGGAGGTGTTTCGCAACATGATCGCCCAGCACGAGCTGGGGCTTGGGCGGCCTAGCTACGGCAAGTAGGGCGCACTCCACCTGCGGTGAGTCCGTTCTGGCGCTACCTTTTCGGAGAAGCGCAGCCTATCCACCCGGGCCGCGCTGCTCCGCCGACTCGATGCCGGAAAGGTGGGCCGCGCAGTGGCCGTTCTCGTGGCCTTGGGCTCGTTCATCACCACATTGCTGGGCGGCTATGCGGCGCTGCGCATCGGTTCCTACCGCAATCTGGTTCTCGGCCTGGCCGCCGGGTTGATGCTCGGCGCGGTGGGCTTCGATCTGCTTCCGGAAGCCCTGAGCCGAGGGTCCTGGGTCCTGTTCGGAATTCGCAGTCCGCTAGTGGCTTTCGTTCTCGGTTTTCTGACACTGCACATCATCGAACGCAGGATCGGCATTCATGGCGGCCAAACGCCAGGTGAGGGTGATAATCCGCAAGCGCCCAGCGTGGGTCTCCTGGCGGCGACGGGTCTAGTGGGCCATAGCGTCATGGACGGGTTCGCCATCGGTGCCGCGTTTCAGGCGGGGACGGGGGTGGGCGCGGTGGTCGCGGTGGCCGTGATCGGCCACGACTTCGCGGACGGGTTCAACACCTACACCGTCACATCGCTCTATGGGAACGGACGTCGAAGGTCCTTGACGCTGCTGGCCGCAGATGCTGTCGCGCCGGTTGCCGGTGCGGCTCTGACCCTGGCGATCACGATTCCCCATCGCGTGCTCGAGGTATACCTCGGCTTCTTCGCGGGTTTCCTGATGTATCTGGCGAGCGCTGACATCCTGCCGCGAGCCAACACCGGGCGCCGCACCGTTGCGGCCTTGGCGTGCACACTGGGCGGGGTGCTGTTCATGCTGGTGATCGTCGGGCTGGCGAGCTAGCCCCGATCGCGGATCAGCCGGGCGGCAGCTCGGCCATCACCTCGACGCGGTTCTCGTCGAAACTCAGGAATCCCTTGATGGGCAGGCTTTCCGGTGGCGGGCCGGGATAGCTCCAGGCTACGTCCTCGACGACGTCGCCACCCGAGACGAACGACCAATACGTCGCAAAGCCCTTGTAATTGCAGTAACTCGACGTCTCGGAGCGCCGCAACAGATCGGTGCGCACGTGAGCGGGATCGACGTAGAGCCGCGGGGCGAGCGCGGTCTCGAAAAGAATCACCGTGTCGTCGGTGTCCACCAACGTGGTGCCGGCCACGCGGACGCGCAGGCGGCGTTGCGTCGGACGGCAATCGACGCGGTGATAGGGATTGGGCGGGTAGTGCACGAGCTTGCGTCCCTCTTCCAGCCAGGTGTCGACCGCGTCCCAGGGCACTCGGACGAAACCCGGCGCCTCGGGTTCCGGCTCGCTCGGTAGGTCGCCGACCTCGTCGGCTGCGAAGACGTAGCTCAGCGGCCGGCCCCGGCGGTGCACCATCAGCGCCCGTTCAGTGTCGATCACCACCTGCCCGTCCTTGACGGCCTGGACGCGTCGGGGATGCGGTTCGACGTAGACGACGTCGTCGGGTATCGCGGGGGAGAAGCGCCCCGCGGGATCGCTGCTGAGCGGACCACGCCCCGCTACCAGAGTCATGTGTCGTCCTTCCATCGCGCGCAAACGCCGCCGAACGCCACGCTAGCGTGGCACACGGAATGCGGCGTTGCGCTGGCGTGACGCTCGAGCGGCAGAGAGTGGGAATTTACCCATGGCGGGACCAATGGAGGGCGTCAAAGTCGTCGAGCTCGGGGTCTGGGTGGCCGGGCCGGCCGCCGGCGGCATCCTGGCGGACTGGGGCGCCGACGTGATCAAGATCGAACCGCCGACCGGTGATCCGGCGCGGATGTTCGGGCGGATGCTGGGCTGCGATCTGGGTCTGAATCCGCCGTTCGAGATGGACAACCGGTCCAAGCGGAGCGTCGTACTGGACCTCGGCACCGAGGAGGGCCGCGGCACCGCGCTCGAATTGCTCACTGGCGCCGACGTTTTCCTGACCAACGTGCGCCCCGGTGCGCTGCAGCGCCTCGGGATGGACTTCGAGGCGGTGTCGGCCGCCAACCCCCGCCTGGTCTACGGGCTCATCACCGGCTACGGCGAAGACGGCCCCGACGCCGACCGCGCCGCCTTCGACGTGGCCGCGTTCTGGTCCCGGGCCGGGGTGGCCCACCTGCTCACCCGGCCCGGCGACACGCCCCCGTTTCAGCGCGGCGGCATGGGCGACCACTCCGCCGGGATGACGCTGGCCGCGGCCGTGTGCGCGGCGCTGCTCGCGCGCGAACGCACCGGGACGGGCCAACTGGTGACCACCTCGCTCTACCGGCAGGGGGCCTACACCGTGAGCTTCGACCTCAACACCTATCTGATGAGCGGGCAGCCGATCGCGATCGGTCAGCGCGAAACGATGGGCAACCCGTGCATGAACAACTACACCGCCCAAGACGGGCGGCGATTCTGGATCGTCGGCCTGGAACCGGAGCGGCATTGGCCGGCGCTGTGCCGCGCGGTGGGCCGGCCCGAGTGGCGCGACGACCCCCGGTTCGCCGATGCCCGTGCCCGCGCCGTCAACTCGACCGTGCTGATCGCCGCGCTGGATGAGATCTTCGCGACGCGGCCCCTCCACGAGTGGGCACAGGTCTTCGCCGGCGAACCGGATTTTTTCTGGTCACCGGTCAACACCCTGGAGGACGTCGTCGCCGACGAGCAGTTCCACGCCGCGGGGGGCATCGTCGACGTGCCCGACGGCGAAGCCGCCGTGCCGATGGTGGCCACTCCGGCGGATTTCCACGGGACTCCCTGGGCACCGCGTTCTGCGGCACCGGAACTCGGCCAGCACACCGAGGAAGTCCTGGCCGACCTCGAGGCGCGCCGCGGCTCCTGACAGGCCGCCGGAACCTTTACAAATTTGACTAGAAGTGTCACGCTGTCCGGTGAGCCGCTTCGCCCTGCGCGTGACGCGGCCGCAGTCCGTGAGAAAGCCCATGACAAGCGTTTGAGACCCGCACCGACCAGGCGGCGGGTGGTGGTGAGGAATGGATCGATGGTCGCTCCGACGTTCGACATCAGCAAGAGCAGCGCTGCGAAAGCAACCGGCGCGAACGGCGAGGGTCTGCGTTATCGCCTCGACGTAGTCGCGGCCAGCGCCGCCGATGTCGTGCAATCGGCCGGAGGCTGGCTCTACGACCGGGCCATGGCCGGCTGGGAAGTGACCGTGCTGCTCCCGCGGGGTTGTGACACCCGGTCGTTGCGAATCCTGGGGGTGCGGGTCGCAGACCTCGAACCGGAGCTTGCCCAATTGGGCGCGGGCACGGCGAGCCTGGCCGTCAGCGCCGAGGCGTTCACTGCCGACCCCCGGGTGCGTGGCGCGGTGCTCGAATCGCTGAACAACCGGGTGACCGAGGTCGCGTTGTGGGGTGACGGGTGGCCCCTGGGCGTCAATCGCGCGACGGCCCGAGCGCAGCACCTGCTGAGCGGCGCGGCCCGCATGTTCAAGGGTTATGCGCTTGCGGCGGAGGGCATTCCGGGTGCGACGGTCCATGCCACCGAGGCCCTGCTTTGCGACGTGGGATCGGGGACCGACTCAGAGCTCATCCGGCTCGATTAGCCCATGAAGAAATACTTCCGACACACGCTGCTCTACTTGCACGAGACGATCTCGCTGGGATCCGGGCGAAGCGACCGCTTCACCGAGACCTTCGCAGACACCTATCAACCGATGATGGAGCAACTCGGGGCCCGGCTGTTCGCGATCTGGGAATCGACGCCCTACAACGGTCACTGGCCACAGGTGACGGTCATCTGGGAGATCGACGGCTTCGCCGACTACGCCAGGATCGGCGCCGCGCAGGCCCGCGGCGGCAGCCACGAGGCCGCGTCCGGTAAATGGGCCGCGTTTCTGGCTGACATCGGCGCCTCGGGGGAGGGGCGCATCATGTACCCCGGTCCCAGCAACAAGACGCTCGCCCAACTGCAAGAGGCGAATTTCACTGCGCCGCTGGTGATTCAGGAGATCATGCAGACCAAACCGGGACGCCAGGACGACTATATCCGCGAGCTGGAGCGGCTCTACGTCCCGTGGTCGGAACGCACCGGTAAGCGCTGGCTCGGATCATTCACCACGACCTTCCGCTATAACGAAGTCATCCACTACTGGGCGCTGGACGGCGGCTGGGACTGCTTCGCCGAGCACTATCCGTCCTGGAAAGAGAGCCCACCGGCGGAGATCGTCACCTGGATGAGCGTGGCGCCCGCGTTGCGCGACGGCTGGGAGGATTCCATTCTGCAGGCCCTCCCGCCCTCGCCGCTGCAGTGACGGAGTTACGAAACACTTTGGACACCAACGACTTCAGCTACGATCCCTTCGACGCGGCGGTGATGGCTAATCCATTGCCGTACTACCGGATCCTGCGCGACCACCACCCGGTGTACTACATGCCGCAATGGGACACCTTCGCGTTGTCGCGTTTCGAGGACATCTGGACGGTGCTGGAAGTCAACAACGGCACGTTCGTCGCCTCGGAGGGCACGCTGCCGCCGGCGTCGGTGCTGGCGCAACATAACAGCGGCCCCGTCGACGACCCGCCGCTGCACCCGCTGCCGTTTCACGCGATGTTCGACGCGGACCTGTACGGCGAGATCCGGCGCACCCACTCCCGGCCGTTTCGGCCCCGGGCGGTCACGGACCTGGAGGCCCGGATCCGCGCCCTGGCCAACGAACGCCTCGACGCGCTGCTCCCGGGCGGATCGTTCGACCTGACCCAGGACTACGGCGGGATCGTGGTGGCCGCCATCGTCTGCGAACTCCTGGGCATCCCAACCGATCTCGCACCGCAGGTGCTGGCCACCGTCAACGCGGGCAGCCTCGCCCAGCCGGGCGTCGGCGTGGACACCGGGCAAGCGCGTCCCAACTATTTCGAATACCTGCTGCCCGCCGTTGCGCGCCGCCGCGCCGATTCGTCCGGGGGACCGCTCGACGTGGTCGATGGTCTGCTCTGCTATCACCTGCCCGATGGCAGTGCGCTCGATGACATGGAAGTCGCGACGCAGATGCTGTGCATCTTCATCGGGGGGACCGAGACCGTGCCCAAAATCGTCGCCCACGGCCTTTGGGAGCTCAGCCGGCGGCCCGACCAACTGGCGGCCGTGCGCGCCGACGTCGAGAACAACGTGCTCGTCGCGCGTGAGGAGATGCTCCGATACTGCGCGCCGGCGCAGTGGTTCGCGCGAACGGTGCGCAAGCCGTTCGAGATTCACGGCCAGAACCTGAATCCCGGCCAGCGCGTCATCACTCTGCTCGCATCGGCCAACCGCGACGAGCGGGAATACCCCCAGCCCGACGAATTCATCTGGGACCGGCCCGTCCGCCGCTCGCTGGCGTTCGGCCGTGGCCAGCACTTCTGCATCGGCTACCACCTGGCGCGACTGGAAGTGGCTGTGCTGCTGGCCGAATGGCTTCGCCGGGTGCCCGACTACGAGATCCAAGGCGAAGCCGCCACCCGGCTGCCGTCCAGCTTCCAATGGGGCTGGAACAACATTCCGGTGGAGGTCTGACGTGTGGTCCTACCGGATCGTCGCCCCATATCTGTTCGAGCGCAACACGATCGGCGACAAGACACCCGATCACCTGGCCGACGGGCAGGTGCTGCTGCGGTTCCTGGCCGCGGGGGTTTGCGGCAGTGATCTGCCCGCCTTTCGCGGCGCCAAGGGCCGGCTGCCGGGTGACGACGGCCGCAGTGGTCCCGACAAGGACGGCTTTCCCATCCACGAGGTTGCCGGCGAGGTGATCGCCAGCCGGCATCCCGCACACCGCCCCGGAGATCGCGTGGTCGGCTGGGCGTCCGGGTTCGACGGCCTGATGGAACGCGTTGTCAGCGACGGCGAAGGATTGGCGCCGTACGATCCGGCGCTGAGCGCCGCGCAGGCGGTTGGGCTGCAACCGCTGGCCTGCGTGCTCTACGCCTGCGAGCAGCTCGGGGACCTGGCCAGCCGGCACGTCGCGATCATCGGCCAGGGATCGATCGGACTGTTGTTCTCGTACGTCGCCAAGGCGGCGGGTGCGCGGCGCGTCACCGGGGTCGACCCAATCGACCGACGGAATCTGGCAAGGGCTTTCGGCGTCGACGATGCGGTGCGCGCGACCAGCGACCGCTGGGTGAGTCAAATTCGGCCAGCGGACCGCGCCGACGTCGTCATCGAGGCCGTCGGCCACCAAGTCGCCACCCTGAACCACGCCATCGATGCCGCCGCCCCCGGCGGCACCGTGTTCTATTTCGGTGTCGCGGACGACGAGATGTACCCGATCAGCATGCGGGCGATGCTGCGCAACAACCTCACCCTGAAATCCGGTGTGACGCTGGACCGGCGGCGCATGCTGGAACTTGCCGGCAAGTTCGCCGCCGAGCATCCCTGGCTGCTCGGCGCCTACCTCACCCATACGTTCGGCATCGACGAGGTGCCGGACGCCTTCGACCTAGCCTGCCGGCCGGTCGCCGAACGCATCAAGATCGCGATCGCCGGATGAGTCGACCATGACGGAGCCTTCGCCGAGCAGTCTGCAGCTGGCACTGAGCCGCAAGACCCCGATTTTCGGCGGCTGGGTCACCGGTCCGACGGCGCTGGGCCCCGAGGAATTCGCCCGCGCCGGTTACGATTACGTGGGCTTCGACGCCCAGCACGGCTATCTCGACGACGCCGATATCGCCGGCATCTTGCGTCGCATCGAGCACGTGCCGGTCGGCACAGTGGTGCGCCTGCCCAACGCCGACGCGGCACCGATCGGGCGGGTGCTGGACGCCGGTGCCGACGCGGTCGTCATCGCGATGATCGAATCGGCGGACCAGGCAGCGGCGGCCGTGGCCGCCACCCGCTACCCACCGAGGGGCGTGCGCAGCTTCGGTCCGCTGCGGGCCAGCTTGGGCCACGACCCCGCCGCCCACGAATCTCGGGTCGCCGTGTTCGCGATGATCGAGACCGCGGCCGCGCTGTCCGGCATCGACGAGATCTGCGCCGTCGACGGCCTGACCGGAATCTACGTCGGCCCAGCCGATCTGGCCATTTCGCTGGGCGCCGCCGTCATCGGCGCGACCCGGCACCCGGACGTGCTCGACGCGATCGTGCGCATCCAGCGGGCGGCGGCGGACGCGGGCCTGGTCACCGGTATTCACGCCGGGGACGGCAAGGCGGGTCAAGCGATGGCGCAGTTGGGATTCGGGATGATCACCCTGGCCGCCGAGTCGCAGGCGCTGCGACGGGGAGCCGCGGAGCACCTGCGCGAGGCGAGCCGATGACGCACGACACCAACGAGGATCGGGCCGCGATCCGCGATCTGCTGGCCGGCTACGCCCTGGCGCTGGACGCCGGCGACTTCGACGAGTGCGCCCAGCTGTTCGCACCCGACGGCGAATTCCTGGTCTACGGCAGGACCTTTGCCGGCCATGACGGCATCGCCGGCATGTTCCGCGACGCGGCCCGCGGCCTGCACCTGACCGGAAGCGCCCGGATCCAGGTCGACGGAGAGCGCGCCACGGCCAGATCGCAGGTGTTGTTCGTCCGCGCGGGCGACCTGCAACTGCGGCCAGCGATCTACGACGACGAACTGACCCGTATCGCCGGGCGGTGGCACTTTGCGCGACGCCGGTGCCGCTTCATCACCACCGCCGGATTGGCCGACAGCCCCGAGGTGAGTCCCGCATGAACCAACGCGTCGCACTGGTGACCGGCGCCGCCGGCGGACAGGGCCGAGCCATCGCCAAACGCCTACGCGACACCGGGTTTTCGGTGGCCGCCTGTGACCGGCTGGTCGACGAACTCGGCGACGCGGGCGACGACGGCGTGCTCACCCTTGAGCTCGACGTCACCTCGCCGGAGCAGTGGGACTCCGTCGTCGCGGACGTCGTCGGCCGCTTCGGGTCGCTGAGCACGCTGGTCAATTGCGCCGGTGTGCTCCACCGAGCGTCGCTGACCGAGGAGACGGCCGAAGGCTTCGAAAGCGCCTGGCGGGTCAACTGTCTTGGGCCATTCCTCGGTATACGCGCGGCGCTGCAACACCTCCGAGAGGCGCCCAACGCGTCCATCGTCAACATCTGCAGCACCGGCGCGATCCGTCCGTTCCCTCAGCACAGCGCCTACGGATCATCGAAGTGGGCACTGCGCGGCCTGACCCAGACCGTCGCGGCCGAACTCGCCCCCTCCGGCATCCGGGTCAACGCCGTCTTCCCCGGGCCGATCGCCACACCGATGCTCGACGAGGTCACCCAGACCCGGCTGGCCGCGGCATCGATGTTCGGGCGGATAGGCGAGGCCGGTGAAGTCGCCGACGCCGTAGCGTTCTTGGTCTCCGAGCAGGCGTCGTTCATCACCGGCTCCGAACTCGTCATCGACGGTGCGCAATGCCTGCAGATCGGGTGAGCGACTTCTCGGTCGGCATCATCGGCGCCGGCCCCGGCGGGCTGGCGCTGGGAATCATGCTGTCGCAAGCCGGGTTTGACCGCTTCACAATCTTCGACCGAGAAGACGGCGTCGGGGGAACCTGGCAGATCAACACCTATCCGGGGCTGGCGTGCGACGTGAAATCACACCTCTACTCCTACTCGTTCGACCTCAACGCCCAATGGTCACGCCTGTGGTCGGGGCAGCCCGAGATCCTGGACTACTTCCAGCGCTGCGCCGACAAGTACGGTCTGCGGCCACACCTGCGGCTGCGCACCGAAATCCGCGCAGCACAGTGGGATTCGGACACCCAACTGTGGTGCGTGACCACCGCGCCCGGCGAGCAGCACCTTTTCAATGTGGTCGTGTCGGCCGTCGGCCTGTTCACCCGGCCGCTGCTTCCCGACCTGGTCGAGGAGGAGCCGTTCACCGGAACCGTGATGCACTCGTCACGCTGGGACCACTCGATCCCGCTGGAGGGCCAGCGGATTGCCGTGCTGGGCACCGGATCCACGGCCTCCCAACTGATCCCGGAGTTGGCCAAGGTGGCCGGCAAGGTGTACTCGGTGCAACGATCCCCGACCTGGATACTGCCCAAGCCGGACCGGCGCTACACGCGACGGGAGCGCTGGCTGTTCGCGCACCTGCCGCTGGCCAAGAGGCTCTATCGGACCCGGCTGTGGCTGCGCAGCGAATCCAACATCGGGGTGATCGAGCACGGGAGTGAAAAGGCCGAGGAATTCAAGGCCGTCGCCTTGGGGCTCCTGGCGAAGACCGTCGACGACGAGGACTTGCGGCGCAAGCTCACCCCGGACCACCCGATGGGGTGCAAACGGTTGGTGTTCTCCTCGGATTATCTGCCCGCGCTGACCCAGCCCCACGTCGAGGTGGTGACCAGCCCGGCGCGCGCCCTGCGCTCCCGATCCCTGGTCACCGCGGACGGCGCGGAGCACGAGGTCGATCTGGTGGTCTGCGCGACCGGTTACGCCGCCGCGGACTATCTCGGGGAAATGGACGTGTCCGGCGAACACGGCATCACCCTGAAAGAGGTGTGGCGCGACGGGGCGCACGCCTACTTCGGCATGGCCGTGCCGGAATTCCCCAACTTCTTCATGCTGTACGGACCGAACACCAACGTCGGCTCCAACAGCGTCATCTTCATCCTCGAAGCCCAGGCACGCTACATCGTGCGCGCACTGAAACACCTGCGGCGCAAGGAAAAACGCTACATCGCGGTACGCCCGTCGGCGTTGGCCGACTTCGTCGGCAAGATCGATCGGTGGATGGTGGGCACCGTGTGGACCACCCAGTGCAACAACTACTTCCGCGCCCCCAACGGGCGGGTGGTCACCCAGTGGCCGCGCAGCGCGCGTACCTTCTGGGGGATGACGCGCAGGTTCAAGCCCGCCGACTTCCTACTCGAAGCGCCGATCGCCTCGACGTCCGATGCCTACACCGCGCCGCAGCGGGGCAGCCGATGACGGATCTGGACGGTGCGGATCGCCTGGACCCCGCGTTGCGCGCCGTCGCGACGACGCGGACCGACTTTTCGCTGGCCGCAATCCAACTCATCCGCGAACCGTTCAACGAGCGACGCCGTCTGGCGGCCGAACAGACCGATACGCAAGGGGTCCGGATCGTCGAGGACACCGCGCCGGCTGAATCCGGCGATGTGAAGGTGCGAATCTACCGCGGCGGCCCGGCGGCGGAGCGGGCACCCGCGGTGGTGTACTGCCACGCCGGCGGGTTCGCGCTGGGCAACCTCGACACCGATCACCGCCAGTGTGTGGAGCTCGCGCGCCGCGGCCGCTGCACGGTGGTGTCGGTGGGCTACCGGCTGGCACCCGAACACCCCTACCCGGCCGCGCTCGAGGACGCGAGTGCCGTGCTGCGCTGGGTGGAGGCCAACGCGGGCGACCTGGGGGTCGATCGGGCCCGGCTGGCCGTCGCGGGCAGCAGCGCCGGCGCCACCCTTGCCGCGTGCCTGGCGCACGGTTCCACGGACGGGTCACTGCCGTCGGTGGTGTTCCAGTTGCTGCACCAACCGGTGCTCGACGATCGGATCACCACGTCGAAGGCGGAATTCCGCACGAGTCCGGCGTTCGACAGCGAGGCCGCCGAGCTGATGTGGCGCCATTACCTGGGCGCGGCCGCCGGATCGGCAGCCACGGTGCCGGCACGGCGATCCGGATTCGCCGGCCTGCCAGCGGCTTTGATCACCTGCGCGGAGGTCGACCCGTTCCGCGACGAGGCGGTCGACTACGCGTTGCTGCTGCTGCGCGCCGGAGTGTCGGCCGAGCTGCAGGTGTTCGGACGTACCTGCCACGGGTTCGATTCGCTGTTGCCCGATTGGTCGACCTCCGAGCGGCTGTTCGTCCTGCAGGGTCACGCGCTCGCGCGCCTCTGATCTGAGCCCGGGCCGCTTCGGTGTAGGACCTTTGCCCCTACTGCCGGTATCCGGGGCGCCGGAACAATCTGCTGAATGCAGATCACCGGCCTCGAGGTTGTGCCGTTCGAGACATTCGTCCCGGTCTGCTCACCCGAGATCGCGGAGGGCGGCATCTACACCCGCGCGGACTGGATTCTGCGCCGCGCTTCCGACATCAGCCGCATCGACGTGTTGCGCGGAGGTATCAGCGGAGTGATGAAGCTGGCCGGCATGTGCGAGGCGGTCGGCATCCGGTGCGAGCTGCACATGAGCGGTTTCGGCAACCTGCAAGTCCTCGGCGCCACAAGCGAAGACTGCATCCGAGGTAGCGGCGGTGACTAACCGTCGAATCTGATCAGCTGCCGCACGGCGGTGCCGTCGGCCAGGTTGTCCATCGCCTCGTTGATGTTTTCCAGCGGAATCGTCGACGACACCAGCGATTCCACCGGCAGCCGGCCCGACTGCCACAGCTCGACAAACCGGGGGATGTCTCGGCTGGGCACCGCCGAGCCGAGGTAACTGCCGATCAGCGATCGGCCTTCGGCGACAAAACCTAACGGAGACACGCTGATTCGCGCCGCCGGCGGCGGCAGGCCCACGGTGATGGTGCGCCCGCCGGGTGCGGTCAAGCCAATCGCGGTCTCCAACGCGGCGGGGTGGCCGACGGCCTCGATGACCACCGCCGCCTTCACCCCGGCGTCCGCGGCCTGCTGCGGTGTGTAGGTGTCGTGGGCGCCCAGCCGGCGGGCGGCGGCCAGCTTCTCCGGCAACTGATCGACGGCGACGACGCGGACGTCGTCGTAGGTCAGCGCGGTGAGCACCGCCGCCATCCCCACCCCACCGAGCCCGACCACGGCGACCGTCTGGCCCGGCCGCGGATGCCCCACGTTGAGCACCGCGCCGCCTCCGGTGAGCACCGCGCAGCCCAGCAGCGCGGCGACGTCGGGGGGCACCTCGCGGGGCACCGCGACCGCGCTCGCCCGATTGACGACCGCGTGCGTCGCGAACCCCGAGACGCCCAGGTGGTGATACACCGGGTGGCCGGCCCGGCTGAGGCGAATGTCGCCGCCGAGCAAGGTGCCGGCGCCGTTTGCCGCGCTGCCCGGCTCACACGGTGTCAGGCCCTCGGTCGCGCACGCCGCGCAATGGCCGCACCGCGGCAGGAACACCAGCACCACGCGCTGGCCGACGGCCAGGTCGTCGGCGCCCTCGCCGACCCGCTCGACGATCCCGGAGGCCTCGTGGCCGAGCAACATCGGCACCGGCCGCACCCGGTTGCCGTCGACCACCGACAGGTCGGAGTGACAGATGCCGGCCGCCTCGACGCGGACCAGGACTTCGTCGCGGCCCGGCGGTGCGAGGTCGAGTTCGGTGACGGCGATCGGCCGCGACTGCGCGTAGGGCCGGGGTGACCCGATGCGCTCCAGGACCGCGCCCCGAATTCCAGACATGCTGGAATACAACCATGGCGTCGGCTTCCGTAGTTCCGCCCGCACCGGACGGGCTGACCAGCAACGACTTTCCGGTGCTGTGGCCGGTCGGAACCCGGTGGGCCGACAACGACATGTTCGGCCACCTCAACAACGCGGTGTACTACCAGCTGTTCGACACCGCGATCAACGCCTGGATCAACACCAGCACCGGGCTGGACCCGATCACCACGCCCGCACTGGGCATCGTCGCCGAATCGGGTTGCCGCTATTTCTCCGAACTGCAGTTCCCCCAGAATCTAGCGGTGGGCCTGGCCGTCACGCGGTTGGGCCGCAGCAGCGTCACTTACCGGCTCGGGGTATTCCGCGCGGACCAGAACGAGGCCGCGAAGAACCAGGGGCGCCCCATCACCGCGCTGGGGCACTGGGTACACGTTTACGTCGACCGGGTCACCCGCAAGTCCGTCCCGATTCCCGACGCCGTTCGCGCGTTGCTGGCGACGGCCGCCGTGGATCCGCCAGGGGACCAATAAGCGTCTGGCATCAGGGCTTTCGCCGGCAAACGGGCCGCGCGACGGCATCGCGAGGACCCGTCGCGGGTCCGGCTATGCTTCGCGCATGCCAGTCATGAGCAGGACCGTCGAGGTGGACGCCGACGCCGCATTGATCATGAGGATCGTCGGCGACTTCGAGGCCTACCCGCAGTGGAACGAGGAGATCAAGGGCCTCTGGGTGCTTGCCCGCTACGACGACGGGCGCCCCAGCCAGCTGCGGCTCGACACCGATTACCAAGGCATGCAGAGCATGTTCATCCAGGCCGTCTACTACCCCGGGGAAAACCAGATTCAGACCGTCCTGCAGCAGGGCGACCTGTTCACCAAGCAGGAGCAGCTGTTCAGCGTGGTGGCGATGGGAGGCTCGAGCTTGCTGACGGTGGATCTGGACGTCGAAACCTCGATGCCGGTTCCGGCGCCGATGGTCAAGCAACTCCTCAACAACGTGCTCGATCATCTGGCCGACAGCCTCAAGCAGCGCGCCGAGCAGCTGGCCGCCACCTAGCTCAGGTTGATTGCGGCGACCCGCTTCGCCCGGCTTCGCCGCCCTCGCGATCGCCTCAGGTTGATTGCGGCGACCCGCTTCGCCCGGCTTCGCCGCCCTCGCGATCGCCTCAGGTTGATTGCGGCGACCCGCTTCGCCCGGCTTCGCCGCCCTCGCGATCGCCTCAGGTTGATTGCGGCGACCCGCTTCGCCCGCTAGCTCAGAAGATTCCGGTGCGGTCGCGCATCTCGGTCAGCCGGGTCGCCGCGTCGGTGAATTGCCACACCGTGTATTCGATCACCGCGGCGGTGTCGCGCCGCCGCAGCGCGGCGATCAGCTGCCGGTGGTTGGCGACGGCGGCTTCGCCCCACTGCGGATCGGCGGCGTAGACCAGCACCGGCATGTAGCGCGCGGCATTGAGCAGGAACCAGGCCAGTTTGATCCGGCCGCTCGCCTGGTTGAAGACCCGGTGGAACGCGAACTCGATGCCGGCGATGGTCTCGGCGTCGCTGGATCCGACGGCCGCGGCGAGCGAGTCGTTGATCCGGTCCAGCTCGTCGATCCCGGCGTCGGTGATGTGGTCGGTGGCCGCGGCCGCCAGCTCGCGGGCGATAGACGCCTGCAGCCAGAAGATGTCCTCGATGTCCTGTCGGGTCAGCGGCAGCACGACGTGACCGCGGTGCGGTTCCAGCTGCACCATGCCCTCGCCGCGCAGCTTCAGCAGGGCCTCCCGCACCGGGGTGACGCTGACCCCGAGCTCGGCCGCCGTCTCGTCCAGACGGATGAACGTCCCCGGACGCAGCGTGCCGGCCATGATCGCCGCCCGCAACCGACCCGCGACCTCGTCGGACAACTGCGCCCGGCGCAGCGGCCGCCGATTCCTCGGCTGCATTGACATCGGTGCGTTCACAGGGGCTGCCAGGGCTTTCGTGGGCTTGGCGGGACGGGGTTTAAGTTTTGACGGGTGTTGACGGGGACTTGTCAGTAGAGTGTCAACGCCATAATGTGACCCAGACAACACTAAGTTTTATCAAATATCAACCTGGCGCAAGCGGTGCGCGAGTGAAGGGAAGTGTGGGGCTTGACCGCGCAATTGGCGAACAATCAGACGCAGGCGAACGAGCAGCCGTACCTGGCCCGGCGACAGAATTGGGTGAACCAGCTCGAACGGCATGCCTTGATGCAACCCGGGGCGACGGCGATGAGGTTCTTGGGCAAGACCCTGACTTGGGGTGACCTGCGCAGCCGGGTGGCGGCGCTGGCCGACGCGCTGAGCCGCCGGGGTGTCGGCTTCGGCGACCGGGTCATGATCCTGATGCTCAACCGCACCGAGTTCGTCGAATCGGTGCTGGCCGCCAACATGCTCGGCGCCATCGCGGTTCCGCTGAACTTCCGGCTCACTCCGGCCGAAATCGCTTTCCTGGTCCAGGATTGCGAAGCGCGCGTGATCATCACCGAACCGGTGCTGGCCCCGGTGGCCGCCGGAGTTCGCGACATCGAGTCGATGCTGGGCACCATCGTGGTGGCAGGCGCTTCGACCGATGACAGCGTGCTCGGTTATGAGGACCTGATCGAGGAGTCCGGGGACGCGCACCAACCCGTCGACATCCCGAACGACTCGCCGGCGCTGATCATGTACACCTCGGGCACCACCGGCCGGCCGAAAGGCGCCGTGCTGACCCACACCAACCTGACCGGCCAGACCATGACCGGGCTGTACACCAACGGCGCCGACATCAACAGCGACGTCGGATTCATCGGTGTGCCGTTCTTCCACATCGCCGGCATCGGCAACATGCTGACCGGCTTGTTGCTCGGCATCCCGACGGTGATCTACCCGCTCGGTGCATTCGAACCCGGGCAACTGCTCGACGTGCTGGCCGAGGAGAAGGTCACCGGAATCTTCCTGGTGCCCGCCCAGTGGCAGGCGGTCTGCGCCGAACAGCACGCTCGCCCGCGTGACCTGAAATTGCGGGTGATCTCGTGGGGGGCCGCGCCGGCGCCCGACGCCCTGCTGCGGGAGATGTCGGAGAGGTTCCCCGGCACCCATATTCTGGCCGCGTTCGGCCAGACGGAGATGTCGCCGGTCACCTGCATGTTGCTGGGTGAAGACGCCATTCGTAAACGGGGCTCGGTGGGCAAGGTGATCCCCACCGTCGCCGCCCGCGTCGTCGACGAAAACATGAATGACGTGCCGATCGGTGAGATCGGTGAAATCGTTTATCGCGCACCAACTTTGATGAGCGGCTACTGGAACAATCCGGAGGCCACGGCAGAAGCGTTCGCGGGCGGCTGGTTTCACTCCGGAGACCTCGTCCGCATGGACTCCGACGGCTACGTGTGGGTGGTCGACCGCAAGAAGGACATGATCATCTCCGGTGGCGAGAACATCTACTGCGCCGAGGTGGAGAACGTGCTCGCCAGCCACCCCAGCATCGTCGAGGTCGCCGTCATCGGCCGCGCGCATGACAAGTGGGGCGAGGTGCCCATCGCGGTCGCCGCTGTCGCGGGCGACAATCTACGGCTCGACGAGCTGGACGAGTTTTTGACCGAGCGGCTGGCCCGGTACAAGCACCCGAAGGCGCTCGAGATCGTCGACGCGCTGCCGCGTAACCCGGCCGGGAAGGTGCTCAAGACTGAACTGCGCGTCCGTTACGGAGTTGGAGAAATCGACTAAATCCATTCTTGGGCAAGAGATTTTGGGAGCAGGGAGGAAAGCCGACGGGACCTGTAACGTTTGCCAGCTGTTGACGAAGGGTTAATTGTGCGGATGCGGTTCACACCTGGAAGACCATCGGGTACATTCCTGTGGTCTCCGTTACTACTTGCCAGTAGGGAGCCGATGGTCACAGGCATCAAGCCGGGGCGAGGTGGGGGCACCCCCAGCTGCACAGCGGCAAGGGGGCGAGGCGTGCTACATGATCCGTCGCGACGCCGGCAGGCGCGCGGTGACGGCCGGAGGGGGCAGCGGTGACTTCAACGTCGACGAGTCGGCGGGGTCCCTACTTGGTTAGCTATGTGCGCGACCAGCTGGAGACGCCCCTGACGCTCGTCGGGGGATTCTTCCGGATGTGCGTGCTCACCGGAAGGGCGCTGCTCCGCTGGCCGTTCCAGTATCGGGAATTCATCCAGCAGTGCTGGTTCATCATGCGGGTCGCCTTCCTGCCGACCATCATGGTGTCGATCCCGCTGACCGTTCTGCTGATCTTCACGCTCAACGTCCTGCTCGCCCAGTTCGGCGCTGCTGACCTGTCCGGCGCCGGCGCGGCGATCGGCGCGGTCACCCAGCTCGGTCCGCTGACCACCGTGCTGGTGGTCGCCGGTGCCGGCTCGACCGCGATCTGCGCCGACCTGGGCGCCCGCACCATCCGCGAAGAGATCGACGCGATGGAGGTGCTCGGCATCGACCCGATCCACCGGCTCGTGGTGCCCCGGGTGGTCGCCGCGACCCTGGTCGCCACCCTGCTCAACGGCCTGGTGATCACCGTCGGCCTGGTCGGCGGCTACCTGTTCGGCGTCTACCTGCAAAACGTGTCCGGTGGCGCGTACCTGGCCACCCTGACCACCATCACCGGCTTGCCCGAGGTCATCATCGCGACGGTCAAAGCCGCGATCTTCGGTCTCATCGCCGGGCTGGTCGGTTGCTACCGCGGGCTGACCGTGCGCGGCGGCTCGAAGGGCCTGGGCACCGCCGTCAACGAGACCGTCGTGCTCTGCGTCGTCGCGCTCTACGCCGTCAACGTCGTGCTGACCACCATCGGCGTGCGGTTCGGGACGGGGCACTGACATGTCGACTGCCGCCGTCTTTCGCTCCCGCTTCCCGCGGGCGGCAGAGAACCTCAACCGCTACGGCCTCGCCGCGGCCCGCGGTCTCGACGACATCGGTCAGATGGCGTGGTTCGGCACCATTGCCGCCGGGCACATCCCGCACGCGCTGCGCAACTATCGCAAAGAGACCCTGCGACTGATCGCCCAGATCGGCATGGGCACCGGCGCCATGGCGGTCATCGGTGGCACCGTCGCCATCGTCGGCTTCGTGACGCTGTCCGGTAGCTCCCTGGTCGCCATTCAGGGGTTCGCCTCGTTGGGCAACATCGGTGTCGAGGCGTTCACCGGCTTCTTCGCCGCGCTGATCAACGTGCGCATCGCCGCGCCCGTCGTCACTGGCATCGCCATGGCCGCCACGGTCGGCGCGGGCGCCACGGCGGAGCTGGGCGCCATGCGCATCAGCGAGGAGGTCGACGCCCTGGAAGTGATGGGCATCAAATCGATCTCGTTCTTGGCCTCCACCCGCATCATGGCCGGGCTGGTCGTGATCATCCCGATCTACTCGATGGCGATCATCATGACCTTCCTCTCCCCGCAGATCACCACCACGGTGATCTACGGCCAGTCCAACGGCACCTACGAGCACTACTTCCGGACGTTCCTGCGCCCCGACGACGTGTTCTGGTCGTTCCTGGAAGCCATCATCATCACCGCGGTCGTGATGATCACCCACTGCTTCTACGGCTACAACGCCGGCGGTGGTCCCGTCGGCGTGGGTGAGGCCGTCGGTCGATCGATGCGTTTCTCGCTGGTGTCGGTACAGGTTGTCGTGTTGGCCGCCGCGTTGGCGCTGTATGGCGTCAACCCCAACTTCGCGCTCACGGTGTAACCGCCATGGCCCGACCGATCCAGATCAACGCCCCGCGGACCCCGCCGTACAAGCTGGCCGGGGTGGCGCTCCTGGTCGTCGGCGCCCTGGCGCTGGCCTTGGTGTACGGGCAGTTCCGCGGAGGTTTCACCCCCAAGACCGAGTTGACGATGTTGGCGGCGCGGGCTGGGTTGGTGATGGATCCGGGTTCGAAGGTGACTTATAACGGGGTGGAGATCGGCCGGGTGGGGTCGATTTCGGAGACGGTGCGTGATGGGAAGCCGGCGGCGAAGTTCGTTTTGGAGGTGTATCCGCGCTACCTGAAGCTGATTCCGTCGAATGTGAATGCCGATATCAAGGCGACGACGGTGTTCGGTGGCAAGTATGTGTCGTTGACGACGCCGGCCAATCCGTCGCCGCAGCGGATCTCGCCGCACACGGTGATCGATGCGCGCTCGGTGACGACGGAGATCAACACGTTGTTTCAGACGATCACTTCGATCGCGGAGAAGGTTGATCCGGTCAAGCTGAATTTGACGTTGAGTGCTGCGGCGCAGTCGTTGACGGGTTGGGGAGAAGTTCGGTCAGTCGGTGACGAACGCCAACGCGTTGCTCGATGATGTGAATCCGCAGATGCCGCAGGCGCGCAAGGACATTCAGCGGTTGGCGGCACTCGGAGACACCTACGCGAACGCGTCGCCGGATCTGTTCGACTTTTTGAACAATGCGGTGGTCACCGCGCGCACGATCAACGCCCAGCAAAAGGATTTGGATCAGGCGTTGTTGTCGGCGGCCGGGTTCGGCAATACGGGTGCGGAGTTGTTCAACAAGGGTGGGCCGTATCTGGCGCGCGGCGCCGAAGACCTGGTGCCCACAGCGCAGCTGCTGGACACCTACAGCCCCGAGCTGTTCTGCACCGTGCGCAACTACCACGACATCGAGCCCAAGGCCTCGTCGTTCCTGGGCGGCAACGGCTACTCGCTGGTCGCCCACACGCAGGCGCTGTCCGGGCTGGGGCTGGTCGCCAACCCGCTGTCGCTGGTCGCCGTCGCGGCGCTCACGCTCGGGCTCGGCGCCACGGCCGGACTGGTCGGCGGCGCGCCCAACCCCTACGTCTACCCGGAGAACCTGCCGCGGGTGAACGCCCGCGGCGGCCCCGGCGGCGCGCCGGGCTGCTGGCAGCCGCTCACCCACGACCTGTGGCCCGCACCGGAGCTGGTGATGGACTCCGGTAACAGCCTCGCGCCGTACAACCACCTGGACACCGGATCGCCGTATGCGATCGAGTACGTCTGGGGCCGCCAGGTAGGGGATAACACGATCAACCCATGAAAATCACCGGAACCCTTGTCAAACTCAGCATCTTCTCGGTGGTGCTGCTGATCTTCACCGTGATGATCATCGTGGTGTTCGGTCAGATGCGCTTCGACCGCACCAACGGGTACACGGCGGAGTTCACCAACGTCAGCGGCCTACGCGCGGGCCAGTTCGTCCGCGCCTCGGGGGTCGAGGTCGGCAAGGTCGACAAGGTTGAGCTGATCGACGGTGGCAAGCGCGCGCGGGTGAAATTCAACGTCGACCGCTCAATCCCGCTCTACCAGTCGACCTCCGCCCAGATCCGCTACCTCGACCTGATCGGCAACCGCTACCTGGAACTCAAGCGCGGCCAGGGCGAGGGCGCCGACAAGGTCCTGCCGGCCGGTGGGTTCATCCCGTTGTCACGCACCCAGCCGGCGCTGGACCTCGACGCGCTGATCGGTGGATTCAAACCGCTGTTTCGGGCGCTGGATCCGCAAAAGGTCAACACCATCGCGTCATCGCTGGTGACCGTGTTCCAGGGCCAGGGCGGCACCATCAACGACATCCTCGACCAGACCGCGCAACTGACCACCCAGCTCGGCGAGCGCGACCAGGCGATCGGCGAGGTCATCAAGAACCTGAATATCGTGCTGGACACGACGGTTCGGCACCGGCAGCAGTTCGACCAGACCGTCAACAACCTCGAGGTGCTGATCACCGGGCTCAATAACCACCGCGACCAGCTGGCCGGCGGGATCGCTCACATCAGCAACGCCGCCGGAACGGTTGCCGATCTGCTGGCCGAGGACCGCGGACTGCTGCACAAGACGATCAACTACCTCGACGCCGTGCAGCAGCCGCTGATCGACCAGCAGGACCAACTGCAGGACTACCTCAAGAAGGTGCCGACCGCGTTGAACATGATCGGGCGCGCCATCGGGTCCTACGGGGACTTCGTGAATTTCTACGCCTGCGACATCACCCTGAAGATCAACGGTCTGCAGGCCGGTGGTCCGGTCCGCACGGTCCGGCTGTTCCAGCAGCCGACGGGTAGGTGCACGCCGCAATGAGAACGCTGGAACCACCCAACCGGGTCCGCATCGGGCTGATGGGCATCGTCGTGACGATCCTCGTCATCGGTGTCGGGCAGAGCTTCACCAGCGTCCCGATGCTGTTCGCCAAGCCCAGCTACTACGGGCAGTTCACCGACACCGGGGGCATCAACTCCGGTGACAAGGTGCGCATCGCCGGCGTGGACGTCGGCAAGGTGGAGGGCCTCAAGATCGACGGCGACCACATCCTGCTGAAGTTCTCCATCGGGACCAGCACGATCGGCACCGAGAGCCGGCTGGCGATCAAGACCGACACCATCCTCGGCAAGAAGATCCTCGACATCGAGGCCCGCGGCAACCAGCCGCTGCGGCCCGGGGCGACGCTGCCGATCGGCCAGAGCACCACGCCCTACCAGATCTACGACGCGTTCTTCGACGTCACCAAGGCCGCCCAGGGCTGGGACATCGACACCGTCAAGCAGTCACTGCACGTGCTGTCGCAGACCATCGACCAGACCTACCCGCACCTGAGCCCGGCCCTCGAAGGGGTGGCCAAGTTCTCCGACACCATCGGCAAGCGCGACGAAGAGGTCAAGCACCTGCTTGCCCAGGCCAACCAGGTGGCCAGCGTCCTCGGTGACCGCAGCGATCAGATCGACCGGGCACTGGTCAACGCCAACACGCTGCTGGCCGCCTTCAACGAGCGCGGCCAGGCCATCAACGCCCTGCTCGCCAACGTCGCGGCGTTCTCCGAACAGGTCAAGGGCCTGATCAACGACAACCCGAACCTGAACCACGTGCTGGAACAGCTGCGCACGGTCAGCGACATCCTGGTGCAGCGCAAAGACGACCTGGCCAACGGTTTCACCGAGGTCGGCAAGTTCCTGCCGTCCCTGAACGAGGCCATCGCCTCGGGACCGTTCTTCAAGGTGGTCCTGCACAACCTGGCCCTCTACCAGATTTCGCAGCCATGGGTCGACGCCGCCTTCAAGAAGCGCGGCATCGATCCGGAGAACTTCTGGCGCAGCGCCGGGTTGCCGGCCTACCGGTTCCCCGACCCCAACGGCACCCGGTTCCCCAACGGTGCGCCGCCGCCGGCGCCGCCGGTGCTCGAGGGCACGCCCGATCACCCGGGTCCGGCGGTGCCGCCGGGGTCTCCCTGCTCGTACACGCCGGCGGCCGACGGGATTCCCCGTCCGGACAACCCGCTGCCCTGCGCGGGTGCGACGTCCGGGCCGTTCGGCGGGCCGGGCTTCCCGGCGCCGGTCGACGTGATGACGTCGCCGCCAAACCCCGACGGTCTGCCGCCCACGCCGGGCATCCCGATCGCGGGCCGCCCGGGCGATCCGCCTCCCGACGTTCCGGGAACACCGGTGCCGTTGCCGACGCAAGCGCCGCCGGGTGCCCGCACCGAGAACCTCGCGCCGGCCGGACCGCCTCCGCCGCCGTCGACGTTCGCGCCGGGACTTCCGCCGGGACCGCCGGCGCCACCCGGGCCGGGCAACCAGCTGCCGGCACCGTTCATCAACCCCGGCGGAGCCGGAGGCAGTGGCGCAGCCGGGGGAGGTAGCCAGAATTGAGCACCATCTTTGATATCCGGAACATCCGGCTACCGAAGCTGACCCGGGCATCGGTAATAATCGGATCGCTTGTGATCATCTTGGCGCTCGTCGTCGGCTACGTCGGCTGGCGGCTGTACGAGAAGCTGAGCAACAACACCGTGGTGGCCTACTTCCCGGCGGCCAACGCGCTCTACCCGGGGGACAAGGTCCAGATCATGGGCCTGCGGGTGGGCGCGATCGACAAGATCGAGCCGGCCGGCGACAAGATGAAGATCACCTTCCACTACGAGAACAAGTACCGGGTTCCGGCCAACGCATCGGCGGTGATCCTCAACCCGACCCTGGTGGCGTCGCGTGCCATCCAGCTCGAGCCCGCCTACAAGGGCGGTCCGGTGCTGGCCGACAACGCGGTGATTCCCGAAGAGCGCACCCAGGTGCCGGTGGAGTGGGACCAGCTGCGCAACAGCATCACCAACATCATCTCCAAGCTGGGCCCGACACCCGAGCAACCGAAGGGCCCGTTCGGTGAGGTCATCGAGTCCTTCGCCAACGGGCTCGCAGGCAAGGGCAAGCAGATCAACAACACGCTGAGCAGCCTGTCGCAGGCGCTGACCGCGCTGAACGAGGGTCGCGGCGACTTCTTTGCGGTGGTGCGCAGCCTGGCGCTGTTCGTCAACGCCCTGCACCAGGACGACCAGCAGTTCGTCGCGCTGAACCAGAACCTGGCGGATTTCACCACGCGGCTCGCGCATTCCGACGACGACCTGGCCAACGCGATCCAGCAGTTCGACAGCCTGCTCACCACCGTGCGGCCCTGGCTGGACAAGAACCGCGGCGTGCTGACCTACGACATCAAAAACCTGGAAACCGTGACGAACGCGCTGCTGCAACCGGATCCGCTGAACGGGCTGGAGACCGCGCTGCACGTGCTGCCGACGGCCGCGGCGAACATCAACCAGATCTATCACCCGTCGCACGGTTCGGTGGTCGCCATCCCATCGATCACCAACTTCGCGAACCCGATGCAGTTCATCTGCAGCGCGATCCAAGCCGGCAGCCGGTTGGGCTACCAGGAGTCGGCCGAACTGTGTGCGCAGTACCTCTCGCCGATTCTCGACGCGATCAAGTTCAACTACCCGCCGTTCGGCTTGAACCTGTTCAGCACGGCCGAGACGCTGCCCAAGGAGGTCGCCTACTCCGAGGATCGGCTGCACCCGCCGAACGGGTACAAGGACACCACCGTCCCGGGCATCTGGGTGCCGGACACCCCGACGTCGCACCGCAACACCCAGCCGGGCTGGATTGTCGCGCCGGGCATGCAGGGCCAGCAGGTCGGGCCGATCACCGCGGGCCTGATGACCCCGGACTCGCTGAGTGAGCTGATGGGCGGCCCGAACATCGCGCCCGTCCAGTCGAACCTGCAGACCCCGCCGGGCCCGCCGAACGCCTACGACGAGAACCCGATCGTGCCGCCCATGGGGCTGAACGCGCCCGTGCCGATCCAGCCGCCACCGCCGGGGCCGGACGTGATCCCGGGACCGGTCGCTCCGACGCCGGCGCCGGTGGCCGCGCCCGCCCCCAACGCGGGCGGCCCGGCAGCACCCGCTGACTTTGGAGGTGGGCAGTGAGGGGCGCGACGAGCAAGCCGAACCGTCGGACCGCACGGGGCGCGCTGCGGGTGATCCGCCGCCGGTCCTGGCAAGGGCTGACGTTGCTGATCGCCGCGGCCGTGCTGAGCTCGTGTGGCTGGAAGGGCATCTCCAACGTGTCGATCCCGGGTGGGCCGGGCAGCGGCTCGGGGGCCATGACCATCTACGTGCAGGTGCCCGACACCCTGGCGATCAACGGCAACAGCAAGGTGATGGTCGCCGACGTGTTCGTCGGCTCGATCAAGGCCATCCAGTTGAAGAACTGGATCGCCACCCTGACGCTCGGCGTGGACAAGAACGTCAAGTTGCCGAAGAACGCCATCGCCAAGATCGGCCAGACCTCGCTGCTGGGCTCTCAGCACGTCGAGCTCGCCGCGCCACCGAACCCGTCGCCCGTGCTGCTGCGCAACGGCGACACCATCCCGCTGAAGAACTCGTCGTCGTATCCCACGACCGAGCAGACGCTGGCCAGCCTGTCGCTGATCCTGCGTGGGGGCGGCATCCCGAACCTCGAGGTGCTGCAGAACGAGGTCTACAACATCTTCAATGGGCGCGCCGACCAGATCCGGGCCCTGCTGGGCAAGCTGGACACCTTCACCAGCCAGCTCAACCAGCAGCGCGACGACATCACCCACGCCATCGACTCCACCAACCGGCTGCTGACCTACGTGGGCACCCGGGCAGACGTCCTGGACCGGGTGCTCACCGAGATCCCGCCGCTGGTCAAATACTTCGCGGACAAGGACTATCAACAGCATTTGATCAACGCCGTCGACTCGGTGGGACGCCTCAGCCAGGCCGCCGACCAGTACCTGTCGGAGGCGCGCGGGCCGCTGCACACCGATTTGCAGGCGCTGCAGTGCCCGCTCAAGGAACTCGGCCGGGCCTCGCCGTACCTGATCGGCGCGCTGAAGTTGATCCTTACGCAGCCGTTCGACATCGACACGGTCCCGAAGATCTTCCGCGGCGATTACATCAACATCTCGCTGACGCTCGACCTGACCTACAGCGCAGTCGACAACGCGTTCCTGACCGGAACCGGACTGTCGGGAGCTCTGCGGGCGCTCGAGCAGTCGTTCGGGCGCGATCCGGAAACGATGATCCCGGACGTGCGCTACACGCCGAACCCGAATGACGCGCCGGGCGGACCGCTTGTGGAAAGGGGGGACAGGAATTGCTGACTCCCTTCATCCGGCGCCAGCTGATCGCCTTCGGGATCCTGACCGTGATCTCGCTGCTCGTGCTCGGGGTGTACTACCTGCAGATCCCGAGCCTGGCGGGCATCGGCCGTTACACGCTGAAGGCGGACCTGCCCGCCTCGGGCGGGCTGTATCCCACGGCCAACGTGACCTATCGCGGTATCACCATCGGCAAGGTCACCGACGTCGAGCCGACCGAGCGCGGCGCCCAGGCGACGATGAGCATCGACAGCCGCTACAAGATCCCGATCGATGCGACGGCCAACGTGCACTCGGTGTCGGCGGTCGGTGAGCAGTATCTGGATCTGACCTCGAGCGGAAACCCCGGCAAGTACCTGGCGGACGGACAGACCATCACCAAGGGCACCGTGCCCGCCGAGATCGGGCCGGCCCTGGACACCGCGAACCGCGGCCTGTCCGTGCTGCCCAAGGACAAGATCGGCCAGCTGCTCGACGAGACGGCGCAATCCGTCGGCGGATTGGGCCCCAACCTGCAGCGGTTGGTCGACGCCACGCAGGCCATCGTCGGTGATTTCAAGAACCAGATGACCGACGTCAACGACATCATCCAGAACTCCGGTCCGGTGCTGGACAGCCAGGTCAAATCGGGTGACAACATCGAGCGGTGGGCGCGCAACCTGAACAGGCTGGGCGCGCAGTCCGCGCGGGAAGATCCACACCTGAAAAGCATCCTGCGCCAGGCGGCGCCGACGGCCGACCAGGTGAACTCAGTCTTCAACGACGTGCGGGATTCGCTGCCGCAGACGCTGGCCAACCTCGAGGTCGTCTTCGACTTGCTCAAGCGGTACCACACCGGCGTCGAGCAGGTCCTGGTGTTCCTCCCGCAGGGTGCGTCGATCGCCCAGACGGTGGCCGCGCCGTTCCCCAACATGGCCGCTCTGGACCTGGCGCTGTCGATCAACCAGCCGCCGCCCTGCCTGACCGGCTTCATTCCGGCGTCGGAATGGCGGTCCCCGGCCGACACCAGCATCCAGCCGCTGCCGACGGGGACGTACTGCAAGATCCCGATGGACACCCCGGCGAACAGCGTGCGCGGATCGCGCAACATCCCGTGTACGGACATTCCGGGCAAACGGGCCGCGACTCCGCGGGAATGCCGTGACCCCAAGCCGTATGTGCCGGCGGGTACCAACCCCTGGTATGGCGACCCCAACCAGATCCTGACCTGCCCCGCGCCGTCGGCGCGCTGTGACCAGCCGGTGAAGCCGGGCATGGTGATCCCCGCGCCGTCGGTGGACAACGGGCTGAACCCGGCACCCTCGGACCGGGTTGCGGGCACACCCCCGCCCACCAGCGATCCGTTGTCCCGGCCGGGGTCGGGTACCGTGCAGTGCAATGGCCAGCAGCCCAACCCGTGTGCATACAAACCCAGCGGGCCTCCCTCGGCGATCTACAGTCCCCAAAGCGGTGAACTGGTAGGGCCAGACGGGGTTAAATACTCCGTCGAGAACTCGACCAGAACAGGAGACGATGGATGGAAGGAGATGCTGGCACCAGCCGGCTGAACCCCATCGACACGGATGATTCGTTGACCACCCAGGACAAGAACGAGGATTCGACGGCACCCGAGAACGGAGCCGAGCAAACCGGTCCGCAGGATGCCTCCGAGGACCCGGTGGAATCCACCGACGGTGCTGCCGACGTCGACCCCGACCGGTCCGAGTCCGACGGCGATGCCGAGGATGACGCGGAATCCGGCCCGCCCGCGGTGGCCGTACCGCGCGGCCCGTCCCGGGTGGGCCGCGGCTGGCTGGTCGGCATCGCCGCGGTGCTGGTGCTGTGCGCCGGCGGCATCGGAGTCGGCGGCTACCTCGCGTTGCACTACCACCACGAAAGCCAACGGATCACCCGCAACGACGCCGCGGCGCTGAAGGCGGCGATGGAGTGCGTCGCGGCGACCCAGGCGCCGGACACCAACGCGATGACCGCGAGCGAGCAGAAGATCGTCGAGTGTGGCACGGACGCGTTCCGCTCGCAGGCGCTGCTGTACACCAGCATGCTCGTGCAGGCATATCAGGCCGCGAACGTCCACGTTCAGGTGTCGGATATGCGGGCGGCGGTGGAGCGCAACAACCCCGACGCCTCGATCGACATCCTTGTCGCGATGCGCGTCAAGGTGGCCAGCGACCAGAATCAGAGCGAAGCCGGGTACCGGCTGCGCGTGAAAATGGCGTTCGCCGAGGGCCAGTACAAGATTTCGAAGCTCGACCAGGTGACGAAGTGACGGTGGTGGTCGAACAGACTGCGCCCACAGCAATCCAGGAGTCACCGCGGGAAGCCTTGGCGCCCTGGCCTTCTCGTGTCAGCGCGTTCGCCGTCGACGCGCTGCCGGGCATCGCCGTCATCACCACGATGGCGTTGGTATTGCGGACGGTGCCGGCCCACGGCGTGTGGTGGTGGCTTGCGATTTCCGTCCTCGGCATGGTCACGCTGCTGGTGCTGGTCAACCGGTTACTGCTCCCGGTGATCGCCGGCTGGAGCCTGGGGCGCGCGCTGGTGGGTGTCGCGGTGACGCGGCGCACCGGTGACGCGCCGGGACCGTGGACCCTGCTGCTGCGGGACTTATTGCACGTGCTCGATATAGCGTCGATTGTGGGATGGCTTTGGCCCCTGTGGGATTCACGCCGCCGTACCTTCGCCGACATGCTGGCGCGCACCGAAGTGCGCCGCGTCGAACCAAACACGGCGCCGGCCCACATCCGGCGCTGGAGCGCGATCGCGGTGTCCAGCGCGGTGGTGCTCTGCCTGGCCGGGGTCGCGATGAGCTTCTTCGTGGTGTACTCCACGGACCGGGCGACCGATCAGACCCGCGCCCAGATCGCCACGCAGGGGCCGAAGATCGTTGCCCAGATGCTGACGTATGACCCCAAGTCGCTGCACGACGATTTCACGCGGGCGCTGTCGCTGGCGACCGACAAATACCGATCCCAGCTGGCGGCCCAGCAGGACTTGGTGCAGAAGGGGCACCCGGTCATCAACGAGTACTGGGTCACCAACAGCTCGATCGAATCGGCGGGCCCGGATCGGGCGACGATGTTGCTGTTCATGCAGGGCCGTCGCGGCACCGGTCCCGAGCAGCGCTACATCAGCGCCACGGTGCGGGTGAACTTCGTTAAGGGCAGCGGAAACGCTTGGCGCGTCGACGATCTCAACGTGCTGACCAAGCCGAAGCAGCCCGGGGGCGGCAAATGAGCCCGCGGCGCAGGTTCGTGCCCGGCGAGCGGTCCCTGCTCATCACGCGCCCGGTCGAAGCGCGCCGGCCATGGCTGGTGCCGCTCGGCGGCACGGTGGCCGCGGTGCTCATGGTGGCGGCGATCACGGCCTGCGCGCTGATGCTCGTCTCGCATGAAACCCGGGCCCGGACCACGGCGAGGGACCGCGAGGTGGTCAGTTACGTGAGCGGGTTCATGACGCAGTTCATATCCATCGACCCCTTTCACGCCAACGACTACGTGAACCGGATATTGGCCCAGGCGACCGGTGACTTCGCCAAGCAGTACCAGAAGAACGCCAACGAGATCCTGCTCCAGGTCGCCCGCGCCGAACCGGCCACCGGCAGCGTCCTGGACGCCGGCCTGGAGCGATGGAATGACGATGGCAGCGCAAACGTCATGGTGGCCACGGCAATCACCACCAAGTCGCCGGATGAAAAGCAGGTGTTGGAGAACGCCAATCGTTGGGCGGCGACCGCGACGCGGGAAGGGAACCAGTGGAAGATCAGCAACCTGCAGCAGGTGATGTGACCGCCGAGGAGAACCCAGCCGCCCCCGACGACGAGGCGACTGGTGCGGCAAAGGGCGACGGCACGGATCCCGGCGCCGAAAAAGCCGAAGCGACAACCGAATTCGAGGGCGCGGCCGGCGCTGATGCCGAGGGCACGGACGAGGGCACGGAGCAGGCCACGGATACGCCGCCGGCCGACGGTGCACGCAAGAAGCGGCGCGCCGGCAAGGCCTGGGCCGTCGTCGCCATGATTGCCGCCCTGCTGTTCGTCGGGTCCGCGGCGTTCGCCGGCGCGATGGTGCAGCCGTACCTGGCCGACCGGGCCAACGCCGCAACGAAACTCAACGTCGCGCGGACCGCCGCCAATGCGATCACCACGCTGTGGACGTACACGCCGGAGAACATGGACACGCTCGCCGATCGGGCATCGCACTATCTCAGCGGCGATTTCGAAGCGCAGTACCGTAAGTTCGTCGACGCGATCGTAGCCCCCAACAAGCAGGCCAAGGTCACCAACAGGACCGAGGTCACCGGTGCGGCGGTCGAAACGCTCGACGACCAGAACGCCGTGGTCATCGTCTACACCAACACGACGTCCACCAGCCCGCTGACCAAGAACGTGCCGTCACTGAAGTACCTGTCCTACCGGCTGTTCCTGAAACGTTCCAACAGCCGTTGGTTGGTGACCAGGATGACGACGATCACCTCGCTGGATTTGACGCCAAAAGTTTAGCGACGGCAGCGGGCGGCGTCGAAATATACTGCACCGCATGGCCGTCACGTCACCGGTATCGCAACGATGGACCGTTGCAGCGCTGCTGCTGTTGACCTTCGCCACAGGATTGGCCGACTCGATCAGCATCTTGGCGCTCGGCCACGTGTTCGTAGCCAATATGACCGGAAACGTCATCTTCCTCGGATTCTGGCTGGCTCCGAGCACCACGGTCGACCTCAACGCAGTCGCGGTGGCACTGCCGACCTTCGTCTGCACCACGATCGTCAGCGGCCGGTTATCACGGCATCTCGGGGACCGCACGCGAGCGTGGATCACCACGGTGCTGTCGACCGAAATCGTGCTGCTGATAGCGCTGTCGATCCTGGCGGGCACGGGAGTGCTGCGCTATCAAGGGACTTCGAAGCTGGTCCTGATCGGTATGCTCGCGGTGACCTTCGGCTTGCAGCACTCGAGTGCACGCCAGTTCGGCATTCGGGAGCTCTCCACCACGGTGCTGACGTCGACGATCGTCAGCCTCGGACTGGACAGCCGCCTGGCCGGCGGCACGGGCGAACGCGAAAGGCTGCGCGCCGGCGTGGTCGCCACGATGTGCGCCGGGGCCTTCTTCGGCGCGACGATGTCGAGATACGTGATCGCCCCGGTGTTCGTGGTCACCGCGGCGGTGATCGCGACGAGCCTGCTGATCTTCTGGTTCGGCCCCCCGGCGACGAAACCCGCTGCGGCCGTGGCTAGTTGAACGCCAACCAGCTGGGTAGCGCCCGCTCGTGTGAATCACACAGCACCTGTCGGGTGTCGCACGATCCCCGCGGTGATCCCGCGCCGGCCCACATGCCCCCGGTGTCGCGGCGCAGCACGATCGCCGACGAGCCACCGCCGTCGAGCAGCACGGCGTTGTCGCTGCCCAGGCCGCGGAACAGATCCTGCATGTTGTCCGGGGTGTAGTTGCCGCCCTCGAAGATGTACATCTCGTCCTTTTGCCTGGCGTAGGCCAAAGCCGTCCGGGCCGCGCTCGGTCCGCCGTCGTGCAGCTGTCCGGTGTTGCCCGGCGCCAGCAGTCCGATGCCCGACACCGCGACGAACTTCTCGTTCTTGTTGAGCAGGTCGGCGACCACCGGCGTGGCGGCGTCGTAGTCGCTCTTTGTCCTGGGCCACACCACATATGGGGCACCACCGGATGGCAGGACCATGGTCGACAGCGCGCTCCAGCTCTCACCCCCACCGGAGAGGCCCTGCTTGCCGGGGTAGGCGACGGTACCGGTGACGGCCTGGTTGGCGCGGCCCTGTCCCTGGGTGTTGTCGACGAAGGCGCCCAGCGGTGAGCTGCAGCCGGTCTGCCGCCACGAGCCGCCCTTTTGCCCGCGGACGTCAAAGAAGTTGGCATTGATCGCGATGGTCGGCTGGCCCATGCGCTGCCACGCCTGCAGTGGTGCGTAGAGTTCCGAGGCCTGCCAGAGCCCCTCGCCGGTGCGCGCCCCCGGGTTGTTCTCGCAACGGGCCTGATCGCCCCGGTGCGTGTCGACCAGCAGGTGGGGTGACAGGCGTCCCGCCGCGTTCTTGATGATCATCAGGTGCCCGCCGTTATTCATCTCGTACCAGCTGCCACCGGCGTTGAGCATCGGCGCGGGATGGCCGGGACCGAAGTTGTAGACCAGGTAGGAGCCGCGGGTGCTGCCGATGGCGTTGGCCAGCAGGTCGCGGCCGTCGGCGGCCCGCGCGAGGGGCTGTCCCGACGTGATCGCCAGCGTGAAGCACGCAACGAGGGCGGCGCAGCACGCGGTCAGGCGGCGGAAGCTGGCGCGTCGGGTCAGCACGATAGCCCTTTCCGCCCTGAACTGAATGCAACAGAAACATCATCAGCCTCAGAAGTCACACTGTCAACAAAGATAACAGCGCGGTGACGGTAGGGCTACTTTCGAATTACGTTCGCTCGCTTGAGCTTTCGGTCTCCGATGCGGCGGTCTCGGTTCCGGCGGCTTCGGTGGTGGCCGTCTCGGTGGCGGCCGGTTCGGTGCGCTTGCCGCGGCGGGCCTGGTGTTGGGCCTGGTGTTCCTGGGCGATCGCCAGCTCGACCGCACCCTGAATCCGGTGAAAGCCCTTGCGGTCGTAGAGGTGTGTGACGATGCCGCCGAGCAGCAGACCGATGACGAGGCCGATCGACGTCATGGTCAGCGCCTGCGTCAGGCCGGCATCACCGCGGCCGCCGAAGTACAGCAGCGACCGGGCCCCGAGGAAGACCTGGTGCATCGGTTCGAATTCGGCCAGCCAGCGGAAGAAGGACGGCGTCGCCTCCAGCGGCACCGTGGCGCCGGCCGACGGCAGCCCGAGGATCACGAAGATGAGCATGCTGACCAGCAATCCCGCGGTGCCCAGCACCGAGAGCAACGAACTGGATGTGATACCCACCGCGGCGACCGCAAAGACACCGAACGCCCACAGTTGCCAGCTGTGATCGATGGGCATGCCGAGCCCGCCGGCGATCGCCAGGTACACCGCCGAGGTCAGCAGCCCCAGCAGCACCATCATCGCCCACTTCAGCAGCAGCGTCTGGAATCTGGAAATCCTGACCTGCTCGGCGAACCGATACACCGGGCCGAATTCGGCCGGCACGTAACCAAGCAACGCGTCCACCAGCGTGCTGACCACGATGCTTCCGGTGAATCCCGCGAGCAGCAGCAGGAGCGCGTAATAGAAGGCCGACAGGCCGTTGCCGGTTCCGTTGGGCAGCGGGTTGTAGACATTGGACTGGATCTCGATCGGGGCGCTCAGGCCCACCTGTGCCGCCCCGGCCAGCGGCGCACCACCGGTCTGCGCGGCCACTTCGGCCATAACCCGTTGTCCGGCTATGCCGTTGGCTATCCCCATCGCCGTGTTGAGGGTTTGGCCGGCGATGCTCGCACCGAGCGTGCCGGCCCGCGGATTGGTGGACACCGTGATCGAGGGCCGCTCCGCGCGGGCGGGCATCACCGCGCTGGTCGCGAAGTCCCGCAACCTCGACGAGAAGCTCGGCGGTATCAGCACCTGCCCGTACACCTGACCGGTGTCCATCTGGTGCTTGGCCTCGCTGCGGGAGAGCACGCGGACGTCGAACTTGTTCTTGTCCAACCCGTTGACCAACCGGTCGACAATCTGCGCGCCCCCGGGACCGGCGTCCTCGTTGACCACCGCGATGGGGAAATGGTGCAGGTTGGTCGTCGGGTTCAAAATGCCGCCGAGATAGAGCGCGCACAACGCCGACATCAACGCCACGGTGATGACCAGGGGTGCCGCCCAGAACCGCACGGTGCGGATCGCCTTGATGCTCCGGTTGGGGTTGGGCGCCGCGTGCTGCGGGTGCGAGTGAGGCATGCCGGCTCCTGTCTGTCGTGCCCACTCTATGGGCTGCGGCGCCGGCCCTCTATGGTCTCAGTCACCCAGCTTCGCGTGCATCTCCCAGATCAGCAGTTCCGAGGGCTCGCTCGCCGACACGCGCCGGCCGTCGGCGTCGGTGAAGCGCACCGCATCGCCCTCGTTCACCACACCGATTCCTTCCACGCCGGCCCGGCCTCGCGCCACGAAAAGGTGCAGGTAGGGGGCCCGCGGAAGGTTCACCGCCGCACCGGCCGACAGCCGGGTGCCGTGCAGCGCCGCGTTGCGGTTGTGCAGGGTGATCGCGGCGTCGTGGGCGGGCATTCCTGAGGCGATCGTCACAAGACCGTCCGCCAACAGCTTTTCGTCGATCTCATGCTGCTGGTAGCTCGGTGGAACACCGCCCTCGTCGGGCACCACCCACATCTGCACGAAATGAACCGGGTCGCTGGGGGAGTCGTTTCGCTCGGAGTGCAGGATCCCGCTGCCGGCCGACATGCGTTGCGCCAGGCCGGGATAGATCACACCGTGATTGCCGGCGGAGTCGCGATGGGCGAGTTCGCCGCTCAGCACCCAGGTCACGATCTCCATGTCCCGGTGTGGGTGGATGTCGAATCCCGTTCCCGCCGACACGATGTCGTCGTTGTTCACCAGCAGCAGCCCGAAATGGGTGTTGTCCGGGTCGTAGTGGTGACCGAAGGAGAAAGAGTGCCGGGATGTCAGCCAGGGGGTGCTGGTGACGGCGCGGTCCGCCGCATCCCTGATCTCCGTGGTGGCGGACACGACCCAAGCGTATCTTCGGCCGCGTCAGAGCACCGCGGCGGTGAGCAGCCTCTGGGCGTGCCGAAGTGCGGCCTCGAGGTCGGTCAACGTCAGACCGGTGGAGTGACCCAGGTGGATCTCTATCTGGTACTCCGGCTGGCCGTCATGGGCGAATATCGGGAGTACGACGAATTCGGCTGTGGCCAAATCTGTTTCGAGAACATCGGTGACCGACTGCAGGGTCACCATCGTCATCAGGGTGGTGAGCTGGCGGGTGACTTGGGATGTGGGCTCCAGCGAGGCCAGCACGTCGGCCAGCCGCGTGTGCAGCGACCGGTGGGTGTCGTCGAATCGCCATGCGCCGTAGCCGCGGGCGCGAATGTCGGCGAGTACCCCCAGGTGCTCGGCGATTTCGGTGCGGGTGAGCCGGGGCGTCACGCGATGTAACCAGGCTTGAACGGAGTCGTCATCGCGCCACGCCATGGCGACCAGGCCGAACGGCGGGTCGATGGGGAACCGCTGACCCACGGCGTGCTCGCCGTCGGTGGCATGGCCGACCGTGTCGACGGTGGTCAGATGGCGTGGGCCGATCTTCGACATCGAGCAGCCCGCCCCCAGCGCGTCGTGTAGGAAGCGCAGCGCGTCTCGGCCGCGGTCCAGCAGGGGAAACTGTTCTCGAAGCCCGTGGACCAGCCCGAACAATCCGCTGCCCAGCACGTAGCGGCGATCGCCGCGTCGGGCCACCCAGGCCCGTCTTTCCAGCTCGGCCAGCACCAGTGCGCACGTCGAGGTGCTGATCGCGCAGCTCTTCGCCAGCTCGGCCGAGGTCAAGCCCCGTTGTGAAGTCGACAGGGCGGCAAGGATATTCATCACCCGCGCGGTGGGTGGCGATTTCGCGCCCGAGTCGCTGTGAGTCTCGGCCATTGACGTAGCCACTGTCACCTCCTTACGATCCGTCCAAAATAGGAGGATATGCGTCCTAATATTAGGAGATAGTCGTGCTCAAGGTGGGAATTTGGGGGCCGGGTTCGATGGGGGTGATCGCCCTGCGTGGGGTGATCGACCATCCGGAGCTGGAACTGGTCGACGTCGTCGTGCACAGCGACGCGAAAGCCGGCCGCGACGCCGGGGAGTTGTGCGGCATCGCGCCGGTCGGGGTGGTGGCCACCCAGGATCCGGCGGCCCTGCTGGGCGGTGACGCCGACGCGGTGGTGTACGCGGCCGGTGCGAACCTGCGGCCGCTGGAAGCCGTTGAGGACATGGCGTCGATCCTGCGCGCCGGAAAGAACGTGGTGTCGTGTTCGGTGGTGCCGCTGGTCTTTCCCGACGCCGTCGACGCCGCCTTCACCGACCCGTTGCGACAGGCCGCGATCGACGGGGGAGTGTCGTTCTTCACCACCGGCATCGACTCCGGATTCGCCAATGACGTTCTGCCACTGGTCCTTACCGGGGTATCGCGGGTGATCGAGTCGGTGCGGGTGACCGAGATGTTCAACTACGCGACCTACCCGGACCGCTCCGCCGTCTACGAGATCCTGGGGTTCGGCCAGCAGCCGGACTACCCCGCCTTCGCGGCCCAGCCGGGGATCTTCACCTTCGGCTGGGGTCCGGTGCTGCATCAGCTGGCCGCCGGACTGGGCACCAAGATCGACAACATCGAGGAGAGCAACGAGCGGATTGCCGCCACCGAGTCGTTCGACACCCCCACCGGTCACATCGCGGCCGGAACCATCGTCGCGATGCGCTCGACGCTCACCGGTTACGTCGCCGGGAAGCCGACATTCGTACTCGACCACGTGACGCGGATGCGGGACGACATCGCCCCGGACTGGCCGCAGCCGCAGATCTCCATCCCGCCGAAGGATCTCGGCTACGGGCTAGCCTCCGGCCGCGGTCTGTACCGGGTGGAGATCGAGGGATCCCCGAGCATGCGCTGCGAATTCGAGATGGCCGAAGACGCGGACCACGACCTGGGTGCCCGCATCGCCGGTTCATCGCGAATGGTCAACGCCATCCCCGCGGTGTGCGCGGCCCCACCCGGTCTCCTGTCCGCGCTGGACCTGCCACTGATCACCGGCGCCGGTCTGGTCCGTCCGGTGCCGGGCCCGCCCCCGGACAGCCGGTTGTTCTAGGCTCGCTCGCCCGGATACGTCGCGGCGGCGAGCTGCAGAATCTCGGCGCGATCGGCCGGCAGGATGAACCCGGAGCCGATCGCGGCGTCGAGGGCGGCGGTGAACCGTTCGAGGTAGTGCGCGTCGCCGCCCGGATACAACCGCTGAATTGTTGCGGTGTCGAAGTGCTCTCCGGAGCCGAAGATCGCCGACATGATGCTCTCCTCGCCGCCCAGGCCCGACAGCCTGGCCACCGGCACGTCCACCCATGGGGTTCTGATGCCGCCCCGGGCGAGTCCGTGGTGGTCCAGAATGGGTTGCGGCGCAGCGCTTTCCAGGACCTCCAGCGGGTCCGCGCCCGGCGCCGGCTCGCCCGTGGCGACCCAGGCGTTCAGCGCGGCGAGCGCCGCCTGCACCACGTAGTGGTGCTGCGGACCGAAGTTGATGTTGTGCGGCAACTGCTGGCCCATCAGCATGTTGGTCGGCGTGTAGCCGGCCGCGAGGGCTTCCAGCGGCGCCGAGCCGCTGTCGATGAACGCCACCTGGATCGTGTAGTTGTCGGCGTGCGCGGCGCCGGCGATCTCCCAGACCCGCAGCCTGTCGTTGTCCGGCTGCCTGGCGAAGTAATAGCCGTCGCGCGGGCCGCCGAAAACGTCGGTTTCGGTGATGACGGTCAGCAGTGGGACGCGTAGTTCCGGGCGGAACGTAACAGCTTGTGTCGCAGTCGATTCGGAGAAGATCGAGCTGCCGTCCAGCGGGGCTGCCGGTCCGAAGCGGGAATGCACCAGGAAACCGTCATAGATGGGGTCCAGCGGATCGACGGCGTTTATGTAGGACGTGAGGAACATCGCGGACTGGGATTCGCCCAGTGCGATGACGCGTTGCGCGGGCAGGTCTCGGAGAATGGCGCCGTGTCCGCCACTTTTGATAAGCGCGCCGACCTGGGAGAAGATGTCGTAGGAGAACGCGTCGCCCGGATGGCGCAGGTCTGCATACCGTTGGGGGTCTTGGCTTTTCAGTGACATGTCCGCGCCGAGCAGGCTTTCGCCGCCGTCGATACCCACCCGCTGGGCCGACACCGCGACGTAGGCGAAACCAGAGCGCAGGATTTCCCGGTGCGCCATCATCCACACCGCGGCGGCGTCGATCCCGCCGCTCACGTTGAGCCATTCGACGAGCACCGTGCCGTTGAACCGGGCCGGGTCGGACGGCGTCAACGCCACGATGCGGGTGGTGTAATCGCCCGAGCCCGAGGGTGTCACGTCCCAGCGGCCATCGGGTCCCAGCTCGGTCGCCGGGGCGTAGCGGCAGGCCATCCCGGAGACGAAGAACTCCTCGGCGGCATAGCCCACGTCGGCCAGATCGAAGGCGCTCAGCAGCAGCGCCGGCTTGCCGGGGATCGGCGTCACCTGGGGGGTGTTCGTCATGAATGCAACCTTCTTATTCGTCACCCGCGGGCAGCGAGCCGGGCAGCCCAAATTTCGTGAATAACGTGTCGTCGAGGAAGGCCACCACGTGGGATACCTTCCCGCCCCGGACATCCAGCACGTTCAATTGAAAGGGAACGTGCACGTCGCCGGCGCGCATGTACATGGCCGCCGCGGGCTGGCCGTTGGCGATCAGCGGCAGCATGCGCATGTCCCCGCCGCCCTCCGCAGGGCACTGCTGATGGATGAGGGTGACGATGGCCTGCGCGCCCTGATACCAGCCGGTGTAGGGCGGCATCTCCCAGATCGCCTCGGCGGTGAACAGGTCGACCAGCCGATCGATGTCGTAGGTTTCGAACGCGGTGATGTAGCGCGCCAGCAGGTCCTGGGCTTCCGCCGAATCCGGTTGTACCAGTGGGTCTTCGGTGCTCGGTCCGATGGCTTCCAGCTGAGACCGGGCCCGCTGCAGCAGGCTGTTGACCGCGGTCGTGGTGGTGCCGACGGCATCGGCCACCTCGGCCGAGCGCCACTGCAACACGTCGCGCAGCAGCAGCACCGCCCGTTGTCGTGGCGGGAGGTATTGCAGCGCAGCGACAAACGCCAACCGCACCGACTCACGCGACCCGACGATGACCGACGGATCCGCCGGATGCTCGGTGGGCTCCGGCAACGGCTCCAGCCACGGCACTTCGCGGCGCTCCACCAACTCGGCGGTCGGGTCCGAACTCGGGGCACCCAAGCCCACCGGCAGCGCCCGGCGCTGGCGCCCCTCCAGCGCGGTCAGGCAGGTATTGGTGGCGATGCGATGCAACCAGGTCCGCATCGAGGACTTGCCTTCGAAACGGTCGTACGCCTTCCAGGCCCGCAGCAGGGTCTCCTGCACCAGATCCTCCGCGTCGTGCAGGGACCCGGTCATTCGGTAGCAGTGGGCCAGCAGTTCGCGCCGATACGGTTCGGCGTGCGCCGAGAAATCGGTGCCCACCTCCGGGGCGACCGCCGAGTATTCCACCGGGTGGGGGTGCCACCCGCTAGCCGGGGAGCTCATCCGCATGAGCCTACGCAGTGTCCCCGACGCGGGCCGCATCAAGAGCCATTACGCTGCCCGTAATGACTAGGACCCCCAAGTGAACCACTCCGAGCGAAGTTTCGACGGGTTCGGCGGTGTGCGCATCGTCTACGACGTGTGGACCCCCGACGGTGCCCCGCGAGCGGTCCTGGTGCTCTCCCACGGGCTCGGCGAATACGCCCGCCGCTACGACCACGTCGCGCGCCGCTTCGGCGAAGCCGGGCTGGTCACCTACGCGCTGGACCATCGCGGCCACGGCCGCTCCGGCGGTAAGCGGGTGCTGGTGCGCGACATCCACGAATACACCTCCGACTTCGACACCCTGGTCGGCATCGCCACCCGGGAACACCACGGCCTCAAGTGCATCGTGCTGGGGCACAGCATGGGTGGCGGAATCGTCTTCGCCTACGGGGTCGAACGCCCGGACAACTACGACCTGATGGTGCTGTCGGGGCCCGCGGTGGCTGCCCAGGATCAGGTGTCTCCGCTGCTGGCGCTGGCCGCCAAGGTGCTCGGTGCCATCGCGCCCGGACTGCCGGCGCAAGAACTCGACGTCGACGCCATCTCCCGGGATCCCGCGGTGGTGGCCGCCTACAAAGACGATCCGCTGGTGTATCACGGCAAGGTGCCGGCCGGGATCGGCCGCGCCTTGCTGCAGGTCGGCGAGACCATGCCGGAACGGGCGCCGGCGCTGACGGCGCCGCTGCTGGTGGTGCACGGGGAACAGGACCGGCTGATACCCGTCGCGGGCAGTCGGCGCCTCGTCGAGTGCGTGGGGTCCACCGACGTCGAGTTGAAGGTCTACCCGGGGCTCTATCACGAGGTTTTCAACGAGCCAGAGCGCGAGCAGGTGCTCGATGACGTGGTCTCCTGGATCACCGCTCGGTTGTGAGGCGGCCGTGTCGGCCCGCTCCCGTACTTTGGCGACAGAGCCAAGCGATGGGGAGGAGCGGCGCCATTGACTGACGACAAAATGCTGGCGCGCATTGCCGCACTGCTGCGTCAGGCCGAAGGCACCGACAACACCCACGAGGCCGACGCGTTCATGTCCGCCGCGCAGCGGCTCGCGACGGCCGCGTCGATCGACCTCGCGGTGGCGCGCTCCCATTCGGCCCAGCGCTCGGCCGCGCAGACGCCGACGCAGCGCACCATCACCATCGGGGCGGCGGGCACCAAGGGGTTACGCACCTACGTGCAGCTGTTCGTGGTGATCGCGGCGGCCAACGACGTGCGCTGCGATGTGGCCTCGAATTCGACGTTCGTGTATGCCTACGGGTTCGTCGAGGACATCGACGCCAGCCACGCCCTGTATGCGAGCCTGGTCGTACAGATGGTTCGCGCGTCGGACGCCTACCTGGCCTCGGGTGCGCATCGTCCCACGCCGACGATCACCGCCCGGCTCAACTTCCAGCTGGCATTCGGGGCGCGGGTGGGCCAGCGGCTCGCCGAGGCCCGCGACCAGGCCCGGCAGGAAGCCACCAAGGACCGCCGTCGGTCGCCGGGTACCGCTATCGCGTTGCGGGACAAGGAGGTCGAGCTGGTGGACTACTACCGCGGTGCGTCGAAGGCGCGCGGCACGTGGCAGGCCAGCCGGGCGTCGGCCGGGTATTCGTCGGCGGCACGGCGCGCCGGCGATCGGGCCGGCAAGCGGGCGCGGCTCGGCAACAGCCCCGAACTGCCCGGTGCGCGGAGCGCGTTGAGCGGGTGACTGCAGGGAACTCCCCACGGCGGGATTCTCAACGCTCCAAGGTTTATGCGGCCGAGGAGTTCGTCCGGACGCTGTTCGACCGTGCCGCCCAGTGCGGCTCCCCGGCGGTCGAGTTCTTCGGGACGCAGTTGACGCTGCCGCCCGAGGGGCGATTCGGTTCGGTGGACTCCGCGCAGCGCTATGTGGACGATGTGCTGGCGCTCCCGGCGGTGCGGCAACGGTGGCCGGGTGTGACCCCGCTGCGGGTGCGACCGCGGCGGGCCGCCACCGCCGCGCACTACGAAAACCGCGACGGCACAGGCATTATCGCGGTCCCCGATCGTGACACCGCCGACTGGGCGCTGCGGGAGCTGGTGGTGCTGCACGAAGTGGCGCATCATCTGTGCCAGGCCGAGCCGCCGCACGGCCCCGAGTTCGTTGCGACGATCTGCGAGTTGACGGAGTTGGTGATGGGACCCGAATTGGGGCACGTGCTGCGCGTCGTCTACGCCAAACAGGGCGTGCGGTGAACGCGGGCGACCCCGACGCGCGGGCGCGCGAGGTCGAAGCCCGGATGACCGACGACGAACGCTTCGCGCTGTTGGTCTCGGTGATGGGGGCCGGCGACATGTGGCCGGTGCGCGATGAGCGCATCCCCGCGGGCGTGCCGATGAGCGCGGGATACGTGCCGGGGATCCCCCGTCTCGGGGTGCCCGCGTTGCTGATGAGCGACGCCGGACTGGGCGTCACCAATCCCGGGTTCCGCCCGGGGGACACGGCGACGGCGCTGCCCGCCGGTCTGTCGCTGGCCGCCAGCTTCAATCCGTCGCTGGCCCGGGCCGCGGGCGAGGTGATCGGCCGCGAGGCGCGCAGCCGCGGGTTCAACGTGCAACTCGCCGGGGCGATGAACCTGGCCCGCGACCCGCGCAATGGCCGCAACTTCGAATACCTCTCCGAGGACCCGCTGTTGACCGCCACGATGGCCGCCGAGTCGATCGACGGCATCCAACGCCACGGCGTCATCTCGACGGTCAAGCACTACACGCTGAATTGCAACGAAACCAATCGGCACTTCCTGAATGCGGTCATCGATCCCGACGCGCACCGCGAATCCGATTTGCTGGCCTTCGAATTGGCCATCGAGCGTTCGCATCCCGGCGCCGTTATGACGGCCTACAACAAGATCAACGGCGACTACGCCGCGGCGAACTCAGCCTTGATCAACGACGTGCTGAAAGGCGCTTGGGCATACCGGGGATGGGTCATGTCGGATTGGGGTGCCACGCCGAGCTGGGAGTGCGCCTTGGCCGGCCTCGATCAGGAGTGCGGGGCACAGATCGACGCCCTGCTGTGGCAGGCCGAGTCCTTCGGTGCGCCGCTGCGCGAAGCGTACGCCGACGGCAGGCTGACCAAGGAGCGCCTGTCGGACATGGTCCAGCGGATCCTGCGGTCCGTGTTCGCCGTCGGTGTGGATCGCACCGATGCGGCCCCGGCGCCGGACCTGGCCGCGCACCACGAGATTGCGCTGGACATCGCGCGGCAGGGAACGGTGTTGCTGAGCAACCGGGGGCTGTTGCCGCTGGCGCCCGACTCGACGGTGCGCATCGCGGTCATCGGCGGTTATGCGCACGCGGGTGTGCCGGCCGGATACGGTTCCAGCACCGTGGTTCCGCCGGGCGGTTATGCGGGCGTGGTACCGATCGGCGGCTCCGGGCTGGAGGCCGGGCTGCGAAATCTGTACCTGCTGCCGTCGAGCCCGCTGGACGAGTTGCGAAAACACCTCCCGCAGGCCCAGATTGAGTTCGATCCCGGCGTCAGTCCGGCCGAGGCGGTGCGGGCGGCTCGCCGGGCCGACATCGCGATCGTGTTCGCGGTCCGCGCGGAGGGCGAGGGCTTCGACATCGTCGACCTCTCGCTGCCGTGGGGTCAGGACGAGCTGATCACGGCGCTGGCGGCCGCCAACCCCAACACCGTGGTGGTGTTACAGACGGGCAATCCGGCGTCCATGCCATGGCGCGACTCGGTCAACGCCGTTGTGCAAGCCTGGTTTCCGGGTCAGGCCGGCGGCCGGGCCATCGCGGAGATTCTCACCGGGAAGGTGAATCCCTCGGGACGGCTGCCGATCACCTTTCCCGTCGATCTTGCCCAGATACCGCGCCCGGAGCTGCCCGGCGCCGGTGAGCCGTGGGGGACGCCGACCACGACCGACTACTTCGAGGGCGCTGACGTGGGTTACCGCTGGTTTGCCCCGCGTGGTCATGATCCGATGTTCGCCTTCGGTCATGGATTGTCCTACACCAGTTTTGATTATCACGACCTGGTGGTCAGTGGCGAGGAAACCATTCGCGCCAGCTTCAGCATCGTCAACGCCGGCGAGCGTGCCGGGGCGGACGTACCGCAGCTGTACCTGACGGCCGCCGCCGGCGAACCCTGCTTGCGGCTGTTGGGATTCGAGCGGGTGGAGCTCGAGCCGGGGGAAACCCACCGGGTGACTATCGAGGCGGATCCGCGCCTGCTGGCCCGCTATGACGGCAGCGCCGGAAGCTGGCGGATCCGCCCGGGCGCCTATACGGCGGCGGTGGGTACTTCGGCGATCACCATGCGGCTCGACGCCACGGTCGAGCTGGCCGGCCGTACGTTTGGGCGATGATCAACCAGGGCTGACGCCCGAACGCACGACCGGCCCGACGGGTTACTTGACGGGGGTCAGCTCGTCGCCGCACGTGCAGCGGTACGGCTCGCCCGCACCCGAGCAGTGGCAGGGGACCTCGATGCGGACGCGACAGCCGCAGCCCTCGTGACCGCACGTCAGCTCGGTTCCGGCTTCGTAAGTTGCCATTTAACTCACCCTTTTCTCTGTGTGGTGACTGATGCGGTGCGGGTCGACCGCACCCTCACTATATACCCCCCATGGGTATACGGTAAATGCCTGCGGCCGGTTCGGTGCCGGCCCGGCCGCCCGTGCCGACGCCGTCGGGCGCGGCTAGCGTGGGTGCCATGACCGAGAAACCAACGCCCAAAGACGTCGACGCCTTCTTGGACAGCACCGTGGTGGACGGCGATCCGTCGTTGACCGCGGCGCTGGAGGCCAGCAGCGCCGCCGGATTGCCGCCGATCGCCGTATCGGTCCAGCAAGGGAAGTTCTTGAGCCTGCTCGCCGCTGCCATGGGTGCGCGCAGCATCCTCGAACTCGGCACCCTAGGTGGTTTCAGCACCATCTGGCTGGCGCGCGGCGCCGGCCCCCAAGGACGCGTGGTGACGCTGGAATACGAGCCCAAGCACGCCGAGGTGGCGCGTGGCAACCTCGAGCGGGCCGGCCTCGCCGATCGGGTGGAGGTCATCGTCGGGGCGGCGCTGGACACGTTGCCGACGGTGACCGGCCCGTTCGATCTGATCTTCATCGACGCCGACAAGGAGAACTACCCCGCGTACCTTCAGTGGGCGGTGCGACTGGCCCGACCCGGCACGGTCATTGTGGCGGACAACGTGATTCGGCAGGGGCAGATCCTGGAACCGGGCTCCGATGCCCAAGCGCGGGCGGTGCGTCAGACGCTGCAGGCGATGGGCGAGGATCCGCGGTTGGACACGGCGGTCATCCAGACGGTGGGCGCCAAGCACTGGGACGGCTTCGCGCTCGCGTTGGTGCGCTAGGCGTCAGCGCGGGTCGAGGTCGGCGACGGCCCGCTCGGCGGAGGTGAGTTCGCCGATCCGCAAAGCGGTTTCACCGGCGTACAGGGCGGCGCTGTCCAACCAGGATTCGGGCACGCCGGCCACCGGCGCCAGGGGGGTGAAAAAGGGGAGGGCCGTCGACTGCAGGCGCATCAGCGGCCTCGCATCGAAATAGCCCAACGCCGAAAGTGGGCGGCTGGCCACGTTCAGGGTGGCGGGCAGCGCCTTGGCCCTCCCGTCCGCCCCGCACCACCGGCGGGTGGCCGCGTTGGGCACGACACGATGGCGCAACGGCCAGCTCAGGCCGAACAGGTTGGTTTCGATCGTCTTGTCCGCCTGTAGAATTCGTTGCTGATATCCGCGGCTGGCGTTGGCCTCGTGCGTCAAGAGGAATCGTGTGCCGGCGATGACACCGTCGGCGCCGGCGTCCAGCGCGGCACGGGTGTCCGCGGCGGTGGCGATGCCCCCGGCCACGAACACCGGGTGGTTGGCGGCCGCGCCGAGGGCGCGCGGCAAGAAGTCCAGGGCCGGCATGGTTCCCACGAGGTGGCCGCCGGCCTCCCGTCCCTGAGCGATCAAACCGTCGGCGCCACCGGCGATCGCGGCGCGCGCCTGCGCCTCGGTCCCCACCATCGCGAAGACGAAGATCCTCGCAGCGCGCAGGTGCTCGACGAGTCCACGTTTCTCGCCGAACGCCACCACGACGACGTCCACCCGGGCGTCGACGCAGACCTCGACGTGACGGCGATGAACGAAGGGGACCAACAGGTTTACCGCGACGGCGCGGCGCGGTGCCTCGTCGCGCACCCTATCGATCGACGCGCGTAGCCGGTGGGGAGTGTCGATACCCAGCGTGCCCAGTCCGCCCGCCCGGGCGACCGCGCCCGCCAGTGACGCGCCCGCTAGCCCGCCGCCCATGCCGGCCTGCCCGATCGGCACATCGAGGCGCAGCCGGTCCGCGATGTCCATGTCGCAAGACGCTACGCGGTCCCTCGAATTGGGCGCCGCGCGGGCGTAATCTTGATCACAGATGGATGGGTGCGTCCGCCCACAGTGCTTGTTACACAACGGGCTTGCCGCATAACAGAAAGGTCACAAAATGAGTACAGTCCATTCATCAATCGATCAGCACCCCGATTTGTTGGCTCTTCGCGCGCGCTATGAGCGGGTCGCCGAGTCGATGAGCGCGCACGTCACGTTCGGTCTGGCCCTGCTCGCGGGGCTGTACGTGGCCGCGTCGCCGTGGATCGTTGGATTCAGCGCCATGGGATCGCTTGCCACGTCCGACCTGATCGTCGGGATCGCGGTGGCGTTCCTGGCGTACGGGTTCGCGACGACGCTGGACCGCGCGCACGGTATGACCTGGACGCTTCCGGTGCTCGGCGCGTGGGTCATCGTCTCGACGTGGATCCTGCCGGGTGTCACGCTGACCGCCGGCATGACCTGGTCGAATGTCGTCGCGGGTGCGTTGTTGACGTTCTTGGGCCTCAACGCGACCTACTTCGGCATGCGCACCCGTGCCGCGGGCACGCATGCGTAGACCCGAACTCGGTTAAGCCGCAGCGCTTTTCGTACGGCCCGGGCCAATCCTCCCGAATCCTCCAGGCCCGGGCCGACGATCAACCGCGGACCGCGCCGATCGCGGCCGGTGTCAAGCAAGGCGTCGATACGACGGATAGCGATCTGCAATCACACGCTGGGAGGCGTCGCCGCTAGGCCCATTTCTTTGGCGGTTGTTGTTCCGGTACCCAGAAATGCCATCCGGGCGGCGCAGGCGGCCAGGACGGATCCGGTTTCCAATCCTGCGACGGTGTCCAGTCCTGCGGCGGAGCCGGCCATCCCGGCGGGGGATTGAACCGCATCGAATCGGTTCCTGCAGAGCCGGTCTGGAACCCAGGCGGGTTTGCGGGCCAGGGATTCTCCGGCCGGATCCCCGGATGCACGTTCGGGTCCGGTCCGGGACCCTGATGCGGCCCCGAATACGGCGGCGTGGGGTAGCGGTAGGAATCAAGCGTTGACCCGCCAGCCTTCCACGCGCCCTTGAGACGTTCCTTCAGGCCGCGCGCCTTGTCCGGGTTCCTCATCAGATAACCGCCGACTGCCGCCACGAGGACGACGGGCACCACAAAGAATGCCGATCCAAAGCCGCGGCCGAAGAAGAAGAAATGTGAGCGGCGTGAGCCTCGGCGGGCGACGAACTCGACGGTCTCGGCCACACCGCCCGAGCCGTTGGGACCGTGGAGCGACCAGAGCACGTCAAGTGTTGTCGACACGTTCTGAACCGCCTTAATGCTAGAGAGCTAGTTGGTTACTTGGCATATCCGCCAATCGTTCGCCCGTCAACGACGGCAAGCGATCACGCCGGGTTTCACTGTGTCGGTGGCCGGGTGTGGAACGTTCCGCTCGTCGACGGGGCGCGGCGCTGGAGTTCGGCGAGTAGCCGGCCACCGAAGGCCTTGTATAGCCCGTAGCCGTCCATGCTCTTTGTGAGGGGCACCGGGATGAAATACACGCGCTGGCGCCGCCAAGTCCAGCTGTCAAGGTGCGTCGAAAGGAATATCCAGCCGGACGGGTCAGGCCTTAGCGCGACATGAAAGTTCAACGGCTTCCAGGTGCTCCCGCGGACGGTGAAGTCCGCACGGTCTGGCGTGGAGCCGTTGAACTGCACACTGGACAAAGGCCCGCGAAGGGTGTTGGCGACGTCGACCGCGGTACGGATGGCCTCGTCTGCGGGTAGCTGCGTTTGGGCATGCAACCCGGCCTTTTCGTGGTAGCCGTGCCGGAAGCAGATGGCCCACACCGCGATCACCAGGACGAGTGCCGCGATTTTGGCGCCTGAGCCCCCGGAGAGAAACAGGATCAGCGCGATGAAGCCACCGACAGCACCCGCGACCAGCTTCAGGCGCCCGGGAGCGGCCAGCCACTGGGTGACTTTCTCTGCCGACACCGCCGACGGAAGTTGCGGTCCTTCGGACCCGTAGCGCGGGGGTGTGTTGTAGCCGGGTGCAGCACCGGGAGGCGCATAGCTGTTCGATTGTGGGTCTGCGGTCCGGCCGAAATGGGCTGCGGCTTGGCGGTGGTAGTCCGCGTGCGGGTCAGCGTGGGAAGCGCCCCAGACGGTGTTCGGCTGGGCCGCGCTGTCGTGGGGGGGTCCCGGGTGCCAGCCGGACGGCGCCGGCCCGGTACTCGGTGACCACTGCGTCGGCGGATCGACGGGATGGCTGACCCGGGCGCCGAAAGGCGGATATTCCGGCGGACCAGAGTATGGGGTGCCCGACGGCGGACGAGGCGCGCGCGGAGTGGGAGGGGTTGGACCTGTTTCTGGGTAGGGATAGCCCGCACCGAAATCGCTCGGCGGCATCTTGTCGCTCATCACCTGGATATAACACGCGGCCACCGAGGCCGAGCCGAGATCGTGCTCAGATTAGTACGAACGGCTGACACAGCGATTGCCGACGTCTGAAGTCGGGGTCAACAGAACGGATCAGAGGTCGCTGAGGCTGAGGATGCCATCTTCGATTGCCCGCGCGAGCAGTGCGGGTTTGGTGCGCGCCGGCCGGCCGGCCGCGGCGTATTTCGCCCGCGCCCGTTGCAGGTGGGTGCGCACAGTTGTCGGCGCGATGAAGAGCCGTTTGCCGACCAGTTCCTTGCTCTCGGTTTGGAACCACGCGACGAGCACCTCTTTTTCCCTTTCGGACAGCTTGGTCCGGCCCAGGGCGTTGTCGTTGATCAACGCCTTGGTCATCTTGGGGCCCGTATAGGGCTCGCCGGAGTGTGCGGAGTGAACCGCAGCGACGAGGTGCTGCTGGCCTTCGGATTTGACGAGGTAGGTGAGTGCCCCGATCTCCAGACTGGTCAGGATCACTTCGTCGCTGAACATGTGCGAATACACGATGACGCGCTGGCCGGCGTTGCACAGGGTGGCCAGTGTCTCCCAATCAGGGCGTCGACCGTCGATTTGTAATTCGAAGATTAGGACATCCACCTCGTCGTTCGGATTCGTCGGATACCGCGCGAAGTATTGGTGCGGGTTGTAGAAGCTGCCCGCCACAGTGATAGGCGGGTCAGCCCGACTGCACCACGCTTCGATACCGGCATGAACTACGTCATGGTCATCGATGATCGCGACCTGCACCGACGCCGCCTCGTTGTCGCCAGCAGCCATGGCCAAAGCACCCTCCCCAGCGCCTGGTCAACATATCCAGAGCAAATGCAATCCCTTACGGGCCCCTGCCGGGGATTTAATCACGGACGATGACTTCGCGGGGACGTTTCGGCACCCGCGTGGACTCCTGTTTCTGCTGGCTGGCCCGGTGGTCCGAAAATCGGAAACCGAATCGCAGGGCCGTCAGATGTTCGGTGGCGTCCGCCGGTGGCATTAACCTTCTGGCGATTTGGGCAAACGCTCACCTCCGGTGTCCTGGCACCGCGCACCAGGATTTCAGCGATGCGCAATTGCTCTGCAGGGCAGCAAGTTTGGATCCAGACTTCGAAGGCCGTTGCGGGTGTCGACCGCGCTGACCCATCGGCCGCATTTCGATGGCCAGGATTCAACACAGTTGGTCGTGAGGGCGAGACGAGCGCGGCTAATGCTGTTGCATTTGCGGGATGCGGAGGATAACGAAGAACGCCGTGATGCGTTATCAGTCATTCGGACGACACCAACGCCCGTGGCGGCCATTCATAGCTTGCGCATAAGGCTTTTACAGTCATTTCAGGGATCCGGCGTCCGGCCGACGTGTAGCGTTTGCCACCGACCTCACCAAACAGGCGCAGCAGGGGGATGCAGCAAATGAAGTCGATGGCATTGGGGATCACAGCCGCAGCTGCTGTCATCGTGGGTCTGGGCACGGCCGCGCCGGCCAATGCGGACACGACAGCCACCGTCAAAGCACAGACTCAGCGCATGAACGGTCCGAACTTGAAATCCGGCCAAGACGGCGTATACAACGTTGGGCAAGTCCTTAACCTGGTCTGCCACAGTACGGGTCAGCCGGTGAAGGGATTCTTCAGTTTCAACATTCCCAATGGTGGCTGGGATAACTTGTGGTACAAGACTTCTGATGGCCACTACGTCGCCGATGTCGATATCGAAACGCACACGCTGAAGGCACTGGGGCCAGAATGCGGGGGCGGAGGTGGTGATGCACCTGCCCCGGCAGCGGCCAACGGCGATAGGGCAGGACAAGCCCTGGCCTGGGCGCGCAACCAGATGGCCAGTAACCCGAACAGCACGGTTCAGTGCGAGGTGTTCGTGGAGCAGGCTTATAACCACTCTTTCAGATATGGATCAGCAATCGACGCTTTCAACGACCTGAAGGCAAAAGGGCAAATTCACACGAATGCCGACAACATCCCTGCCGGAGCACTCGTCTTCACGAGCGATCCCCGATTCGACAATGGTTTCGGGCATGTCATGCTCAGTGAAGGCAATGGTCAATACCTCACCGCGAATTACTACACCGCCCCGCACATACGGCAAGTGCCACTGAATTCAAACGACCCTAACGACAAATTCCTCGGATGGGCGGTTGCGCCGTAGCCGCTCATCTCCTTTTCGTTTGGTGGTCAATATTCTGATAGCTCGCGCACATGCCGATGCGCATTTGCTGAGACCGCACTCTTGATCCGAAAAGACCATCGCGCGGTGCCCGCCGCAGCGGCAGAAGAACCCAGTTCGTCCGAAGAGCAATGGTGTTGCAGGGTTGCGGAAACCTATGGGCGGGCAATGCATGTTTTCTCGAATCAGCGCCTTGCAAACGCCGTTCAAGACCCTGGAGTTACCGTGGGCATCCCTGCCGATGACGGTGAGGTCAGCGAATTGAAGACTATTGGTGGGTGGGGCTACAGCCGGTGAGATCGGCAAAGCCACTCTGCGCCAACAGAATCCATCGCGGGCAACCGCCGATAGTAGCTGAGCCAGGCACACCGTGCCTCGAGAGAGTTTCATCGCCGGACGCGGTACGAAACGCGGTGTACACGGAGTCTGTTGCGGTGCCCACATCGATTGTGCAGGAAGCGAACTCACGGATTGAACGCGGTGCTGCCATCGACCGGGTGGGTGGTGCTGACCAGTTTGGCGTAGCAGTGGTCGCGGTCCAGATGGTGGTCTCGGCACCAGGCGAGCGCTCCGCCGGCGTCGGGGAAGACGACACCGGCGATGGTGACCCAGAAGTCGGGTGCGGAGAAGGTCGACCAGTCGCCCGTCCACAGCAGCCGGACTTCGGGGTACTGCAGCCGCAATTGCAGGTGTTCATGCAGAGTTGCGGCGTTGTCCCAAGTGATCCCGTCCGCGACCAGCCCGGGCCGTTTGGAGCTGAGCTGGGGCACCCAGCGGTCGGCGAGTCGGCTTTGGATGAAGGGGCGGTCGGCGTTGGCAATCGCGCGCAGGGCATCGAAGCTTGCCGACTCGTTGTCACCCGACGGCGGTGCCGCGGGTGAGACGGCGGTGCTTGGCGTGCTCGCTCCAGGATTCGGTGCGCCGGCTTGTGCGGTAGTCGTCGTAGAGCCAGCCTCCTGGCAGGCGACTATGAGGGTCTTGACGTCCAGGTCCGTTTGGCCTTGCTGCGGCGAGCCGCTGCTGGGCGCTTCGCTGGTCGAAACCGGCAGTCGCCAGAAAGTTCCCAGCGGAAAACGGAAGTCGTGCTCGATGGACGGCAGTGATCCGCTGGGACTCCCGGGGTCGGGCGCGAGGATGATCGGAGAGCTCGACAGGTCGAAGACCCCGGACGCCACGTTCTGGCCGCCCGAAGTGACGCTGATGCTGGTGCGTGAGGAGCTGAGCACGTCTCCACCGGGGCAGTAGGCGACAATTTTCATCCGGATGACGAGTCCGCCGGAGTCGCTGCGGATCGCTTCGGGTTGAAATTGGGGCGTGCGGCCGCATTTGGTGACCAGCCTGGTTCCGCCGGTGCCGGCTGAAGCCCCGCCGCCTCCCGCGGCGCCGGGGTCGGCGACTCCCACGTAGAACACCTTGGTGACTTTGTGGGTGTCCAGGTGGCCGTGCGCTGGGCCGACTGTTACCGACCAGCCGCCAAAGCCTTTGCTGATGCCCGAATCTTCGGCGTTTGCTTCTCCGCCGGGTCCCCACACGGCGATGAAGCTGGGCGGCACGGCCAGTGACGAAGTCGCGCGGCACCCGTAGTAGCCCACCCAGTCCGGGTGATCATCGGGTCGATCCCAGGCGCCGCCGATGCGCACGCGGCACTGAGTGCCGTCGTCGAGCACCAGCGCGAACGGGACTGGCGCGTCGGTGAGGGGTTTGCGCGGCGTGGTCAGACCCCTTGCCCCTATCCGGGACACCACCTGGGCAAACGGGTCGAGCACGCAAAGGACGTGTCCGGTGTCGCCCGCGGGCCAACAGGCGTCGGCCGAGTCGGCGGTGCCGCCGCAGGAACGGACGCCGCTCGACTTGTCGTAGCGCGACGGCGAGCCGAATGAACAGTCGATGTGATCACTGGACCGACTCGTGTCCTCTACCCAGCCGGATTGGATATTTCCTTGAGCATCAACGGGTTTCAAGACGAAAATATCGGGCTGGTTCATGCGGTGGTAGACGAGTGCGCCCCCGGCGACGACGGCGGCGACTACCGCCACCACGAGCAGCGCCCAACCTTTACTCACACCGATCCGTCGCGGGCCGGGGAGGACCGGCGCGCCGGGTGCCTGCGGCGGCGGCATTTCCAGGTGCGTTTGGGCGGGGGTGGGCTGCTCGGTGAAGAACTGCCAGCCCGGGGGTGCAGGCGGCCACGACGGGTCGGGTTCCCAGCCCGGCGGCGGCATCCAACCTGCGGGCAAGGGCCAGTTCGGCGGAGAGTTGAAGCGTGCCTGTGACATGACGGCCTTCCGGGTTCCGACGCGGTTCCGGACGTCGGTGGTCAGGGATCGGTATCGAGCCACCTCGGGGGCTGATCCGGTAGACCGATTTTCGTTGCCCCTCGGGGTCGCGTGTGTCGGCTCGCCGCGAAATTCGTACGTTCGACCGACAAGGGGTCAAATCTGCTCTCGGCCGGCTTCAGCAAAGTGCCGGCGTCTCAGAGTCGGCCGGGACTGCCCTGTCGGGTCAGACCGGCCGCTGGCCGTAAGGTAGCGCTGGTCGCAAGGTGTTGAGCGGGAGGGTAATCGGCAGGGTCAACCGCAGACCGCGCCGATCGCGGCCGAGCTGACCAGTTTCACGTACTTGGCCAGCACACCGGTCCTGTAGCGCGGCTCCGGGGGGGTGAAATCCTTTCGCCGAGAATCGAATTCGTCGGGATCGATCACCACGTCGAGCACGTGGTTGGCCACGTCCAGACGGATCCGGTCGCCGTCACGCAGGAAGGCGATCGGACCGGCGTCGACGGCCTCGGGGGCGATGTGGCCGACGCACAGGCCGGTCGTCCCGCCGGAGAAGCGGCCGTCGGTCAGCAACAGCACGCCCTTGCCCAGACCGGCGCCCTTGATGGCGCCGGTGATGGCCAACATTTCCCGCATGCCGGGGCCGCCCTTGGGGCCCTCGTAGCGGATCACCACGGCGTCACCCTGGGTGATGGTGCCGTCCTCCAATGCGTCCAGCGCGGCTCGCTCGCCGTCGAAAACCCTTGCGGTGCCTTCGAACACATCGGACTCGAAACCGGCCGACTTGACCACAGCACCCTCGGGCGCCAGCGATCCGCGCAGGATGGTGATCCCGCCGGTCGGGTGGATGGGGTTGCTCAGCGCGCGCAGTACCTTGCCGTCCGGGTCGGGCGGGGCGATCTTCGCCAGGTTCTCGGCCACCGTCGCACCGGTCACCGTCAGGCAGTCGCCGTGCAGCAGCCCGGCATCCAGCAGCGCCTTCATCACCACCGGCACCCCGCCGATGTGGTCGACGTGGGACATGACGTGGCGGCCGAACGGCTTGACGTCGGCCAGGTGCGGAACCTTCGAACCGATCCGGCTGAAATCGTCGAGCGACAGCTCGACCTCGGCCTCGTGGGCGATGGCCAGCAGATGCAGCACCGCGTTGGTCGAGCCGCCGAACGCCATCACCACCGCGATCGCGTTCTCGAACGCCTCCGGGGTGAGGATGTCGCGGGCGGTGATGCCGCGCCGCAGCAGTTCGACGACGGCCTGGCCGCTGCGCCGCGCGAACCCGTCGCGGCGGCGGTCGGTCGCCGGCGGCGCCGCGCTCCCAGGCAGCGACATCCCGAGCGCCTCGGCGGCGCTGGCCATCGTGTTGGCCGTGTACATGCCGCCGCACGCGCCCTCACCGGGACAGATCGCGCGCTCGATGGCGTCGACGTCCTCGCGGGGCATCAGGCCGCGGGCGCAGGCGCCCACCGCCTCGAACGCGTCGATGATGGTCACCTCGCGCTCGCTGCCGTCGGACAGCTTGGCCACCCCGGGCAGGATCGACCCCGCGTACAGGAACACCGACGCGAGGTCCAGCCGTGCGGCGGCCATCAGCATCCCCGGCAGCGACTTGTCGCAGCCGGCCAGCAGCACCGACCCGTCCAGGCGTTCGGCCTGCATCACCGTCTCGACGCTGTCGGCGATCACCTCGCGCGACACCAGCGAGAAGTGCATCCCCTCGTGGCCCATCGAGATGCCGTCGGACACCGAGATGGTGCAGAACTCGAGCGGGTAGCCGCCCGCGGCGAACACGCCCTCCTTGACCGCCTTGGCGAGCCGGTCCAGGGACAGGTTGCACGGGGTGATCTCGTTCCACGACGAGGCGACCCCGATCTGCGGCTTGGCGAAGTCCTCGTCACCCATGCCTACGGCCCGCAGCATGCCCCGGGCGGCGGCCTTCTCCAGACCGTCGGTGACGTCACGACTACGCGGCTTGATGTCGGGGGTTGCGGCCGAATCGGTGGTGGGCATCGTTCAAGTATGCGCTGGCCAGTCGCGATCCCAATTCCCGGGGTGATACCCCGATGGGGTATAAGCTGGAGTTCGGCGTGCTGCCGCCGCAGGGCGGGCGAATGAGCAGGGGTGACGGATGACGAACGACCACGGGTACTCGCAGCAGAAGGACAACTACGCCAAGCGGCTGCGACGCATCGAGGGACAGGTGCGGGGCATCGCCCGGATGATCGAGGAAGACAAGTACTGCATCGACGTCCTCACCCAGGTCAGCGCCGTCAACAGCGCCCTGCGTTCGGTCGCCCTGAATTTGCTCGACGAGCACCTGAACCACTGCGTCACCCGCGCCGTCGCCGAGGGCGGCGACGAGGCCGACGAGAAGCTCGCCGAGGCCTCCGCCGCCATCGCGCGCCTGGTCCGTTCCTGACGAGGTGAATTCGTTTCTCATCGGTGACGTAGTTGAGACCCGCGTTTCGGCCCTGATTCAGGGGGAGGCGTAGTTGCGGTCCGTACGGTAAGGCAGTGTGATCGCATTAGGCGCGACAACCCAGGAAGTGGGTAGTCCGGCCGACACAGACGCCATGACTGCCGAGACCAATGCTGCCGCGCGAACGTGGACCCCACGGATCGCGGCTCAGCTCGCTGTGCTGGCGGCCGCCGCCTTCACCTACGTCACCGCTGAGATTTTGCCGGTCGGCGCGCTGCCGGCCATCGCCCGCGACCTGCACGTCAGTTTGTTCGCGGTGGGAACGCTGTTGACCTGGTATGCCTTCGTGGCGGCCCTGACCACGTTTCCGCTGGTGCGCTGGACCGCGCATTGGCCGCGGCGGCGCGCGCTGATGCTCAGCCTGACCTGCCTGACCGCCTCGCAGGTCATCTCGGCACTGGCGCCCAATTTCGCGGTGCTGGCCACCGGGCGGGTGCTCTGCGCGATCACCCACGGCCTGCTGTGGGCGGTCATCGCACCGATCGCGACCCGGATGGTGCCGCCGAGCCATGCCGGGCGTGCCACCATGTCGATCTACGTCGGAACCAGCCTCGCGCTGGTGGTGGGCAGCCCGCTGACCGCCGCCCTCAGCTTGATGTGGGGCTGGCGCCTGGCCGTCGTGTGCGTCACCGTCGCGGCCGCCGTCGTCACCGTCGCGGCCCGGCTGATGCTGCCGGAGATGGTGCTCACCTCCGACCAGCTCGCGCACGTGGGCCCGCGCTCGCGACACCACCGCAACCCCCGCCTGATCATGGTGAGCGTGCTGGCGATGATCGCGGTCACCGGCCACTTCGTGTCGTACACGTTCATCGTCGAGATCATCCGCAACGTGCTCGGTGTGCGCGGACCGAATCTGGCCTGGGTGCTGGCCGCCTACGGACTGGCCGGCCTGCTGTCGTTGCCGCTGGTGGCGCGGCCGCTGGACCATCGGCCCAAGAGCGCCGTCATCCTGTGCGTGACCGGGTTGACGGCGGCCTTCGTGGTGCTGACCGGGCTGGCGCTCGGTGGTCGGACCGGCGTCGCCACCGCGCTGATCGGGACCGCCGCCATCGTGCTGTGGGGGGCGATGGCCACCGCGGTCTCGCCGATGATGCAGTCCGCCGCCATGCGCAACGGGGTCGACGACCCCGACGGGGCGTCGGGCTTCTACGTGACCGCCTTCCAGGTCGGCATCATGGCCGGCTCGCTGGCCGGTGGCCTGTTCTACGAGCGCAGCGTCACGCTGATGCTGACCGCCTCGGCGGCCCTGATGGCCGTCGCGCTGGCCGGCATCGCGGCCAACCGGCGGATGCTGGGGATTGCTCCGACAAGCTCACCCGATTCATAGCCGCCCAGTTCAGCCCAGTAATCACGGCCCTTTCCGGGGCGCGCGCGACCGTCGGTGACGGTAGCTGGCGCGGGCGCTATGCCACACTGTGTCGAGAACACGAGTGGAGGTATGCATATGTCGGGCTGGACGAAGGCCAGGACCAGAAGGGGCCTCTTCGCCGCGCTGAACGCCACCGGCGTGGCGTCTGTCGTGGGCTTGGCGCTGGTGCTGAGTGCGTCTCCCGCCCTGGCGGATCCGGACCCGGCTCCGGCCGACCCGGGCGCGGTCGCGGCTCCGCCCGGACCGCCCGCGCCACCCGATCCGTTCGCGCCGCCGCCTCCGCCGGACCCGCTGGCGGCCCCGCCGCCGCCCAACCCGCTGGCGCCGCCGCCTTGGCTTCCCCCGGCGGCGCAACCCGCCGCGGCCCCGGCCGACGGGCAAAACAACACGCCGTTCACCGGCACGGCGCCGTTCGGGCCGCCATCATTCGTCCCGAAGAGCGGCTCGACCGTCGGAGTGGGCCAGCCGATCATCATCAACTTCCCCGGAACGGTCGAGAACGCCGACGCGGCCATCGGCGCCGTGCACGTCTCGTCGGTCCCGCCGGTACCGGGCAAGTTCTACTGGATGACCCCGACCCAGTTACGTTGGCGGCCAATCAATTTCTGGCCCGCGCACACCGCGGTGACCGTTGACGCCGGTGGCACCGTGTCCACCTTTCAGACCGGGGACACGCTGATCGCCACGGCCGACGACGCGACTCACCAGCTGATCATCTCCCGCAACGGCACCGTGGAGAAGACCTTCCCGATGTCGATGGGCATGACGTCGGGCAATCACCAAACCCCCAACGGCACCTATTACGTGCAGGACAAGAAGGCGTCGGTGGTGATGGACTCCTCGACCTATGGGGTGCCGGTCAACTCGACCTACGGCTACAAAGTGACGGTGGAGGACGCGGTCCGCTTCGACAACGTCGGCGACTACGTGCACAGCGCGCCATGGTCGGTGGACGACCAGGGCAAGCGCGACGTCAGCCACGGCTGCATCAACATCAGCCCCACCAACGCCAAGTGGTTCTTCGACAACTTCGGTCCGGGTGACCCGATCGTGGTGAAGAATTCCAGCGGCGGCAATTACAAGAAGAACGACGGCTCCGCCGACTGGATGAACTAGCCCCGCACCCTTAACGCAGAATCGCCCATTCGTCAGTGGAATTGGGCGATTCTGCGTCTTGCCGTCAGGACGTTGCGGCGCGGGGTTTCGCCGGCCCAGCGAATTATGTATAGCATCATACATAGCTGTCGACCTGAGGAGCGCCGATGCGCAGTCCACGCGAGCGGATGGTCGTTTCTGCCGCGCTGTTGATCAGGGAGCGGGGCGCGCGCGCCACCGCCATCTCGGACGTGCTCGAGCACAGCGGCGCGCCGCGCGGGTCGGCGTATCACTACTTCCCCGGCGGGCGCACGCAGCTGCTCTGCGAGGCCGTGGACTACGCCGGCGACCATGTCGCCGCGCTCATCGCCGGCGCGGACGACGGGCTGCAGCTGATGGACACGTTGATCGACAAGTACCGACGGCAGCTGCTCGACACCGATTTCCGCGCGGGCTGCCCCATTGTGGCGGTCTCCGTCGAAGCCGGCGAGGAGGAGCGGATGGCGCCGGTCGTCGAGCGCGCAGCGGCGGTCTTCGACCGCTGGTCCGACCTGATCACCGCCCGGTTCATCGCCGACGGGATATCGCCGCAGCGGGCGCACGACTTGGCGGTGCTGGCCACCACCGCGCTCGAGGGCGCGATCGTGCTGGCCCGGGTGCGCCGCGACCTCACCCCGCTTGACGTCGTGCACCGCCAGCTACGCGACCTGCTGCTGGCCGAGGCGACCAGAAAGGACGTCCCGAAATGACCGGTGAATGGAAGTCCACGGCCTGCATCCTCTGTGAGTGCAACTGCGGCATCGTCGTCCAAGTCGAGGACCGCCGGCTCGCCCGCATCCGCGGCGACAAGGCGCATCCGGCGTCGCAGGGCTACACCTGCAACAAGGCGTTGCGGCTCAACCACTATCAGAACAGCCGCGCCCGGCTGACCTCTCCACTGCGCCGCCGCGCCGACGGCAGCTACGAGGAGATCGATTGGGACACCGCGATTGTCGAGATCGCCGAGGGGTTCAAGCACATCCGCGACAGCTACGGCGGCGACAAGATCTTCTACTACGGCGGCGGCGGGCAGGGCAACCACCTGGGCGGGGCCTACAGCGGCGCCTTCTTGAAGGCCTTGGGTTCGCGCTACCGCTCGAATGCGCTGGCGCAGGAGAAAACCGGCGAGTCCTGGATCGACGGCCAGTTGTACGGCGGTCACACCCGGGGCGAATTCGAGCACGCCGAGGTGGCGGTGTTCGTCGGGAAGAACCCGTGGATGTCGCAGAGCTTCCCGCGGGCCCGGGTGGTGCTCAACGAGATCGCCAAGGACCCGGCCCGCTCGATGATCGTCATCGACCCCGTCGTCACCGATACCGCCAAGATGTCCGACTTCCACCTGCGGGTGCTGCCCGGCACCGACGCGTGGTGCCTGGCCGCGCTCGCCGCCATCCTCGTCCAGGAAAACCTCTGTGACGAAACGTTTCTCGCCGAACACGTGCGCGGCGCCGATGCCGTGCGGGCCGCGCTGCGCGAGGTGCCGGTGGCCGGCTACGCGCAGCATTGCGGGGTCGACGAGGAATTGCTGCGCGCGGCGGCGCGGCGGATCGGCACCGCGGCCAGCGTGTCGGTGTTCGAAGACCTCGGAGTGCAGCAGGCACCCAACAGCACGCTGTGCTCCTACCTGAACAAATTGCTCTGGGTGTTCACCGGCAACTTCGCGAAAAAGGGTGGCCAGCACCTGCATTCGTCGTTCGCGCCGCTGTTCGGCCAGTTCTCCGGCCGCACGCCGGTGACCGGTGCCCCGATCATCTCCGGACTGGTGCCCAGCAATGTGGTGCCCGAGGAGATCCTCACCGACCACCCGGACCGCTTCCGCGCCATGATCGTGGAAAGCAGCAATCCCGCACACTCGCTGGCGAACTCGGCCGCCTGCCGCGAGGCTTTCCAGGCGTTGGAGCTGATGGTGGTCATCGACGTCGCGATGACCGAGACCGCCAGGCTCGCACACTATGTGCTGCCCGCCGCCTCGCAATTCGAGAAGCCGGAAGCCACCTTCTTCAACCTGGAATTTCCGCACAACACCTTCCAGCTGCGCCGCCCGCTGATGGAGCCCCTGCCGGGAACCCTGCCCGAACCCGAGATCTGGGCGCGGCTGGTGCGGGCGCTCGGCGTGCTGGACGACGCGGATCTGCGGCCATTGCACGACGCCGCACAAAACGGCCGGCAGGCCTACACCGAGGCGTTCCTGTCCGCGGTGGCCACCAATCCGACTGTGGCGCAGCTACTTCCGTACATCCTCTACGAGACGCTCGGACCGACACTGCCGGACGGATTGCGCGGCGCGGCCGCCCTGTGGGGCCTCGCCCAGAAGACCGCCCTGAGCTATCCGGACGCGGTGCGGCGCGCCGGGCATGTCGACGGCAACGCGCTGTTCGACGCGATCCTGGACACCCCGTCGGGGGTGACGTTCACCGTGCACAACTACGAGGACGATTTCGCGTTGATCGGCCACCCCGACCGCAAGATCGCGCTGGAAATCCCCGCCATGCTCGACGAATTGGGGGCGCTGACGCGCACGCCGACCCGGCTCACCACGCCGGATTTCCCGATCGTGCTGTCGGTGGGGGAGCGGCGCGCTTATACCGCCAACGACATCTTCCGCGACCCCACCTGGCGCAAACGCGACGCCGACGGCGCACTGCGGATCAGCGTCGAGGACGCCCAGGCCCTGGGGCTCGTCGACGGATGCCGGGCGCGCATCAGCACCGCGGCCGGCAGCGCCGAGGCCACCGTCGAGATCACCGAGACCATGCTCGCCGGTCATGCGGCCCTGCCCAACGGGTTCGGGCTGGACTACGTCGGCGACGACGGCCGCACCGTCACTCCCGGTGTCGCACCGAACGTGCTCACCTCGACGGAATGGCGCGAGCCCTACGCGGGCACGCCGTGGCACAAGCACGTGCCCGCCCGGATTGAGGCCGCCCAGGTGGCCGGCGGCGTCAGTTCCAAATCTTGACCCGGCGCTGCGGCTCCAAGAACAGCGCGCCCGCATCGGCGCCGTCGAAGGCGTCGTAGAACGCGTCCATGTTGCGCAGCACGCCGTTGCAGCGGAACTCCGGGGGCGAGTGCGGATCCACCGCCAGGCGCCGGATCGCTTCCGCGTCACGGGATTTGGTGCGCCACACCTGGGCCCAGCCGTAGAACACGCGCTGCACGCCGGTGAGGCCGTCGATGACCGGAGCGGGCTGGCCGTTCAGCGACAACTGGTAGGCCAGCAGCGCGATCGACAGGCCACCCAGGTCACCGATGTTCTCCCCGACGGTGAAGGCGCCGTTGACGTGGTGGCCGCTCGATAGGGCCCGCGGCGTGTAGGCATCGTACTGCTCGATGAGAGCCTTTGTGCGGGCGCCGAATTCGTTTCGGTCGGCGTCGGTCCACCAGTCCACCAGGTTGCCGTCGCCGTCGTATTTGGCGCCCTGGTCGTCGAAGCCGTGGCCGATCTCGTGCCCGATCACCGCGCCGATGCCGCCGTAGTTGGCCGCGTCGTCGGCCTCGGCGTCGAAGAACGGCGGCTGCAAAATGGCTGCCGGGAAGACTATTTCGTTCATCCCGGGGTTGTAGTAGGCGTTGACCGTCTGCGGCGTCATGAACCACTCGTCTTTGTCCACCGGCCCGCCGAGCTTGGCCAGCTCGCGGTCGTGGTTGACCGCGTACCCGCGCTGAACGTTGCCGTAGAGGTCGTCGCGGTCGATCACCAGCGCGGAGTAGTCACGCCACTTCGCGGGATAGCCGACCTTGGCGGTGAACTTCTCCAGCTTGGTCAGCGCGCGGTCCCGGGTCTGAGGCGTCATCCAGTCCAGGTCGCTGATGCTCATCCGGTACGCGGCCCGCAGGTTGGCGACCAGCTCGTCGATGCGGGCCTTCGCCCCGGGCGGGAAATGCCGTTGCACATAAAGCTTTCCGACGGCGTCGCCCATCAGGCTCTCGACCAGCGACACCGCGCGCTTCCACCGGTCCCGGATCTGCTCGGCCCCGGTCAGCAGGCGGCCGTAGAAGTCGAAGTCCGCGGATACCAGCTCGTCGGTCAGCCAGGCGGCCCGCGCCCGGATCAACCGCCACCGCGCCCAGCTCTTCCACACCTCCAGGTCTTCGTTGCGCCACAACTCGGCGAAGGTACGCAGGTAATCTGGTTGGCGCACAATCACTTCCGCGAGGGACTCGGGACTGACGCCGAGCGCGGTGGCCCAGCCGGCCCAGTCGAAGCCCACCGATTCCTCGCGAAGCGTGCCGAATGTGCGCAGGTTGTAGGTGAGGTCGGCGTCGCGGCGCTTGACCACATCCCAGTGCGCCTCGGCCAGTTTGGCCTCCAGCGCGACGATGCGGTCGGCGGTCTGGATGTGGTCTTCCGGCCCACCGCCGAACACCAGGCCGTACATCCGGGCGATGTGCGCCGGATAGGCGTCCAGTACCTCGGCGTGCCGTTCCTCGCGGTAGTAGGACTCGTCGGGCAACCCGAGGCCGGACTGGGTGAAGTGCACCAGGTAGCGGGCCGAGTTCTTGGCGTCGGTGTCCACATACGCCCCGACGCCGCCGCCCGCGCCGGTGCGCTGCAGGGCGCCGATGGCCCGGGCCAGCGCGTCGGCATCGGCGGCGTCGTCGATCACGGCCAGCTCGTCGCGCAGCGGCTGCACGCCGCGGCGCTGCACGGTGTCCTCGTCGAGGAAGCTGGCGTAAAGGTCGCCGATGCGCTGCGCGTCGGCGTCCCCGGCGGCCGAACCCTGCTCGCTGGCCTCGACGATCAGATCGCGCACCTGTTCTTCGGCGCGGTCGTACAGCTGCCGGAAGGCTCCGTCGGTCGCCCGGTCCGCCGGGATCTCGTGTTCGGCCAGCCAGCGGCCGTTGACGTGCCCGAACAGGTCGTCTTGGGGGCGGATGCTGTCGTCGACAAAGCTCAGGTCGATGCCCGAGCGGATGGCCGTATTCGTCACCCCGCCATCCTTCCATCTTTCCCGGGTGCGACGATCGGGCCATGTCCGACGGCGAGCGAACCGAGTCCCCAGCCGAAGAAGATTTCGTTGACGAAGAGCCCGACGACGAGCCCGACGACGAGCCCGATGACGACTCGAAAGGCGAGGCGGACGACGTCGGCGAGGACGAAGCCGGAAGCGGCGAAGTCTTCTCCCCCTACGGCATCGCGTCCGCCGTTCTCGGCGTGCTGTCGGTGGCCGCGGTGGTGCTCGGCGGCATGCTCTGGTCCGACCACCGCGACCAGGTCGCCGAGCGCGGGTACCTGAGCCGCGCCATGCAGACCGCCGCGGAGTGGGCGAACGTGTTGATCAACATGAACAGCAGCAACGTGGCCGCCAGCCTGCAGCGGCTGCACGACGGGACGGTCGGAGAGCTCAACACCGACTTCGACGCCGCCGTGCAGCCGTACAAGGCGGTCGTCGAGAAGCTGCAGTCCAAGAGCGCGGGGCGGATCGACGCGGTGGCGATCGAGACCGTGCACCACGACCTGGACACCCAGCCCGGCGTCGCTCGGCCGGTGGTCACCACCAAGCTGCCGCCGTTCGCGAGCCGGACCGACTCGGTGCTGCTGATCGCGACGTCGGTCAGCGAAAATGTCGGCGCCAAGCCGCAAACCGTGCACTGGAGCCTGCGGCTGGACGTCTCCGACGTGGACGGCAAGCAGATGATCTCCGGATTGGCTTCGATCAGATGAGGATCCGATGAGAAACATCTGGCGGCTGTTCGCCTTCGACATCCTGGCCCCGCTGGCCGCGATCGCGGCCCTGCTGGCCATTGGGCTGGTGCTCGGCTGGCCGCTGTGGTGGATGTCGGCGTGCTCGGTGCTGATCCTGCTGATCGTCGAGGGTGTGCTGATCAATTTCTGGCTGCTGCGCCGCGATTCGGTCAGCCTCGGCACCGACGACGACGCGCCCGGGCTGCGGTTGGCCGTCGTCCTGCTGTGCACGGCGGCCCTGGCGGCGGCCGTCGCGACCGGCTACACGCACTGGACGAAGGCGGACACCGATTTCACCAACGACTCCCGCCAGGTCGTGCAGATCGCCACCGGCATGGCGGAGGCGATGGCGTCGTTCAGCCCCACCGCCCCGACCGGCTCCATCGACCGGGCCACGGCGATGATCGTCCCGGAGCATGCGGCCGCGTTCAAGGAGCAATACGCGAAGTCCAGCGCCGAGTTGGCCCAGCACAACGTCACCGCGCAGGCCGCCACGGTGTCGGCCGGGGTCGAGGCCCTCGGCCCGTCGGCGGCCAGTGTGGCGGTGGTCCTGCGGGTGACTCAGAACGCGCCGGGGCAGCCGCCCAGTCAGGCGGCGCCGGCGCTGCGGGTGACGCTGACCAAGCGGGGCAGCGACTGGCTGGTCGCCGATGTGCTGCCGGTCAGATAGCCGATCAGTTGGCTTCGGCTGACCGGGCGGACTTCACCTTGACGAACCGATCCGACAACCGCCGGATCCGGATCATCAGCGCGGCCGTCGGGCTGGTGCTGCCGTCGAGGTAGCCGTCCAGTTCCTCGGCCGAGACCCCGATGCGGGACGCGAATTCCTGCGGGGCAAGGCCCGAGCGGTCGATCAGGAGCCGCACGTGGCGGGCCACCTCGGCGCGTTCGTTGGCCTCCAGATGGGTGCGGGCCCGCTCGAGCACCTCCCACAGCGCCTTGGCGATGCCGTACGGACGGGTGCCTTCGAGGACCTCTTCGACCTGGCGGGCGGTCCGCCCGTAAGGGTCGCGCTTGAGCGCGCCGGCGATGCGCTTCCAGGTCGCGATGTCACCACCCTGCAGGGCGGAACGGATGGCGGCGGTCGGCCAGAACTCCACGGGCTGGTCGGGGTCCTGGAAGGGGCCGGACGGCCCCCCGGACGGCCCCCCGGACGGCCCATTGCCGCGCTGGCGTTGTTCGGGGCCCGGCCGGTGGGGCGGCGGTGCGGGGCGTCGGTCGGGTGCCAACGTCACCTCGCCTCCTCCAGCATCGCCACGGCCACTGACAGGCAGCGCTGCCGGATGGCCTCCCAGTCCGAGGTGGCGTCGGCTTCCGATCCCTGGTCTTCCGGGTGGTCGCACGGGTTGGGATCTGCGAGTCGACGGACCAACTGGGTGGCAATCCACTGCCGCCTGGATGATTTACAACAGTAATACCTGTCCATTCCGGCCAGCACCACCGCGGCGGTCTCGGGCTCCAACGATTCGACCATGTCTGCAAAGTCGGCATAATCGCGCCGACTGTTACGGCACATGATCAGGTAGCCCTTGAGCCGCAGTGTCTCCGCCCCGGTCGGGACCAGCAGCCGGTCGCCGGTGGGCAGCTGCACGTTGGTGGTCTCCACCGGGCTGCGCCGTTCGTATTTCGGTCCGTCGCCGACGGTGTCGGTGTCGCTTTCCAGCGCGTCGATCGCGACCGACAGGCGCCCGCGCCACAGGGTCACCGGATGAACGGGCCGGTCCGCCCCGGCGATGGCTTTGGCGATGCCGTTGCGTGAGGTCAGTCCGGCGACCCGCCTCTTGGCGGCCGGGGAGCCGTTGGTGTGGCCGTTGGGGCCGGGCTTCTTGTCGGCCGGGCCCGCGCCGACGCCGACCTTCTCCTCGCCGAGGGCGACCTGGTGGGGGATCTGCCCGGGTCCCAGGCCCCTGGTCTGGTCGTCGTCGGGGTCCGACGCCGCCTGGCCGGCGTTGCGGCCGCAGCCGGTGAAGGCGAGCGGATCGGTCACGCAAATCGCGTCGGGCGCCAGATGCTTGAGCTTCGCGGACGACTTGAGCACCATCCGCAGGTCGGCGTTGGGCGCGACCAGCGCCGAGATGTCGTCGGGGATGACGACGACGTCGCCGAGGTCGACCTCCGGCAGCGGCCGGTCGAAGTCGACCGACGGCAGCACCCGGGACAGCCACGGCGGCAGCCACCAGTTCCACTGGGCGAACATCGCCATCAGCGCCGGCACCATCACCAGCCGCACCACGGTGGCGTCCACCGCGATCGCGACGGCACAGGCCACGCCGATCTCGGCGACCAGCGGCATGCCGGCGAACGCGAAGCCGACGAACACTGCGATCATGATCAGCGCGGCGCTGGTGATGGTGCGGGCGCTGGTGCTGACGCCGTAGGCCACCGCGTCGCGGGTGTTACCGGAGTGCAGGAAGCGCTCCCGGATCCGGGTGAGCAGGAAGATCTCGTAGTCCATCGACAGCCCGAAGGTCATCGCGAGCACCAGCGGCGGGACGGTGCTGTCGATCGAGCTGATCTGGGCGAAGCCGAGGTCCTTCAGCCAGCCCCACTGGAACACCATCACCAGGCTGCCGTAGGCGGCGGCCACCGACAGCAGGGTCATCAGGACGCCCTTGAGCGCCAAGAAGACCGAGTGGACCGAGACCAGCAGCATCACGAACGCGATCAGCGCGACGATGGCCAGCACCAGCGGTTCGGTCTTGGACACCTGGTCGTCGAAGTCTTTGATCAGCGCCGTCGGGCCGCCGACGTCGACGCGGGCGGTTCCGGCCTCGGGGACCTTGGGCAGCTGCGCGCGCATCCAGCCGACGGTGTCGCGGGCTTTCATGTCCTCGGGATCCACCGACAGCACCGCGGATAGCAGCGCGCTGCCGTTGTCCTCGGCGAATTGGGGTGGCGACACCGACACGATGTTGGGCGCCTGCGACATCCGCTGGCGGATCGCGCCGACGGTGTGGCTGTGTTCGGGCGAGGCCGCGCCGCCGTCGGGGAAGTTGATCAGCACCCGGATCGGGCCCAGCGCGCCGGGACCGAGGGCCTGGGCCGCGGCGCCCACGCCGGCGCGGATTTCGTGCGCCGAATCGAACTGCCGCAGCAGGCTGTTGCCCAGCACCATCGATGCGGCCGGCGCAGCCATCACGAGCAGCACCAGCGATGCCGCCAGCGCAGACATCCACGGCCGGCGCATCACCCAGCCGATCCAGCGATTCCAGAACCGGGATTGGGTGCTCTCGGGACGCCGCGACCAGTGCAGGAAGCGCGACCGCTTGGCGGCCGCACGCCCGAACGTCGCCAGCGCCGCCGGCGTCAGGGTCGTCGAGGTCAACATGGCCACCGCGACGGCCAGGATGGCACCGGTGGCCATCGATTTCAGCGCCGGGGTGTTGATGACGTAGATCCCGGTGAGGGAGGCGATGACCGTCATCCCGGACAGCACCACGGCCAGCCCGGAGGTCGCCATCGCGGCGTCGACGGCTTCGCGGGGCTGGCGTCCGGTCCGCAGTTCCTCCCGGAACCGCATCAAGATGAAGAGCGAATAGTCGACCGCGAGCGCGATCCCGAACATGGAGACCGTCGAGGTCACGAACACCGACATGGTGGTGTAGGCCGACAGCAGATAAACCAGGCCCATGGTGACCACGACCGTGCAGATGCCCAGCGCAAGCGGGATGGCCGCGGCGGCCAGCGAGCCGAACACCGCGAGCAGCACGATCAGAATGACGGGCAGGTTCCACTTTTCGGCGGCCGCGATGTCGTGCTTGGTGTTGGCCGCTGCGGCGGCGGACAGCGCGCCCTGCCCGATGACGTAGAGCCGCACCCGCCCGTTCGCGGTCTGGCCGGGTTGGTCGCCCTTGATGCCGACCTTGGTGCGAAGTTGCTTGGCGACGTCGCTCGTGTTGCGGGAATCCAGCCGCACCGACAGCACGTAGGGCCGGTCGGGCTGGGGCGGGCGCTGGGTGGGGTTGGGGATCTCGGTGGTGCCGGGGATGCCGGTGGCGATCTGTCGCAGCTGCGCGACGGCGTCGTTCATGTCCTGGTAGCTGGCGTCGGGGCGGGGCGCGGCCACCAGCGCCAGCGACGATCCACCCTGGTCGTGGTAGAGCTCCTCGAGTTGGTCGTGAACCGCCAGGGACTGCGAACCGGCCACGTCGAACCCACCGCCGGTGAGGTTGCCCGATTGCGTCAGCGCCAGGTAGACCGCCGGAACCAATGCCAGCAACCAGCCCGTGAAGACCAACCAGCGGTACTTACGCAGGCTGCGGCTGAGGCGCATCATTAACTGCTGGATTTTGTCGCTCCCCGGTTCTCGCGTAACGCGTGCTGGCGACGATACCGCAGCAGTCTGTGGATTATGTCGGCTTGATGGTTCCTGAGCTGCGACGACGGCGTTGTTGCCAAGACGCTGCCAAGACGTTGTGAACCGGTGACGAACCGGGATTTCGGTCACATCCCAGCCCCGGGCTCCGTTCGGACTGGCAGCGGTGATATCGGCGATGGCAGGATGTCGAATGGCCCGCGCGGCCCCCGGGGATTCGGGGGATGGCTGCGCTTGATGCGGCTGTCTTTTGTAGCCGTTTGCGAGGCGCCGATCTCGGTGGTCCGCCGCAAACTCGAAGGAGTTGTCCATGACGAAAGCCACCACTGGACGGGGCCGCAAGGTCTTCGCCGGCCTGATCGCCGCCACGGTGCCCGGTGCAGCCGTCGCCGTCCTGGCCGGCGCCCCGGCGACCGGGGCCAACGACCCGTGCGCGGCCAGCGAGGTCGCCCGGACGATCGGCTCGGTCTCCAAGTCGATGGGCGACTACCTGGATTCGCATCCTGAGACCAACCAGACGATGACCTCGATGCTGCAACAGCAGGCGGGGCCGCAGTCGGTGAACGGGCTGAAGTCCTACTTCGAGGCCAACCCCAAGGTCGCCGGTGACATGACGTCGATTGCCCAGCCGCTGACCAACCTGTCGCTGCAGTGCAAGCTGCCGATCTCCATCCCCCAGGCGATGGGCATGATGCAGCAGGCGCAGGGCGCGGCCGGTGGCCTTCCCGCGCTGCCCGGTAACCCCGTGGGTGCCTCGCCGTTGGGCGGGACCACCGGTGGCGGACCGGCCGCGGCGCCGCAGCCGGCTCCGCCCGCGGCGACCAACCCACTGCCGGGTCCGCCGCGCGGCAACACCGTCGGCTAGAGCTGGCCGTCTTTCTCCGGATTCCGATCGGCCGGATCCCGGTCGGGCGGCACCGGCCCCTGCAGGGCGGTCTCGGTCGGGTCGGCCGGCGGGTCACCCTGCAGCGGCACGATCGGTAGCGGACCCGTGATCGGGTCCTCGTCGGCGTCGGTGACGTTCTCGGTGCGGAACACGAAGAAGAACACCACCCAGCCGATCGCGGAGATGACCAGCCAGCTGATCAGCCGGTAGATCAGCATCGCCGAGATCGCGTTGGGCAGCGACATCCCGCTGGACACCAGGCCGGGCACCAACACGGCCTCGACGATCAACAGGCCTCCGGGCATCAGCGGGATCGTGCCGACCGCGCGGGCGGCCGCGTAGGCCACCGTCAATCCGGCCACCGAGGCGTGGTCCCCGGCGGCGTACGCGGCGAAGCCCAGGCAGGCGACATCGGCGACCCAGTTGAACATCGACCAGCCGAACGCCACGCTCAGGTCGCGGCGGCCCAGGCTCACCGACTCTAGCTGCATCAGCGTCTCGCGCCACTTGTCCAGACCGGTCTCGGCCGGCCGGCCGCGAATCGAGTTGACCCACGCCAGCACTCGGCAGCCGATGCCGTCGATCAGTTCGGGTCGCGACGCGACGGCCTGGGCCAGCAGCAGCAGCGCGACAAAGCCGCCGAGGGTGAACAGCAGCGAGAACGGATTGTTTTTGGCGCCCAACAGGAACGCGCCGCCCAGGCCGAGCAAAGCCAACCCGACCGCCTGCAGCACGCCCGACATCACCAACTGCCACGACGCCACCACCGTCGACGCTCCCCAGAGCCGCTGCTGACGGAACAGGAAGGTCGCCGACAGCACCGGCCCACCGGGCAGCGTGGTGCTCAGCGAATTGGCGGCATAGAACGCGGCCTCGGAGCGCAACTGCTTGACGTGTACGCCGGCCGATCTGAGCAACGTGCGTTGGATCTGGGCAAAGCTGTGCATCGACGCGGCCGCCGCCGCCGTCGATGCGAGCAACCACCACCAGTTCGCCTCATACAGGCTCATCCAGGCTTTGGCCAGCTGATCCCAGCCCAGCGAAACCTCGACGGCAAGCACGATGGCTACCGCGCCGAGGATCACCCAGCGCACCCACCAGTACTTCCCACGGGAGGTTTCCCCGAGTGGGAAGTCGAGATTGCGGGCGGGTGCGTCGTGCGGCACGTGATTTAGGGTAACGGTGCAGGTGGCGCCGTGATCGCTGCGCATCGCCCACCGTGTCGGCGTCGTAACCGGATCGTGCCGGCGGCGATGGTTCCGGACGACGCGCGGACGCCCGCGGAGACGTTTGGCGGTGCGCCGCGGCGGATAGGCTGGCCAAATGTCAGCAAACCTCGACGACGCCTCGGTCGAACCCCTTGTCCGCAAGACCGCAGCCTGGGCGTGGCGTTTGCTGGTCATCCTTGTCGCCGTGCTCGCGCTGTTATGGGTGGTGCAGAAACTCGAAGTCATCGTCGTTTCGGTGCTGGTGGCGCTGCTGTTGAGCGCGTTGCTGGTGCCGGTGGTCGATTGGCTGGACAAGCGGGGCCTGCCCCGCGGCGGCGCGGTGGCGTTGGTGTTGCTGGGTGGCTTCGGGATCCTGGGGGGCATCCTGGCGTTTGTCATCCTGCAGTTCATCGACGGCTTGCCCGGCCTGACCGAGCAGGTGACGCATAGCATCGAATCGACCCGCCGCTGGCTGATCCACGGGCCGGCGCATCTGCGCAACGAACAGATCGACAGCGCGGGCAACGCCGCCATCGAGGCGCTGCATAACAATCAGGCGAAGCTGACCAGCGGCGCGCTCTCCACCGCGGCCACCGTCACGGAGCTGGTCACGGCGGCGGTGCTGGTGCTGTTCACGCTGATCTTTTTTCTCTACGGCGGGCGCAACATCTGGCAATACGTCGTGCGGATCATCCCGTCGCACGTGCGTCAACGGGTGCACGAAGCCGGCAACGCCGGATACGGATCGCTGATCGGGTACGTGCGGGCCACCTTCCTGGTGGCCCTGACCGACGCGGCAGGGGTTGGCGCCGGTTTGGCGATCATGGGTATCCCGCTCGCGCTGCCGCTGGCATCGCTGGTGTTCCTGGGGGCGTTCATCCCGCTGGTCGGTGCCCTGATCTCGGGACTGGTGGCCGTCGTGGTCGCGCTGCTGGCCAAGGGCGTGGTGTACGCGCTGATCACACTGGGCGTGCTGATCGCGGTCAACCAGATCGAGGCGCACCTGCTGCAACCGCTGGTGATGGGCCGCGCGGTCTCGATTCACCCGCTCGGGGTGGTGCTCGCCATCTCCACCGGCGGCGTGCTGGCCGGGATCGTCGGTGCCTTGCTGGCGGTCCCGACGGTGGCCTTCCTCAACAACGCGATCCAGGTGCTGCTGGCGCCGGACCCGTCGGCCGAAGCCGAGAAGCAGACCGAGGAGGCGGACGAGAAGAACACGATCCTGCAGGCCGAACCCGATAAACCCAAGAGCGAATCCCGCTGAGGCTTAACGGTTTCCGGGCCTAGGCAGCGCCGCGGCGGCTGTCTAAAGCCGTCCCTCGCGACGCAGCAGATCCTGAGCGGACAGCCCGCCGCCGGAGCGGCGGCGTTGCCGCGCCGGGTCGCCGTTCTCGCCCTGCCCGCGCGCGTTCACCTGCTCGGTGGCCACGTTGGGGTCGGTGCCTTCCGATCGCATGATCGGCAGGGCGGTGGTGGGTTCGGCGGCGTCGTTGTCGTCGGAACGGTGGCCGGGAACCGGGATGGCCCGCGTCTGATCACCGGACGGCGGTGCCGCCGGGCCGGGCGCGGCGGGCCGCTGGGGCGGCTGCGGAGCCTGCTGAGCAGAATTGGTGTCCGGGCCCAGGTCGGCCGGCCGGTCACGGCCGGGCGCTCCCTGGGCGGGGAGGCGGGTCGTCTTGGCTTCGGTCGGCTGGCCTGGACGGGCCGGGATCCGCGTGGTGCCCGCACCGTCGTTCGGCCGCCCCTTCCCGCTCGGGGACGGTTCGTGCGCGGGCCGCGGATCCGCTGGACCCGGGCGCGCCGGCCGTGACGGCTCCAGCGCGCCGGGATGGGTGGGGTCGTGCGGTGGCCGCGGTGCCGCGGCGACCAGGCTGGCCGCCACGGGTGGCCGCGCCGGCCGACCGTTGAGCGTGGGCCGCTTGCGCTCGTCGGGCAGGTCGATCTCACCCAGCCCGATCTTGTTCTGCAGGCGCCGGGCCCAGCGCGGAGCCCACCAGCAGTCGTCGCCGAGCAGTTTCATCACCGACGGCACCAGGAACATCCGGACGACGGTGGCGTCGAGCAGCAGCGCTGCCATCAGACCGAACGCCAGATACTTCATCAACACCAGGTCGGAGAACACGAACGAACCCGCGACCACGGCCAGCACCAGCGCGGCGGCCGTGATCAGCCGCCCGGTGGTCGCCGTGCCGATCCGGATGGCCTCGGCCGTCGACATGCCGCGTTCGCGCGCCTCGACCATGCGCGATACCAGGAACACCTCGTAGTCGGTGGCCAGACCGAAACCGACGGCGACGACCAGCGCGATCACCACCACCATCAGCGGGGTCGGCGTGAAATTCAGCACGCCCGACAAGTGCCCGTCGACGAAGATCCACGTCAAGATGCCCATCGTCGAGCCCAGCGTCAGCGCGCTCATCAGAACGGCCTTGATCGGCAACACCACCGATCCGAACGCCAGGAACATCAACAGCATGGTGGCGCTGAGCAACAGGACCAGCATCAGCGGAGCCTTGTCGAACAGGCTGTGGATGCTGTCCTGCTCCAGGGCCGGTGTACCGCCGACGTAGAGGTTGAGCCCCTTCGGGGGGTTCACCGCCCGCAGTTCGCTGATCTTTTTGGCGGCGTCGTTCTTGTTGACCAAGCCGTTCTGGATCACCCGCACCGAGCCGTCCTTGGGCACCGTCGTCCCGTTCGGGCCGGCGACGCAGGGGTTGCCGGCGATCGTCGGGCAGGCTCGTTCCTCCCACTGCTTGTCGGTGAACCCGCCGATCGAGGAGATCCTGTTGCGGATATCGGCGACCTGCTGGTCGGTGACCTTGCTGTGGTTGGAGCTTTGGATCACCAGCGTGAGCTGCTCGGTCCGGTAGCCGGGGAAGAGCTTGTCGAAGTGCTCCTGGGCCATGCGAACCGGGTTGTCCGGTGGCAGGTATTTCTCGCTCATGCCGCCGAACGACAGGTTGCCCAGCGGGATGACCAGCAGGATCATGCCGACGGCGATGGGGATGGCGAAGGCCAACGGCCGCTTCATCACCCGGTTGACGAGCTTGCCCCAGAAGCCGGCTTCGACCTCTTCACGGGTCTTGGTCTTCTGCAGCCGGTCGGCGAGCCAGTTCAGGTAGGCCCGCGAGTACTTCCAATTCCGCAGGAACGGCACCCGGAAGGCGGTCCGCACGCCCAGCGCGTCGACGTGGCGGCCGAGGATGCCCAGGCAGGCCGGCAGGAAGGTGATCGACAGCAGCGCCGCCAGGCCCACCGCGGCGAAGATCGCGTAGGTCAGCGAGTGCACGAATCCCTGCGGCAATACCAGCAGGCTGGCGCTCGATGCGATGATCAGGACCGCGGAAAACGCCACGGTCCGCCCGGCCGTCATCACGGTTCTTCGCACCGCCGCCTCGGTGTCGTAGCCCTCGGCTATCTCCTCCCGGAACCGGCTCACCACGAAAAGCCCGTAATCGATGGCGATACCCAGACCGATCAGCGACACCACCGGCTGGGCGAAGAAGTGCACCGGCCCGAACACGGCGACCAGCCGCAGGATGCCCAGCGAGCCCGCGATGCTCAGGCCGCCCACGATGGCCGGCAGGCCGGCCGCGACCGCGCCCCCGAACACCAGGAACAGCACCACCGCCACCAGCGGCACCGCCAGCACCTCCATGCGGCGCTGGTCGGTGGCGATGGTGCCGGTCAGCGCGTTGGCGATCGGCTCGAGGCCGGCCAACTGCACGGTGCCGCCGTCGAGCTTCTGCAGCTCCGGCTGGATGGCCTTGTAGTTGTTGAGGATGCTGTCGTCGTCGTTGCCCTTCAGCGGGATGCTGACAAAGGTGTGCTTCTTGTCGTCGCTGACCATTCCCTTGATGACCGGGTTGGTGCTTTCCGGCGCCGCCAGCCAGCCGGCCCAGCCGACGACCTGGTCGGGATGATCGGTCTTGAACTTGTTGAGCTCGGCGACGATTTTGTCCCGCCAGGCCGAGTCGTCGACCGTTTTGCCGCTGGGCGCGGTGAAGGTGGCCACCACGTGGCTGGTGCGGTCGCGGCCGTAGGTCTGGTCGCCCAGCACCGACGCCTTGACGGATTGGCTGGCGTCGTCGTAGAAGCCGCTCTGTGTAACATGCTTGCCCAGGCTGACTCCGAAGACGCCGCCGAGCAGACACAGAGCTACCGTGACCCCGATCACGATGTACCGATACCGGTACACAGTTCGACCCCACCAGGCGAACACGCAAGCTCCTTACTGGATCGTTAACGACCCGCGCATAGGTTTTCCAGTGTCACACACGCGCGGTCAGCAGCGCGGACAGCGGCCGGAACGGCTGCAGCCACGCACCCTGGTCAGGCAGCGAATCTAGGCCGATCCGCGGCAACGGTTCCCGGAAGACACCAGCGATATCCTCCAGATCAACGAAGTCCAAGGTATCCGACGCTAGCGCCCAACTCGCATGTTCGCGAAATCCGATCACCTGGACGCTGACCCCGCTTCGGGCGATGTCTTCCAGCGGGTGACGAAACGCCTGGCCGTCGGCGGAAGCCACCACCAACGCCGCCAAACCTTGGGTGCGCCGCAGTTCGATATGGGCCAGCATGTCGCGGTCGACGTCGCTGTCCTCGTCGATCTTCGGCTTGGCGAACACCGCAAAACCCACGTTCCGGAGCGCGTCCACCCACGGCCGGACGACGTCGGCGCTGCCCGGCGCGATGTTGGTGAAGACGGTGGCCTCAGGTTCCACCACGACGCCCGGGCGCCCGGCGCTGACCTCGGCCGTGCGCGACAACAACCAGCGTCCCAGGGCGTCGAACCGTGGCCGTTCCAGGGCGGTCGGGCGCCGGCCCAGGATGGAGCCCAGGCCCATGTCGAGGTTCGGGGCGTCCCACACCAGCAGCACCCGCCCACCCGGGGGAGAGAAACCGCCCCCCAGCGCGTCACCGGTCAGCACCGCCGGCGGCGCGACGGGTTCGGCCCCCGCCGCGCTCTCTTCAGTCAGGCTCATACTCATCGCCTACTCATCGTCTAAGCCAAATGAATTCGGTGACGGCGCTGCCCGCTTCTTGAGCTTTCGTCTCGTACTTGGTGGTCGGGCGGACGATCGAGATCGGCAGGGCACTGCCGGGTTCGACCGGGCGCAGCCGGGGTTCGCCCGCGCCGACCTCGGCGATGTGTTCGGCGTAGCCGGCGTGGTCCGTCGCAACGTGCAGGACACCACCAGGGAGTAGCTGGTCGGCTATCAAGCCAATCGTGCCCGGCTGCAGGAAACGGCGTTTGTGGTGCCGGGCTTTCGGCCACGGATCGGGAAAGAAGACCCGAACCCCGGTCAGCGAAGCGGGTGCGATGAGGCGTTGCAGGACGTCGACGGCGTTGCCGCGGATCAGCCGGATGTTGCTCACCTTGTCGCGGTCGATCGCGCACAGCAGCTGCGCCAGCCCGCGGCGGTAGATCTCCACCGCGATCACATCGACACCGGGCTCATCCTTGGCCATCGCCAGCGTGGATATGCCACTGCCGCAACCGATTTCGAGCACCAGCGGTGCCTCGCGGCCGAACCACGCGCGCGTATCCAGTGGCGGTCCGCCGCCGTCGGGTTCGTCGGCCGCGGCGCCTACCGACAGACCGAGTTCCGGCCAGCGCCGTTCCCAGGTCTGGCGCTGAGCGTCGGAAAGCGCCGATCGCCGCGATCGGAAAGCCGTGGCCGGGAGGTAGCGCTGGTCGGGGCGGACCGGGTCACCGGTCGGCGTGTCGGACGACATCGCCACCCCGCGCTGCGCATGCATTTGTCCATGGTGGCCTATAAACGTCGGATGTAGCCGGCCCTGGTCCGGATTGATACCCAACAGTTGCCTCGAGCTGGTAACTGATTAACGGTGGCTCGCTTCTTGGTGACGCGGGTGCCACCATTCGGTGGGACCGCTCGGCCGCGGCGCCGCACCCAGGAGCGGCAACGCCGGCCGGGCGTGGGGGTCTATCGGAGACCGAACAGGCGGGATATGAGCGGACAGGGACACCAGATTTTCGTCGACGAGCTGGCGCGGTTTGCTGCCGGCCACGTCGACCCGCCCGTGACGGCGATCGCGCGGCGGACCGCCGCGCCCCTGCGCGTGGTCGTGCGCGGCCGCCCGGGGGTCGGCTGCCGTACCGTGCGCCGCGCCCTGGACGGCGCCGGACGCGCGGCGGGCATCGCGGTCCAGCACCCGGCGACCGATGGCGACGCCGACGTGGTGGTCTACGCGCTCGCGGAGGTGGTCAAGCCCGAGGATGCCTGGGCGATCGCGGCGGCCGAGCGGCCGGTGCTGGCGGTGCTGACCAAGGCCGATCTGGCGGGCTCGCTGTCCGGCCGCGGCGGCGACGGGCCCGTCGCGGCGGCACGCACGAAATGCACGCAGCTCTCGGCGCTGATCGGCGCGCCGATGGAGCCGATGACCGGTCTCCTTGCCGTCGCCGCGCTCAACGACCTGGACAGCACCCTGTGGACGGCGCTGTCCACGCTCGCCGCTCACCCCGGGGGCACCACCTGCTTCGACGGCTCATTCGCCGGATTCCTGGCCGCCGACACCCCGGTGCCGACCGAGGTGCGGCAGCGCCTGCTGGACACCCTCGACCTGTTCGGCGCCGCGCTGGCGGTCGCCGCGCTCCGCCAGGGCCGGACCCCGGCCCAGGTGCTGACGCTGCTGCACCGGATGAGCGGTGTCGAGGCCGTCGTCGCCAGGATCGGCGTGATGGGCGCCAAGGCGCGCTATCAGCGGGTGCTGGACGCCGTCGCGGAACTTGAGGCGCTGGCCGTCGGGGGCGGCAGGCTCGGCGAGCGCATCAGCGGGTTCCTGTCCCGCGACGACACCGTGGTCGCCCGGATGGCGGCAGCCGTCGACCTGGCCGAGGCCGCCGGGCTGGACCCGGGCGGCCGGCAGCCCCTCGGCGCGCATCGCGATCCGTCCGCGCACCTGCCGCGGGCGGTACGGTGGCAGCGCTACAGCCGCGCGTCGGCCAGCGAACTGCACCGCGCCTGCGGCGCCGACATCGCCCGGGGATCGCTGCGGCTGTGGTCCCAGGCCTGTGCGTCGCTGCCGGGGGAAACCTGGTGAGCGGCGAATCGGGCGACGATCCCGTCGCCGCGGTGGACGCACTGGTCGCGGCGGCCGGGCCGGGGCTGGATCCGCCGGCGATTCAGCGCTGTGACGTGGTGCTGGTGACCGGCCCGTGGATGGCCGGGGTCAGTGCGGTGGCCGACGCCCTGCGTGACCGGCTGCCGCAGCACAAGTTTGTGGAGTCGGCGGACCTGGGGCCCGGCGAGGTGCCGACGGCGGTGGTGTTCGTCGTGTCCGCGGCGGCGAACCTGACCCCGTCGGACTGCGCCCTGCTGGACGCCGCGACCGAGCACACCGACGCGGTCGTCGGGGTGGTGTCCAAGATCGACGTGCATCTCAACTGGCGGGATATCGTCGCCGCCAACCGTGACTCGTTGGGCGCGCACGCGCCCCGCCACGGCCGCACACCATGGGTGGGTGCGGCGGCCCTGCCCGACCTGGGTGATGCGGACGTCGACGACCTGGTCGCAACCGTCTCGGCGCAGCTCGATGACCCAGATCTTCCGCGCCGAAACAGGTTGCGGGCGTGGGAATCTCGGCTGCAGAGGATGGCGCGGCGGGTTGACCGTGAGGCCGAGGGGTCCGGCCGGCGGGCCCGGGTCGAGGCGCTGCGCGAGGAGCGCAGCACCGCGTTGCAGCAGCGACGTCAGGCGAAAAGCGAGCGCACCATCACGCTGCGCGGTCAGATCCAGCAGTCGCGGGTCACGCTGTCGCACTCCGCGCGCAACCGGTGCGCGGCGTTGCGCACCGAACTTCAGGAACACGCGGCGGGTTTGCCGCGCCGCGATATGCCCGGCTTCGAGGCGCACGCCCGCGAGCGGCTGGATGCGGTCGTCGTCGAGGTCGGCGACGGCATCGACACGCAGTTGGCCGAGGTCGCGCGGGTGGTCGAGGTGCCGATGAAGCTGCCGCCCCTCGAGCAGCTGCCGGTGGTCGACGTGTCACCGCCGCCGCTGAAATCGCGCCGACAGGAAACCTGGCTAATGATCCTGCTGGGCGTCGGGTTCGGACTCGGGGTGGCGCTGACGCTGAGCCGGCTGATGAGCGGCCTGGCGTCGCGGCTCAATCCCGCGCTGGCCGTCGTCGCGGCCCTGGCGTGCGTGGCGATCTCGGTGGCGCTCACCTTCATGGTGATTAACATCCGTGCGCTGCTGCACGACCGCGCGCTGCTGGACCGCTGGGCGGGCGACGTGACGTCGTCGCTGCAATCGGTCGTCGAGGAGCTGGTCGCCACCCGCGTGCTGGTCGCCGAGTCGCTGTTGAGCAGAGCGCTACTGGCCCAGGACGAGACCGAGAGCGCGCAGGTGTCCGCCTCCGTGAGCGTCATCGACGCGGAACTGCGCGAGCACGCGCTGGCCGCCGCCCAGGCCGCGGCCGCGCGGGATCGGGAGATGCCCGCGGTGACGGCCGCGCTGGCGGCGGTGCGTGCAGAACTGGGCGAACCGGATATACGAGAGGACGAAAGTCACGCTGAAGAAGCCGGTAATGACGACACCGAAAAAACCGCTTCAAGGAGCGACGATGGCAATCCGGCGGGATCCTCTGAATCGTTGTAGTGAGAAGGCTTATACCCGCCCGGGACTTCCCGGACAAGATCCTCACGATAACCTGTAGTTAACGCCACCAATCCCTTAATTGTGTGGGCGAGAGCATAGCGAGCGACCAGCCCGATACGCAGACGAATCCAGGAGAGTTCGATGACCTCAGCGACCATTCCCGGTTTGGACACAGCACCTACGAACCATCAGGGCCTGCTGTCATGGGTGCAGGAGGTTGCCGAGCTCACCCAGCCCGACCGGGTGGTGTTCGCTGACGGCTCCGACGAGGAGTTCCACCGGCTCGCCACCCAGCTGGTCGAGGCCGGCACCCTGAAGAAGCTCAACGAGGAAAAGCGCCCCAACTCCTATCTGGCGCTGTCGGACCCGTCCGACGTGGCGCGGGTGGAGTCCCGGACCTTCATCTGCTCGGAGCGCCAGGAAGACGCGGGCCCGACCAACAACTGGACGGACCCGTCCGAGATGCGGGCCACCATGACCGACCTGTACCGCGGCTGCATGCGCGGTCGGACCATGTGGGTAGTCCCGTTCTGCATGGGCCCGCTTGGCGCTGAGGACCCCAAGCTGGGTGTGGAGATCACCGACTCCGAGTACGTCGTGATCTCGATGAAGGTGATGACCCGGATGGGCAAGGCGGCGCTGGAGAAGATGGGCGACGACGGATTCTTCGTCAAGGCGCTGCACTCCGTGGGCGCCCCGCTGGAGCCGGGCCAGAAGGACGTGCCCTGGCCGTGCAACGACACCAAATACATCACCCACTTCCCGGAGACCCGCGAGATCATGAGCTACGGCTCGGGTTACGGCGGTAACGCGCTGCTGGGCAAGAAGTGCTACTCGCTGCGCATCGCCTCGGCGATGGCGCACGATGAGGGCTGGCTCGCCGAGCACATGCTGATCCTCAAGCTGATCTCCCCGGAGAACAAGGCGTACTACTTCGCCGCGGCCTTCCCGTCGGCGTGCGGCAAGACCAACCTCGCGATGCTGCAGCCGACCATCCCGGGCTGGCGCGCCGAGACCCTCGGCGACGACATCGCCTGGATGCGGTTCGGCAAGGACGGCCGCCTGTACGCGGTCAACCCGGAGTTCGGCTTCTTCGGCGTCGCGCCGGGCACCAACTGGAAGTCCAACCCCAACGCGATGCGCACCATGGAGGCCGGCAACACCGTCTTCACCAACGTCGCGCTGACCGACGACCACGACGTGTGGTGGGAAGGCTTGGAGGGCGAGCCCGACCACCTGATCGACTGGAAGGGCAACGACTGGATCCTGCGCGAGACGGACACCAAGGCGGCGCACCCGAACTCGCGGTACTGCACCCCGATGTCGCAGTGCCCGATCCTGGCGCCGGAGTGGGACGACCCGCAGGGTGTGCCGATCTCCGGCATCCTGTTCGGGGCGCGCCGCAAGACCACGGTGCCGCTGGTGACGCAGGCCCGCGACTGGCAGCACGGCGTGTTCATGGGCGCCACCATGGGCAGCGAGCAGACCGCCGCCGCCGAGGGCAAGGTCGGCACCGTGCGCCGCGACCCGATGGCCATGCTGCCGTTCCTGGGCTACCACGTCGGTGACTACTTCCAGCACTGGATCGACCTGGGCAAGAACTCCGACGAGTCCAAGCTGCCGAAGGTGTTCTTCGTCAACTGGTTCCGTCGCGACGAAGAGGGCGGCTTCCTGTGGCCGGGCTTCGGCGAGAACAGCCGGGTGCTCAAGTGGATCGTCGACCGCATCGAGCACCAGGCCGGCGGCCAGGACACCCCTATCGGCATCGTGCCGACGGCCGAGGACCTGGACCTCGACGGACTCGACATCGACGGCGACGACGTGACCAAGGCGCTGGCCGTCAACCCGGCCGAGTGGCGCGACGAACTGCCGCTGATCGAAGAGTGGTTCGAGTTCGTCGGCGACAGGCTGCCCACCGGGGTCCGCGACGAGTTCGAGGCCCTCAAGCAGCGGCTGGCGGAAACCGAGTAGGCGGGCCGAGCCCGGCCGGTCGCGGGTTGATCAGCCAGCGAGCCGCGAATTGGGGCTGGCCTTCTTCTCCTCGTACATCAGCTCGTCGGCGCGGGCCAGCAGTTCGTCCACGGTGGAGTTGTCGGACACCGGCACCCGCACCAGCCCGATGCTGGCCGACACGTGGTAGGGCCGGTCGCTGGTGGTGTTGAAGTTCGAGAACGCGTTGGCGAGCCGCTCCTTGAGTGACGCCGTGTCGCCGTCGTTCTCGGTGACCATCACACAGAATTCATCGCCGCCGATGCGGGCCAGGATGTCGGACTCGCGCCGAATGGTCCGCAGCACGTGGGCGACGTCCCTGATCAGGGCGTCGCCCACCTCGTGGCCCAGCTCGTCGTTGACCTTCTTGAGGCCGTCGACGTCGAGGAAGGCGAGCACGCAGCTGTGGCCGAGGTGGTGCGCCCCCCTGAGTTTCTGCTCGGCCAGCAGGTAGAGGCCGCGACGATTGTTCAGCCCGGTCAGTTCATCGGTCACCGACAGCCGGCGGATCTCCTCGTTGGCGTTCTCCAGCGCCGCGGTGCGGTCGCGGACCCGCTGCTCCAGTTCGGAGTAGAGCTGGATGTTCTCCATCGCGATCGAGGTCGAGTCGGCCAGCGCCTGCAGCAGGTGGACCTCCTGTTCGGA